>CANFOX010000052.1 GCA_947448845.1 Microbacteriaceae bacterium | reverse complement strand
GGTGGGTAAACGACTTGGCGTTTTCGAAGTTTGTATAGAGAAAATGCTCGAGGGCTAGTTTGTAGGTTTCTTCAGCCGAATTCAGGTATCGCTGCAGCGCCTCTGCCGAACCGGGCTCTTCTGCTTCAAAGGCAGCTTTGGTCTTGGCAAGATCGCCGTGAACCACAATGGCCTGCGGTGAATCTTGATTAACAGTTTTATAGGCAGGGTCGAGGCGCACCAGGTTCAACTGTTCGGCAGCGGTGGTGCCCATTAGTTTGAAGAATTGATTAAAGGCGTCTGGCATCAGATACCAACTTGGGCCGAGGTCAAACTTGAAACCATCTTGCTCGTAGGTATATGCGCGACCGCCAACTCTTTCGCGACCCTCAAAGAGTTTCACCTTCATGCCAGCTTTAGCCAAAATGGCAGCCGTCGACAGCCCGGCAATGCCGCCGCCGATTACTATTGCAGTTTTTTGAGTCATGCGGCTGTTGCGGCTTTTCGAAGAATTCCGAGTTTTGCCAGGTTGG
Source organism: Microbacteriaceae bacterium (assembly GCA_947448845.1). Lineage (GTDB taxonomy): Bacteria > Actinomycetota > Actinomycetes > Actinomycetales > Microbacteriaceae > Rhodoluna. The sequence continues at coordinate 7,759 of CANFOX010000052.1, read as the reverse complement.
GAACGCTTATTCGCGAGGTTATCAATTGTTGCGCCGGCGTTGCCTTGATGCGATTGTTCAGCTCTTCGAAAAGCATTTGAGCTGCTAGAACGGCGCGGCGTGAACTCTTTGGCAGCAAGGCAATCGATTTGGCTGAGATATCTAGTTCGTTCTGAATGTCGGCCACCAGTTCAAGTTTCTGCTCTTCGTTGAAGGTGTTCACGTTCACGCCAGGAAAGTAACTGCGACCGAGCTTTTTGAAGTCTGCCGCAAGGTCACGCAAGAAATTGACCTTTTGAAAAGCCGAGCCGAGTGCTCTGGCACCGGCCACCAATGTTTGGTGCTGATCTTCGCTAAACACCCGACCGTGCAGAAATACCTTCAAGCACATGAGCCCAACCACTTCGGCTGAACCGTAAACATAGCGCTCGAAGCTTTCGCGGCTGTGCTCGGTTTGGGTGAGGTCGGCGCGCATTGAGCTGAAGAACGGGCGAATCAGATCTTCGTCGATTCCAACCTTGATGGCGGTGCTGGCGAAGGCGTGCACCACGAGGTTGGTGCTATAGCCGCTAACCAAAGAGCGGTAAACCTCTAACTCGAGCTCTGAAAGAAAAAAGCCAGGCGTTAGATCTTCTGAGTTATAGAAGCTGGCGGCTTCTGCGGCAGCGCCATCAACCACCTCGTCGGCAACTCGCACCAGAGCGTAGATGTTTTCAACGTGCTGTCGGCAATCTTTGCCAAGTAGTTTCGTTGCCCAACCAAAAGAGGTTGAGTAGGCGGTGATTACTCGACTTGCTGCCGCCTCGGCAGCTGTTGTGTAAAGGGCTAGCCCGGTGGGCATTGAGGTGGCGTCAACCATGGCTTAAGGCTACAACCAGTCTCTGCGCTTAAAAGCGATGTAAAGGCCCACCGAGCCAACCAGAATAGCGGCGGTTGAAATCAAGAACCCCCACTCACTGTTGAAGCCAGGGTATGGAACGTTTTGGCCATAGAAACCAGTGATAGCGGTTGGAACCGCAATGATGGCAGCCCAACTGGTTACCTTTTTCATCACCAAGTTCATGTTGTTTCCCTGAATGGTGAGGTTGGTTTCCAGAAGCGTGGTTACCAGGTCGCGAAGCGAGTCTGTCCAGTCGGCAACGCGCATCACGTGGTCGTAAATGTCTTGAAAATAAGCGAACATGCCATTCGAAATAACCTGGGTGTCGCGGCGAACAATCGGGTTCAAAACCTCGCGCATCGGAATCGCAATGCGGCGAAGCACCACGATGGCTTTGCGAAGTTCGTAAGACCGTTTCTGAATCTCACTGTCTTTGCGGCGGCTCTCGAACAGCATGTCTTCAAGTGCGTCGATTTCGTCATCCAATTTCTGAACCACATCAAAGTAACTGTCGACGATTAGATCAAGCAGACCCCAAAGCAGGTAGCCAACACCATTGGATGCCAGAACGGCCGAGTCATCCCACCGCTTGGTGAGAACTTCAACAGAGAAGTCTTCGTCGTCGCGCAGTGTGATGATGCCACGCTCAGTCACGAAAACCGAGATTTCGTTCTGCTTGAGTTCACCGCTTTCGGCAAGGTATTCCACGCTGTATGCATTGATGAATAGGTAAGTGTCGTAGTGCTCAAGTTTTGGTCTTTGGCGACCTTTCAGGGCATCTTCGATAGCCAGCTCGTGAAAGCCAAGCTCTCGCCCAAGTTTCTCGAGCTGCTTTGGGCTTGGGCTAACCAGGTCTACCCAGAAGAAGCAGTCGGTTTGCTCAGAGAGTTCGCTGATTTGGTCGAGGTCAACCCAGTCTGCGGTGAGCATTCCGTTGCGGTAAATGCGGCTGGTAATCACGACTTCATCTTAGGCTTCACCGCCTTTTTTCGGCGAAGTGGAAGGTTTAGACTTATTGAATGACCGCTGACATGAAACCGCGCAGCCGCGATGTAACTGATGGAATCGAAAAAGCCGCCTCGCGCGGCATGCTGCGTGCCGTTGGCATGGGCGATGAAGACTGGGTAAAACCCCAGATCGGTGTAGCAAGTTCTTGGAATGAAGTAACCCCTTGTAACCTTTCGCTCGACCGCTTGGCTCAGGCCGCCAAAGAAGGCGTTCACCAGGGTGGCGGTTACCCACTCGAGTTCGGAACCATCTCGGTTTCCGACGGCATCTCAATGGGCCACGAGGGAATGCACTTCTCTCTGGTTTCTCGTGAAGTTATCGCCGATTCGGTTGAAACCGTTATGCAGGCAGAACGTCTCGACGGTTCCGTGCTATTGGCTGGTTGCGACAAGTCGCTTCCTGGCATGTTGATGGCCGCGGCTCGCCTAAATTTGTCGAGCGTGTTTTTGTATGCGGGTTCGATTGCCCCTGGCTGGGTGCGCCTAGAAGACGGCACCGAGAAGCAGGTAACCATCATCGACGCTTTCGAGGCGGTTGGTGCTTGCAAGGCAGGCAAAATGTCGCTCGAAGACCTCGACCGAATTGAAAAGGCGATTTGCCCAGGCGAAGGTGCCTGCGGTGGCATGTACACCGCAAACACCATGGCTAGCGCGGCAGAAGCCCTCGGCATGAGCCTTCCCGGCTCGGCAGCTCCGCCTTCGGCGGACCGTCGCCGCGACAACTGGGCGCACCGCTCGGGTGAGGCTGTTGTAAATCTGCTTCGGCTTGGCATCACCGCTCGCGACATTTTGACCAAAAAGGCTTTCGAGAACGCGATTGCGGTTGTTATGGCATTCGGTGGCTCAACCAACGCCGTGCTTCACCTGCTCGCGATTGCACACGAGGCCGAGGTCGATTTGAGCCTGGATGACTTCAACCGAATCGCCGACAAGGTTCCACACCTCGGCGACCTAAAGCCATTTGGTCAGTTCGTGATGGCAGACGTTGACCGCGTTGGTGGCGTTCCGGTTGTTATGAAGGCGCTGCTTGATGCCGGATTGATCCACGGCGATGCCCTCACCGTGACCGGTAAGACCGTGGCAGAGAACTTGGCCTCGATCAACCCGCCAGACCCAGATGGCAAAATCATTCGCGCTCTTAGTAACCCAATTCACAAGACTGGCGGAATTGCAGTGCTAAAGGGTTCTATGGCCCCAGAGGGTGCCGTTGTGAAGACCGCGGGCTTTGACCTAGAAAGCTTTACCGGCCCAGCTCGCGTGTTTGAGCGCGAACGTGCGGCCATGGACGCACTAACCGAAGGCAAGATTTCGGCGGGTGACGTTGTTGTAATTCGCTACGAAGGCCCAAAGGGTGGCCCTGGAATGCGCGAGATGCTAGCCATTACTGGAGCAATCAAGGGTGCCGGCCTTGGCAAAGATGTATTACTCTTAACAGACGGAAGATTCTCAGGCGGCACAACCGGCCTTTGCATCGGACACATTGCACCAGAGGCCACCGAAGGTGGACCAATTGCTCTGGTTCGCGATGGAGACTTAATTCGAGTCGACATCGCCGCTCGTTCGCTCGAACTACTCGTTGAGCCAGCCGAGTTGGAGGCCCGTAAGGCAAGTTGGGCCCCGCTTGCACCGCGCTATACCCGAGGCGTTCTCGCGAAATATTCGAAGCTTGTGGCATCTGCAGCTAAAGGTGCCATCACCGGATAATTCGCAATCCATCGCTAAAAAGCAAACGAGGATTCAATGACTAACGAAATACTTACAGGCGCTCAGGCCATTATTCGAAGCCTAGAACTTCTAGGCGTCGAAGATATTTTTGGGCTGCCCGGTGGCGCTATTTTGCCAACCTACGACCCACTGATGGATTCGAAAAAGATTCGTCACATTTTGGTTCGCCACGAGCAGGGTGCCGGTCACGCAGCCGAGGGTTATGCATCGGCGAGCGGCAAACTTGGCGTTTGTATTGCCACCTCTGGCCCTGGCGCCACCAACCTGGTTACCGCCATTGCAGATGCTCACATGGATTCCGTTCCGCTACTTGCCATTACCGGCCAGGTGGGTTCGAAGCTGATTGGAACCGACGCGTTTCAAGAGGCAGATATCGTTGGAATCACCATGCCGATCACCAAACACTCGTTCTTGGTAACTAGAGCCGAAGAAATTCCAGAGACTCTGGCGGCTGCCGTTTTGATTGCTACCACCGGCCGCCCCGGCCCAGTTTTGGTTGACGTAACCAAAGATGCCCAGAACACCCCCGTGCCGTTTATTTGGCCTCCAAAGGTTGACCTACCTGGCTATAAGCCGGTTACCAAACCGCATGGAAAGCAGATTCAGGCTGCCGCTGAAATGATTCTTGATTCGAAGCGCCCGGTTCTCTACGTTGGTGGCGGAATCATTCGCGCCAGAGCTAACGCTGAACTTGCCGAGTTGGCCAAGATTATTGGTGCACCAGTGGTTACAACGCTGATGGCTCGCGGTGCCTTCCCCGATTCGAACCCGCAAAATCTTGGCATGCCGGGAATGCACGGAACCGTTCCTGCGGTAACCGCACTGCAGAAGTCTGACCTATTGATTACCCTTGGTGCACGATTTGACGACCGTGTTACCGGAGACGTGAAAAGCTTTGCCGTTGGAGCGAAGGTTATTCACGTTGACATTGACCCCGCCGAAATCGGCAAAATTCGGTTTGCCGATGTTCCAATCGTTGGCGATGCCAAAGAGGTGCTTGGCGAACTAAACGCTGAGCTCAAAGGGCGCAAGCCTGAAATCGCCGAGTGGTGGTCATTCCTGAACGGACTCAAAGAGCGTTACCCGCTTGGTTACACCGCTGCCGATGACGGCAAACTTTCGCCACAGCACGTGATTGAGCGCATCGGTGCACTTTCTGGCCCAGAGGCCGTTTACGCGGCCGGCGTTGGTCAGCACCAAATGTGGTCGGCTCAATTCATCAAATATGAGCGCCCGAATTCGTGGCTCAACTCCGGCGGCGCCGGCACTATGGGCTACTCGGTTCCGGCGGCAATGGGCGCCAAGGTTTCGCAGCCAGACCGCTTGGTTTGGGCAATCGACGGCGACGGTTGTTTTCAGATGACCAACCAAGAGTTGGCAACCTGTGCCATCAACAACATTCCAATCAAGGTTGCCATCATCAACAACTCTTCACTGGGAATGGTTCGCCAGTGGCAGACACTGTTTTACAACAAGCGCTACTCGAACACCGATCTACACACCGGCACCGATGCGCTGATGATTCCCGACTTCGTGAAGTTGGCTGAGGCTTACGGCTGTTTGGGAATCCGTGTTGAAAAAGAAGAAGACATCGACAAGGCCATTAAGTTGGCCATTGAAACTAACGACCGCCCGGTAGTCATTGACTTCATCGTGAGCCGTGACTCAATGGTTTGGCCAATGGTTGCCGCCGGTGTTTCAAACGACGAAGTTCAATATGCCCGCGATGCGGCACCGATCTGGGATGGCGAGGAGTAGAAATGTCAAAGCACGTACTTTCGCTACTAGTTGAAGACAAGCCGGGTCTACTAACACGCGTTGCAGGGCTTTTTGCTCGCCGCGGCTTCAACATTGAATCGCTTGCCGTGGGCACAAGTGAAATTGAAGGGTTATCACGAATTACCGCAGTGGTAACCGTGGAGGGTGCGCCGCTCGAGCAGGTAACCAAGCAGCTGAACAAGCTAATCAACGTGATCAAGATTGTTGAGCTCGAACCAGACCAAGCGGTTCAGCGCGATCACATGCTTATCAAGGTGCGAACCGATGCTTCTACTCGCTCACAGGTGCTCGAAGCGGTAACCTTGTTTCGTGCACGCGTTATCGACGTTGTGAGCGATGCACTGATTATCGAGGTAACTGGCGATACCGCCAAGTGTCAGGCGTTCATCAAGGTGCTCGAGCCTTTCGGCATCAAAGAACTCGTTCAATCGGGAATTCTTGCGATGGGTCGCGGCTCAAAATCGATTACCGAAAAAGTTTTGAAATAAACCAAAAGATCTAGCAAAAAAGGAGAAAAACAATGGCTGAAATTTTCTATGACAAGGATGCCGACCTCAGTTTGATTCAGGGCCGCAAGGTTGCCGTTATCGGCTTCGGCTCGCAGGGTCACGCACATGCTCTAAACCTGAAAGATTCAGGCGTGGATGTTGTAGTTGGTCTGCAGGCTGGCTCGAAGTCGATTGCTAAGGCGCAAGAGCAGGGGCTGAAGGTTTTGACCCCAGCAGAGGCCGCCAAGTGGGCAAACGTTATCGTTGTGCTTGCACCAGACCCTCGTCAGCGCGATCTTTACACCGACTCGATCGAGAAGAACCTAGAAGAGGGCGACGCACTCGTTTTCGGTCACGGTTTTGCTATTCGCTACGGCTACATCGTTCCACCAACCGGTGTTGACGTGTTCCTGGTTGCACCAAAGGGCCCAGGCCACATTGTTCGTCGCGAATATGTTGCTGGCCGCGGTGTGCCAAACCTAGTTGCAGTAGAGCAGAACGCATCGGGCAAGGCTTTTGAGCTTGGCCTGAGCTATTCAAAGGCCATTGGTGGAACCCGTGCCGGAACCATCAAGACCACTTTCACCGAAGAGACCGAAACCGATCTATTCGGCGAGCAGGCAGTTCTCTGTGGTGGTGCTTCGCAGCTAATTCAGTACGGCTTCGAGACCCTAACCGAAGCTGGCTACCAGCCAGAGGTTGCCTACTTCGAGGTTCTTCACGAACTAAAGCTCATTGTTGACCTCATGTATGAAGGTGGCATTGCTAAGCAGCGTTGGTCGGTTTCTGACACCGCCGAGTATGGCGACTACATCTCAGGCCCACGCGTTATTGGCCCGGAGGTAAAGGCTCGCATGCGCGACGTTCTCACCGACATTCAAGACGGCACCTTCGCGCGCCGCTTTGTTGCCGACCAGGATGCCGGTGCCCCAGAGTTCCTAGCACTTCGCGCCAAGGGCGAGGCTCACCCAATCGAGGCAGTGGGTCGCGGTTTGCGCAAGCTGTTCTCGTGGATCAAGAACGCCGACGATTACCAAGAAGGTAACGCCGCTCGCTAAAGATTTGTGCATAGGTAAATCCCCTTCATTCACTTGAAGGGGATTTACTTTTATTGTTGAGAACTAATCAAGAAAGTGGGCAGTGATGGCAACTAAGAAACCAAAGGTCACCGATGAAGAGCGCCAGCAGGCCATGCTCACACACTTTGCCGGCGCATTGTTTCCCGCTGTGGCGGCTTACATCGCATGGGTAATGCTTCGCGACAAGGGCGAGTTTCTTGCTTCCCAAACCAGAGCCGCACTCAACTGGGGCATCACCATGCTGGTGCTCTGGGCCACAGCTGGTGCCGCCACTTTGGTGAGTTTTGGCATTCTTAGTTTCTTGCCGGGTTTGGTGTGGGTTTTGAATGCTGGCTTTTGCATTATTGCCGGGCTTCGGGTGCGAGACAAAAAAGACTTCGAGTTTCCTTTCTCGCTCGACCTAATCAAGTAACGCCTAGGCTTCGGTAGACTTGTGGGGTCTGCCGCCCAATGAAGTTGCGGCCCAATCTTTTTAGGATTCACTGTGACTAAGCCAGTTGTACTTATTGCTGAAGAGCTTTCACCTGCTACCGTTGAGGCGCTCGGGCCAGACTTCGAGGTGCGCAACGTTGATGGCACCGACCGCCCAGCGCTGCTGAAGGAACTTGCCACCGCCAGTGCCATCTTGGTGCGATCGGCAACCCAGGTTGACGCTGAAGCCATTGCGGCAGCGCCTGGTCTGAAGGTTATCGCGCGCGCTGGGGTTGGTCTCGACAATGTTGACATCAAGGCAGCCACCGCGGCCGGTGTCATGGTTGTGAATGCCCCAACATCCAATGTGATCTCTGCGGCCGAATTGGCCATTGGCCACATCTTCTCGCT
>CANFOX010000051.1 GCA_947448845.1 Microbacteriaceae bacterium | reverse complement strand
TGCCGGTCAAGGTTACTGGGGCGTTTGCTGCCGCGTGTGCTGCTGGAGCACCTGCGAACAGAGTGGTCGCTAGTGCAACCACAGCACCAAAACCAAGACCCTTACGAGTCGAGATGTTGATCATGTTTTCCTTTTCTTAGGTTTACTCATTACATGCGGATGAGCACTGAGCTGAGAATGAGTTGGGCCAAAGTGCAGCCCAAAATACGCTCTAATAACAAGTAACGCGAAATTGCGCCACTTGTTACGATTTTGATTCGCTTATTTTATCAGCCAAGTTCAAATCGGTCTAAAAATGACGACGAACTTTACCCAGTTTTTTAGTAGTTCGGGGCCAGATTCAGGTTGGCCTGCAAGAGTGCGTTTTGGCTATCGAACTTTAGGTTCAAAAGCATGTTTTGTTCGTTTATGTAAAGGTCAGTGAAAACTTGACCAGCCTTATTGTAAACATACTTAAGTGACGCTAAGACTGTTACCGACGTTGTGCCGTCTGAATTCTGCGTGGATGTTACCTTGGCGTTTGCAGGAGTAACGAAATAAGTGACTGAGTCAACAATGATTTGCAGGTTCAGGTTCTGCACCGACGGAACCGCTTGGGTCATGTAGTCGAAGGTGGCAGACGCTAGCGAGCCTTGCCCAACCACAAAGGTTTGGTTATTTTGACCATTGTTTGAAAGCCGATAGAAGCTGGCGGTGTTTGCCGATGCTTTACTCAACTTAATAACTTGAGCTTCGCTGATTGGGTCTGCCGCAACCTGGGCTTGCTCGGTAGCTTCTGCCGAAGCAGATGCGATCGGCTTTGGTTCACTCGATTCACTTGGCGCAGGGCTAACCGAAGGGGTTTCTGGTGTGGCGATCGGTGCTGAGGTGTGGGCACCGTCGGCAACCTGGTGTTGGGACTGGTTGCGCCCGCCGAAGTTTACAAAGGCACCAATGCTAAGGGCCAAGAAAAGCACGAAGATCATGGCTTGAGCGCCAACCTTCTTGCCCTCTTCTGCGGCACGTCGGGCAGCAACCGAAAGGATGGCCGAAACCGACATTCCCTCGGTGTCGATGTCGTCGCCGAGCAAAGCCTTCTTGAAGGCAGCACGGGCACGGAAGATGAGTTGGCGGGTGGCGTTCTCGCTGAGGCCGATTTGAGCGGCAACCTGCTCGTGGGTCTTCTCTTCATAGAGGCTGGCAATAAGCACTTCGCGGTGGCGAGGGTTCAGCTTGCTTAGGGCTAGCTTCACGATTGCGGCGTCGTCTGCCTGCTCAAGCCCGGCAGAAATTTCTGGGTCGTCTGCCATCATTTCGGCGTGGTCATCGATGCTATTAACGACGGCTCGACCAGAAGCGCGCAGCACATCTAGGCAAATCAGGCGTACCTTCCACTTCAAGAAACGAAGCACGCCGGTTTCTGAATCAAGATCTGGCAGGGTGACCATAAGGTAAAGAAAAGCGTCTTGAACAACCTCGTCAACTTGAGTTTGGTTGTTCAGAAAACGGCGAGCGTGGCGCTCAAGGTGAGGCCGGTAGCGCAGGTAAATGTTTGAGAAGTCTTGAGCGCTCCAGGTGCTTAGCTTGGCTTTCTTTTCAACCTTGCGGTAATCGATGTTTCCAAACTCTTCGTTTGACTCTTCGTCGAGTAGCTCTTCGAGTTCGTCTTCGATATAAAGGTTAAAGGCTTCAAGATCTGGGGTGGTTTCGGCAGCGTCGACGGCTCGCAGATTTCGCTTTTTAGCCATGACGCCCTTTCAAAACATAAGACTGCTCAAGTTTGGCAGATACATATAGGTTAACGCCAGAGTGCCACTTTTGTTACGGCACGGTCGAGGTAAACCCCAACTAAACTTGAGGGGTGAAAATCACTGTAATAGGACTCGGCTATTTGGGGGCTACCCACGCGGTAGCCATGGCAGAACTAGGCCACGAAGTTATTGGCATCGAGGCCAACCCAGACCGCCTGCGTGACCTGCAAAATGGGGTCATTCCGTTCTTTGAACCTGGGCTTGATGAGGCCCTGCAAAAAGTGATTGCTGCTGGAAACATAACCTTCAAGCCAGATCACGATCTTGAATCACTCGAGGCCGACATTCACTTTCTTTGTGTTGGCACCCCACAGTTACCAGGAAGTTACGCAGCCAACACCGGCTACCTGCGCGATGCCGTAAAAGCCTTGGCGCCATTCTTGCGAGAAGACGCCGTGGTTGCGGGCAAGTCAACCGTGCCGGTAGGCACCGCCCAAGAACTCACCGCCCTTTTGGCTGCCGAGGCAGGTTTCGCACCGCACCTTGCCTGGAACCCCGAGTTCTTGCGTGAGGGCACCGCACTTGAAGATTCCCTGCGCCCAGACCGAATTGTGATTGGCGTGAACGACGCGCGAAGCGAAGAGTTGCTTCGACAGGTTTACAAATCGATTACCGACCTGGGAACCCCGTTCTTGGTCATTGATATTCCTACCGCCGAGCTGGTGAAGGTTGCCGCCAACTCGTTTTTGGCCACCAAAATCAGCTTTATTAACGCCATGGCAGAAGTTGCCGAGGTGGCCGGTGCCGATGCCGTTCAACTCGCTGAGGCAATCGGTTATGACGAACGCATCGGAAACAAGTTCTTGCGAAACGGAATTGGCTTTGGCGGCGGTTGCCTACCGAAAGACATTCGCGCCTTCATGGCCCGAGCCGAAGAGCTTGGCGTTGGGAAAGCCGTTGAATTCTTGGCAGACATAGACGCCGTGAACCTTCGCCGCCGCGACCGCGTGGTTGAAATTGCACAGCGCGAACTGGGTAGCCTTCAGGGCAAAAAGGTTGTTGTGCTAGGCGCCGCCTTCAAGCCAAACTCAGACGACCTGCGCGATAGCCCCTCGATTGCAATCGCAGACTTGCTCAAAAAAGCCGGCGCTTCGGTTGTGGTTCACGACCCAATCTCACTGGCGAATGTGAATAAGCAGCATCCTCACCTGACTACCGAACAATCGGTTGAACTTGCGGCCAAAGATGCCGATGCCCTAGTGCTGGCTACCGAATGGCAGGAATATCGCAACCTCGACCCAGCAGCCATCGGTTCCTTGGTGAAGCACAAGCTTTTGATTGAAGGGCGCAATGCCCTACCGGTTGAAAAATGGCAGGCTGCTGGCTGGCGTGTGATTGCCCTCGGTCGAAACCTTGAGGCTGTTGCCCAGTGACAAACCTGTCGAGCGAGCAACTCACAACCCTCGCTGCCAGCGCAAAACTCAAACGAGTTGGCAAGCGCCAACCGATTCCGTCTTACATTGTTGACACCTGGAATCGCCGCGCTTTTGCGGCCGCGCTGGCTCGCTACCAGCTTGAGGCAAGCACCGTAAAGTCGAGCCTCGGCGTGGCCTGGTTGGTGCTGGTTCCAGCACTTCAGGTTGCTGTTTACGGGTTGATCTTCGGCATGCTGCTTGGTTCGTCTCGCCCAGCTAACTACCTGCCATACATGATTACCGGCATCGTGCTTTTTCAATACCTTTCTGGGGTATTCACCGATGGCGCTAAATCAATCACCGGTAACTACTCGCTGGTGCGCTCACTCAATTTTCCGAGAATGCTGTTGCCGGTTTCGGCAGTGCTCTCGAATCTTTACCGCACGGTTCCATTGGTTGGGCTAATGCTGGTTACTCTCGCCATTTTGGGTGAACCCGTTCGAGTCGACTGGTTGCTAATCATTCCAGTTCTAGCCCTAATGACGGTTTTCGGAACCGGGTTGGCCATGCTTTCGGCTCGCCTCACGGTTCACCTCGCCGACCTAAACCAGTTGATTCCTTTTATTACCCGGGTGGCCTTCTACGTTTCTGGTGTGTTCGCATCGGTCGACAAGATTGTTGCTCACTACCCCAGCCTGGCTATTTTTATGAACGGTAACCCGGTTCACGCCTTTTTAGTGATTGCCCGCGGAGCCTTGGTTTCTGGCTATGCCGCCGGAGCGATGGACTGGGTGGTTGCCAGTGCTTGGGCTCTAGCCACGCTGCTGTTTGGTTTGGTTTTCTTCTGGCTGGCAGAAGAGAGGTATGGCCGCAATGTCTAAAACCGAATCTCGTCGCCCAGTAGTTGTTGTAGACAACGTAAAGGTAACTTTTCGCCTATTCGCCTCTGGTAAACGCATCAGCCCATCGACCGCGCGTGTAAAGCACAAAGGCCGACTGCGCGAAGTTGAAGCACTAAAGGGTATTTCTTTGGTTGCCTACGAGGGTGAAACCATCGGCGTGATTGGCACCAACGGTTCTGGTAAATCAACGCTAATGAACGCCATTGCAGGGCTTATCGCTATTGATTCTGGCGCAGTTTATGCCAGCTCAAGACCGTCATTTTTGGGGGTTGGTGCGGCAATGATTCGCGAACTAACCGGCGAAAAGAACGTGATTTTGGGCGGACTTGCCCTTGGCATGAGCCGCACCGAGATTCGCGAAAAGTATGACGCCATCGTTGACTTCGCGGGCCTTCGTGACTTTATTGACCTACCAATGAAAACCTACTCGAGCGGCATGGTCGAGCGCCTGAAGTTTGCAATTGCAGCGGCCCGCGAGCACGACATTCTGATTATTGACGAGGCGCTTGCAGTCGGAGACCAAGACTTTAGACGCAGAAGCGAGGCGCGCATGCGCGAACTTGCTCGAAATGCTGGTTCGGTTTTTCTGGTGAGCCACTCGATGAAATCCATTATGGACACCTGCGATCGAGCCATTTGGCTTGATGCCGGCCTAATGAAAATGGATGGCAAGGCAGTCGATGTGTGCCGCGCCTATAGCGAATATGTCGGCGCCCCGCTCGATGACTAAGAGGTTAGCCAAACTGGCATCGGTTTCGTTTGTAATGCCGGTGCTGAACGAAGAAACTTACCTGCGCTATGCGGTTGAGAGCATTCTCACGCAAGACTTTGCCGGGCCGGTTGAAGTGATCTTGGCGCTTGGCCCATCAACCGACGGCACCAATCGCATTGCGGCCGCTCTGGTGAAAGAACACTCGTCGAAGCACAACGTGGTGACGGTTGATAACCCGGCCGGCAACACCTCGGCGGGGCTAAATGCCGCCATTCGAAAAGCCAAGCACGACGTGATTGTTCGAGTGGATGCCCACAGCAGGCTCTCAACCAACTACACCAATCTGGCCGTTCAGATTTTGAATGAAACCGGCGCTGCCAACGTTGGCGGCATAATGCAGGCAATCGGCCGCACACCTTTTCAGCAAGCGGTTGCTTTTGCCTACACCAGCCGGGTTGGCCTTGGCGGCGGAGCCTTTCACGTTGGTGGTGAGGCTGGGCCAGCCGATTCGGTTTACCTCGGCGTTTTTCGCAAGCAGGCACTTCTAGAAATTGGTCTTTTCGATGAAAAAGTGATTCGCGCTCAAGACTGGGAACTCAACCTAAGGCTTCGCGAGGCCGGAAAAGTTATTTGGTTTGACCCACGTCTCGAAGTGGAATATCACCCACGCTCTGACCTAAAACGCCTATCGAAACAGTTTTTCGACACCGGCATTTGGCGCGGTCAACTCACTCGCCAGAAACCAGCTAAGGCAAGCTTGCGTTACTTTGCCCCGCCGCTACTGGTGCTCGGAAGCGCCGGCTGCCTACTGGCAATCGACTACGGATTTGTGCTTCGCGAACCTTTGCTAACTTTGGGAATCATTCCGCTTGCCGCCTACTTTGGGCTGATTTTCTTTGCCGCGTTCAAGGCCGAAAAACTTACCTGGGCAACCCGAAGCAACCTAATGCTAGTTTTGCCAACCATGCATTATTCGTGGGGTGCTGGCTTTATTCTCGGATTTTTGCGCCGGGTGCGGCCAGGTTCAAAAGGTCTCTAACCAGTTTGTCGAGGCCTTTGCCTTTTGCCACCCATGATTCTTTGGCGTCGGCCAGTTTCACCACCGAACACTCGGTAACCGCCCATCCGAAATTGCCGTCAGAGAAACTGCTTAGCCAAGCGCTCGGAGCCATAAGTTCGAGGTGACCCACTGCCAGTTGGTCTTTGGGGTAAACCATGTCTACTTTGTTGGCGTTCAGAATCTCTAGCAGATCTCGCCCAAGCGAGCGTGAAAGTTCTAACGGGTACATGGAATTCAACTGCAGCACACCCACCGCCTTGCCAACCTGGGTAAGTTCGCGAATCTTAGCTACGGCGACCTCGGCGTTTACTGGATCGCGGTAGTTAGCGGCAACCACAACGTCGAAGGCTCGTGGTTCGCGAGCTATGCGACTCGGAAGCCGCGAGAGTCTTGGTGCATAGAATGAACGCTCTTCGGTGCGTTCAATGCGCCAGCCAACGGCTTTGCCAAGTTTGCTGTGCCAATACAAAAATGAGTCCCGGTGATTGGTGCGAAATTCGGCGATCCACCTGAAGCCAAGTTCACCTTGAGTGAGACCGCCGTTATCGGCACGCTGAATGGTGAGCACACGATATGGGCGAATAATTGCGCTGTCAACGCCGAACGCCTTGTTGATGCGTTTGCGATATTCAATGTCACCGCCCTTTCGAACGGTGTCGAAATAGCCAACGCGGTCGCGAACCTTTTCACGCCAAAACAACAGGGATGGCTCACAGATGCCGATGCGGTAGCGTCGATTCGATTCCAATGCCTCTAGGCGATCGGTGAGGCGGGTAGACATGCTTGAGTTGGCAACCTGTTTCGGGTGACGCAGTAAGTGTTTGACCTGAAGCTCTAGGCGCTGCGGGTGCATCCAGTCGTCGCTGTCTTGAAAGGTGATTAGGTCGCCGGTGGCCTCGTCGAGTGCCCGGTTACGAATTCGATATGTGCCACCGTTTTCGGTTTGGTGAAGCACTCGAACTCTTGGGTCGAGGGTTTGCACCTGCTCGAGTAGGCCAGTGTATTCAACACCCGAGGCATCATCAATAACCAGAACCTCGAGATTTTGGTATGTCTGCGCCAAGGCACTTTTCACGGCGGTGAAGAGGTGCTGGTCTGGCATGTAGGTGCTTATAACCACGCTGACCTTTGGGTCGCTGGCCTTCATGGTGCGCTGGCGTGCACTCGGCGCCGTGAGTGCATCAATCGGCTTGAGTGCCTCATATTCGAACTCAAGCGGCGCCACGCCCCGGCCCAACAGCGACCCGCTCAACTTGCTCAGCCATTGGCTTGATTGCTGGGTAGCCAGCTTGTGCTTGGTTTCTGCGTGGTTCAACCCGCGAAACGGGTTGGCTACATCCAGTTTCAGAAAACCAGCCGAGAGCGTGTAGTCGCGGCCCAAAATGAAGAAACTATTGGTGAGCTCTTGCAAACCCTGCGCCTTGATTGAAGCTAGGGCGCTCGGAAACGCCCAGCGAACCAGCGGCAAAACTTCAGGAACCTTATACATTGCAGTTTCTGCAGTTTGCAGGTCACCTAGTCGAAGGGCCACCAACGTAAGTGCTGTCAGGTGCTGACGGTTGAAGGGCTTGAACCCCCAGCGTTGAAGGCCGTAGTCGTAAATTGACCAAGCGTCTGCCAGATCGCTCTCGCGAATGCTCTGATTGCTCAGCAGCCAAGCTAGGTCGAAGAGTGCCTTACGCTTGGCGAACTTATAGTGCGGGTTCTCGAAGTTATGAGTGCGAATCAACCGCAGCAGGGAATCGATTCCGTGTTCACCGCCGGTGGCGATTTGTGCTAGCTCATCGCGGGCGGCAAGCGAACGAGTTCGCAGGGCCGCAAACAAAAAAGTGAGTCGGCGCCAACGGCGATAGTAGCGAGAGCCGATTGGGGAATTGGTGATGTTCGTGAAGTTCATAGATACCCCAATTAAACTAGGTAAGTGAAACAAAAACCCGCTGATGTGCGCGCCGATATTCAAGCCCTTCGCGCAATTGCCATTGGTTCGGTGGTGTTTTTTCACTTTTGGCCAGCGCTTTTACCAGGCGGCTACGCCGGCGTAGACATCTTCTTCGTAGTCTCTGGCTACCTAATTACCGGCCAACTTTGGCGCCAGGTTCAGTTCAACGGAAAAATTAATTTCAGGGATTTCTGGGCTCGCCGTGCTCGCCGCCTATTGCCGGCATCGCTGTTGAGCATTTTGGCCATTGTGGTGATTGCCTTTTTGCGCATGCCATCGAGCTGGTATCTAAAGCTGCACAATGAGGCCATCGGTGCCACCACCTATGTGCAGAACTGGGTGCTGGCAGAGAAATCGACTAACTATCTGAACGCCGATCAGAGCCCTTCGCCGCTTCAGCACTTTTGGTCACTCTCGGTTGAAGAGCAGTACTACGTGGTTTGGCCGCTACTGATGTTTGCCGTGCTCTGGGTGGCAAACCGCCTACTAAGGCGCACCGGTCTCACCGCTCGAACTGCCGTGCTTAGTGGGCTTGGCGCCCTGCTACTTGGCAGCCTGGCTTACTCAGTGTGGTTCACGGCAAAACTGCCACTCTATGCCTACTTCAGCACTTTTACTCGAGCCTGGGAATTCGCGGCCGGTGCCCTACTGGCGGTTTGGTTGAGTAGCGGCAATGCCGGCGCCGACCGCTCAAGGGCGCAGAGTCGCAACCCACTTTGGTGGTGGCTTGGGCTGGCTCT
>CANFOX010000050.1 GCA_947448845.1 Microbacteriaceae bacterium | reverse complement strand
CACGGCGAAATGATTCTAAAAACTTGAACCTTGCCTTTTGCCGAACCAGCAAGATGGCAACCGAAACTGCCAGAAGCAACCCAACTACCCCATCCGTTTGAAGCCCATGGCCAAAAGGCGCGTCAATCAGTTGATTGTCTAGGTTGTGAAAAGTGGTTGGTTCAATCCACGAGATTTGATTTCTTTGAAAGAAGGCGAAAACCAAGACAATGCCTGACATGGCAGCGCTGATTGCAGAAAACCGAAAATATGCCTTCAGGTGGCGCTCGCTCACTCGCCGAACCACGAGCGTTAGCCCGCCAGCAAGAAGCAAAAGTAGGGCGTATAAAAAGATATAGCTGGCTAGGGCAGACGCAATCGTGAAAAACCACCACCATTTCTTTTTGATTTGGTCGGCGACTTCAGAGGCCTCCATTTCGTTGACCTTGAGAAACAGCCAAACCAGAAGCACCCCGGCAAGCGCGGTGAAACCATAGGAACGAGCCTCAGTTGCCGCCCAGGTCATTCGTGGCAAAAGAGCCAAGACCACGGCAGAGATTGCGCCGAGGCGTTTTCCGCTGATTCGTCGCCCAAGTAGATAGGTTGCCCCCACCGCCAGGGTTACCGCCATGGCGCTTGGAAAGCGAACGGCAAAAGGCGTGAACCCGAAGATTGAGCCCCAAATGCTCATGCCGAAGTAGTAGAGAGCGTGAACCGAGTCAACGGTGGTGCTCAGCGACATAAGCCCAAGCGGGCCACGACTTGCCCCAGATATGGTCGAAGCCTCGTCTTGCCAAATGCCGGGTGTGCCAATTCCCCAGGCTTCGTAGGTCAGAACTGCTGCGAGAGCAAGTACCACCAAAACTGTTTCGAGTGAAAAAAACTTCTTTAGGTAAACGTTCATAGGTACTTTAAGGCTAAGTGCATTTTCCAGTCGGTTGTAGCATTCAAATATGCAATATGAAGCACTTTTGAACATCAACGACGAACACCGTGAAGAGGTCGAGCAGCGTTGGGGCAAGCAGGCTTATGACGACAGCCAAGCCTGGTGGCGCGGCATGAGCGAGCTCGAGCGAACCGAGTGGAAGAAACTTCACGATGACCTACTCGCCGACTGGCGAGCCGCCTCGGAAGCCGGCATTGACCCACAGAGTACAGAAGCTCAGGCCCTGGCCAATCGCCAAAAGTTGTGGCTCGGTTCGATTCCCGGCACCCCTGGTTTTGGCTCGGGTGAGGTGCCCGCGGCATACCTGCTTGGGCTAGCCGAAATGTATGTTGCCGATGAGCGCTTTGCGGCGAATTACGGTGGCAAAACAGGCGCGGAGTTCGTTCGCGAAACCCTAAAACGAAGTCTTTAGCTTTTCACGTCGAAAACAGCCAACAGATCGCCCAAACTCTTCTGCGATTCCGCGGAATGGCGAAGAGATTTGGCCGTTTCAACCCGATAAGTGTTTCTTCGCCCCTGCTTGACGATGGAAATATAGCCCGCCTCGTTTAGTTCACGAACGATGGTTCTAATGCGACGCTCCGAAACTCCCACCACCAGGGCCAAGTCGCTCAGTCGGATATCAGGATTTCGATTAATTTGAATCACCACATGCCCGTGATTACTCAAAAAAGTCCAAGTCATGACTCGAATATAGCCTCGTTTTATTACGGTATTTTATTTCCTGTATTATTATTCCTATTATGAACCTAAATCTTGCGCTCTCAAATCTCACAAGTGTTCCCGTGCTGGCTTTTGCTCTTGGTGTTTTAGCTAGTCGACTGAAATCTGACCTCAAGCTCTCGCAAGGGGCCTTTGATGCAATCTCATTTGTGCTTCTCTTGGCTATCGGACTCAAGGGTGGTTTTGCGCTTAGCAAACACGGAATAGCCGAAGCGGCATTTCCGATTGTGGTGACACTGCTGCTGGGGTGCATCATTCCCATCATTGCCTTCACGTTGTTGCGATTTGTAAAATCGCTAAAAATTCAAGACCGCGGGGCAATCGCCGCACACTATGGATCAACGTCCTTGGTGACTTTCACAGCGGCTCTCTACTTTCTTGATGCCGCAAACGTTCATTACGAAGGATTCGCCACAACGCTGCTAGTGGCCATGGAGATTCCGGGTATTCTGATTGGAATTTTGTTAGCCAAAGGTGGGGCGAAAGCTCTTCGAGACCCCAAATTGCTAAAAGAAGTCTTTCTTGGCAAGACCGTTGTTTTGCTGATCGGTGGTGTCTTGATTGGGCTGGTTGCTGATGAGCGAGGTTTCGAAGCCGTGAAGGCGTTGTTTGTTGATGCCCAGCCTGGGCTTCTCACACTGTTCTTACTCTCGCTTGGAATTGGTGCCGGAGCAAACCTTGGTGAATTTCGAAAACTGGGTGGAATTTTAGTTGCTTTTGCCCTGGCTATGCCGCTAATCGGAGGAACCTTGGGGGCCCTAGTTGGTTCGGCCATCGGGCTGAGTGTGGGAGGAGCCACGGCGCTGGCAGTGCTTTGCGCAAGTGCTTCGTATATTGCCGCCCCAGCAGCCGTCGGAATTGCGTTACCCGAAGCAAACAAGTCTCTGCCTGTCACCGCCAGTTTGGGAATAACTTTTCCGCTAAACCTGACGATTGGAATTCCAATCTATTTCTGGCTGGCCATGACTTTCGAGAATGTTTTCAAGGTCTGGCACGGGTAAGCTCGGCTCGACACCGATGGCGGTGACGGTGGGATTTGAACCCCGAGGGGCACGAGGCGATTCGCGACAGCGGATTGACGGCCCGAGACCGTCAAGCAACTCTTCACCCTTATTGACTTTTCAGGAGCGATGCACCCCACCGACTCCGCAAACGAAGAAAGCAACCCTATGTTGGGTTGCTTTTTTGGTTTATGGCGGTGACGGTGGGATTTGAACCCACGGTACGCGTTAACGTACACAACATTTCGAGTGTTGCACCTTCGGCCGCTCGGACACGTCACCGTTTTCAAGATTACTACACTTGAGAATCTATGAGTACTTCAGGATCGGGCAAGGCTATCGTCGCAGCGCTGGGTGCCAACCTAGGCATCGCAACCACCAAGTTTGTGGCGGCCGGTGTATCTGGCTCAGCATCGATGTTGGCAGAAGCCATTCACTCGCTTGCCGATTCGGGTAACCAAGTGCTGCTTCTGGTAGGCGGTCGGCGTTCAAGACGCGCCGCCACAGACGCGCACCCATTCGGATATGGCCGCTCGCGATACATTTACGCGTTTATCGTTTCGATCGTTTTGTTCAGCATTGGCGGGCTTTTTTCGATTTTCGAAGGGTTCGACAAGCTGCGCGAACCGCACGAGCTGACCAACGCCTGGCTTCCGCTAACGGTGCTGGGAGTATCGATTTTGCTCGAGAGCTTCAGCCTTAGAACCGCGCTGCACGAGATCAAGCCACTTCGCGAAGGCCAGAGTCTGATTAAGTTCATTCGGCACGCCAAGTCGCCTGAACTGCCAGTAGTTGTGCTCGAAGACATAGCGGCACTCATTGGTTTGGTGTTCGCATTTGCCGGAGTTGGCCTTACGGTAATCACCCATAACCCAGCGTGGGATGCCGCCGGAACGCTCGCCATTGGCTTACTGCTAGTGCTGGTTGCGATTGTGCTCGGGGCAGAAACTTCGTCTTTGCTAGTTGGTGAGGGCGCCAGTGCAACCGCCACCGTGCGCATTCGTGAGGCACTCGAAGGCACCGCTGGGGTCAACTCGGTGATTCACATGAAGACCCTTTACCTTGGGCCAGATGAACTAATGCTCGGTGCCAAGATTGCCGTGCAGCCGTGGGCTAGCGCGGGCGAGATTGCCGCCATTATCGACAACGCCGAGAAAGCGGTGCGCCTCGTTGTGCCCGAAACTCGAGTGATCTATTTAGAGCCAGACATTCTTCGGCCTTCGAAGAATTCGGTCAACTGAGCCGAACACTCAGCCTCAAGCACCCCGCTAATCACCTCAACCGGCTTACCCAAGCGAGCATCGCGCAATAGATCGTAGAGCGAACCAGAGGCGCCCACCCGTTCATCCCAGGCGCCAAACACCACTCGAGGAATTCGGGCCGCCACTATGGCTCCGGCACACATCACGCAGGGTTCCAAAGTTACCACCAAGGTGCAGTGCTCTAGCCGCCAGTCGGCGCGCTCGCTTGCAGCCTTTCGAAGTGCCACGATCTCGGCATGCGCAGACGGGTCTTTCAATGCCTCGCGCTCGTTGCGGCCAAGTGCCAGCACCTCGCCGTCAGGCCCAAGTAGCACCGCCCCAACCGGCACGTCGCCAGAAACATCGGCAGCAACTGCCGCCTCGGCGAGCGCTAACCTCATTGCAGTTTCATAGTCCATTAGATTTAGCCTATGCGAGTTCACATTGCCGACCACCCTCTGATTACTCACAAATTGAGCGTTCTGCGCGATGTGGCTACGCCATCCCCGGTGTTTCGGCAACTTGTTGACGAACTCATGACCCTGCTCGCCTATGAAGCCACCAGGGATGTTCGGGTAGACAAAATTCAAGTGACCACACCGGTTGCCGTAACCGATGGCGTGAAACTCTCACACCCCCGCCCAATCGTGGTGCCAATTCTTCGCGCCGGCCTCGGCATGCTCGATGGCATGATGAAACTGCTGCCAACCGCACAGGTTGGTTTTCTGGGCATCAAACGCAACGAAGAAACTTTGCAACCGGTGGTTTACGCCAACCGCCTGCCGGATGACCTCACCGGCCGACAGGTTTACATCATTGACCCAATGCTGGCTACCGGCGGCACCCTCATCGACAGCATCAACTTCGTATTCGAACGCGGCGCCACGGATGTCACCGCAATCTGCCTGATTGGCTCACCAGAAGGTGTTGCCGCAGTCGAACAGCACGTGCACGGAAAAGCCGTGAAGCTTGTGCTCGGCTCCCTCGACGAGAAGCTCAACGAAAAGGGCTACATCGTTCCAGGGCTCGGAGATGCTGGGGATCGGCTTTACGGCACCGTCGACTAAACCGCAGCGCAGAACCTGCGCGCACTCGCCGCGCGCTCACCAACTGGCAGGCACCCTCACGCGCTTACCAACTGGCAGGCACCCTCACCCGCTTACCGTCGCGCGCTATACAAGATGAGCGAAAAGGTGCGCTTTTCTTGCACGAATTCCATCTTTTGTCGCCGATAATGAGCCTTTTTCGTACATCTTGCATAGGCTACGTTGGCTTAGCTGTTGATTCGATAGCCGAACGGATCGTAGATTCGGTTAAATGGGGAATCTTGATTTGGCATGCGATTCGAGATGCGTGACGGGCGATTGTCAAACTGAGGTAGCCGGTGTTCTGTGAGCGCAAAAGGCAAAAACGATTCAATAAATTCAACGTAAACCTTCGTCAAATAGAAAGTTTCACTTCGCATTATCTCGACATGCAAAATGCCTACTTTGTAGAGGTTTTGCACGGCATTGCGGGTTGCCTCACGCCCTAAATTGGCGGTGGCCGCGAGTTGCTTGAGTGAAGAAACCGGCAGTTGCGGCAAGGTTGAGGCCAACTTGCTTCGGGTGAGCGGCGTGAGGTGAAATTGAGCCGAAACGGCTTCGGCGGGTGCGGCTAAGACCGAAGCCAGACCGCAGGAAATCAAAAACGGCTCGGGTTGAGCGATTTCATTGCGCACGAACCAGGCTTGAGCTTGATAGTGAAGCCTAGTCAACTCGCTAGTTAGGCCACGGCAGCGAAGTTGCTCGAGCCCGGCGAGAATGTGTGTGACCGATGCACGACCGCGGTGATGCAGCAGGTGTGCGCTGATTGCGACATCCGTAATTGTGGTTTTGACTAAATCGGCGTAGTTCTCAAACATGGCGAGACATTACGGCACGCAATGGCAAATTGATTTGACAACGCAAACTTGTGCGTATAACTTTTGTTTCATGACATCATCTGTTCAGATCTCGTTGCCTGAGGTGCGTTCTGCGCGCTCGGCAATGATGATGTGCAACATGATGTGTATGCGAATGTGTCGCTAGCCAACACCTAGGTCTTTCTCGACCACCTTGCTAGCAGGCACCAACACCCCAACAAAAGCATGTGATTCATGCATTCAAAATCAAACTCGCATACACAACTCAAAGGATTAGAAAATGTCAATCGCAAACCTAGACAACTACCGCAACATTCGCCTCATTGAAAAAGCCGAACCGGCAGAAAAGGCAACCGCACTCACCGCGGTTCCAACCGAAACTGAAGCCCGTGGCTTCGCACTCTACATTGGGCTCGATGAAGCCACCGCAGCCGCAGCCGGCACTTCGCTCGCCGAGGTTGTTACCGCACTGAAGGCAACCCTCGCCGAACTTGTACCTTCGGCAGCGCACGAAACCTATGCGGCAGTTGCCCTTGCCCCAGTTGGCACCGGTGGCCGCAATGTTGAGGTGGTTCGCTCGGCACTTCGCGACCCTCGCACCATTGAAAAGCGCGAAGACAAGCCAGCTCGTGGCATCGTGGTTGACGTAACGCGCAAAAAGGTGTTCACCGACGGAACTAACGCCGAGCTCACCTACAAAGAATTTGAACTACTGAGCTACCTGGTAGACAACGAGGGCGAAACCATCAGCCGTCGCGAACTAATCGAACTGGTTTGGGCCGACGATGAAGACAACGCCCCGAATGATCGCACCATTGATGTTCACATTCGTCGCCTGCGTGCCAAGATCGCCGGCTATGAAGACATCGTTCGCACCGTTCGCGGTGGTGGATACCGTTTCGACAAGCATCCAGACGTTCTGATCGAGGCCTAATTGCCGATTACCCTCACGAACGAAAAACTGCTTGCAACGCTAAGTAAGCAGGCACTGGAACTCGTCGACCGTGGGGTGCAAACGCCAATCATTTTGATTGATGGTCGTGCAGGCTCAGGCAAAACCACTCTGGCCACTAAGTTGCAACAGCAGCTATTTAGCGAGGGTGAGAGTCTTCCGCGAGTGATTCACATGGATGATCTCTACCTGGGCTGGAACGGCCTAGCCGCTGGTGTGGATTACCTGAATCGGCAGATCTTGAGGTTCTTGCAGCGCGGGGAAACCGCTCACTGGCAGAAGTTTAACTGGCAAACCGAACAGCGCGACGAGTGGATTGAGTTTTCTGGCGGCACTCCGCTAATAGTTGAGGGGGTTGGATCGCTAAACCGTTTTGCCGCCGAAATAGCTCAGCTGAAGGTTTGGCTCGAGGTGCCAGAAGAAACCCGGCACCAGCGCTGGTTGCAGCGCGACGGTCACAAGTTTGACGATAATTGGGCACCGTGGGCCGCTCAAGAACTCGACTTTTATGCTACCGAGCGATCGGCCGAGCTTGCCGACTTTACCGGCGGCGATTAGCCAGCCAGCTTCGCCCGCCGGCGATTAGCGAGGCTGCAATGAAAGCGGCGGCAATCAGGTAGCTGGCATTTTTAACCGCCGGAATGCTTGCGGCGAAGAACCCCGTTACGCAGAGCCCTATTCCCCAGCCGACCGCCCCAAGCAAGTTGCTTCCCGAAAAGCGCAGGTATTTCATGCGAGATACGCCGGCAATAACTGGAACGAATACTCTCGCCCACGGCATGAAGCGGCCGATTACAACTGCCCACCATCCGAACTTTTTATAGAATTTTTCGCTTCGAGCAATGGCGTTCAAAACCCATTTGCCCCCGCGACGGTCGAGATATGGTCTACCAAGTCGGAATCCGATGGCGTAGCCGGTTTGATCTCCGAACCATGCGGCCAAACCAATACCGATTGCCATCATAAAAATGTTCACGCCAGAGTGTGAATTTGCAGAAACCAAACCAGCCGCAAACACCAACGAATCACCAGTGATAAACGGAATGAAGGCGCCAACAAAAAGCCCGGTCCCTGCAAAAACCAAGCCCCAAACCACCAGATAGAAAAGCCATGGCCCAAGGGTGGGAAGCCATGAGGTGATTTGATCAGAAATTGAAGCGACTACGTGAGTGTTCACGGTTTGCCGTGCAGCACGATTTCGTCGAGAGTGAGGCGAGTGCGAGGCTGAACTTCGCGTTCGTAGGCGGGCCCCTCAAGCTGATCGGCAGGCGCCGCTTTGCCAAGTGCAACAATGATGACGGTTTCGAGGTTGTCGTCTAGACCGAGCACCTGATGAACGGCTTCGTGGTCAAAACCTGCCATTTGGTGAGCATGAAGCCCAAGTTCATGTGCCTGCACCACTAGATCTGAAACGGCTAGACCCGCATCGTAAAGGCCAATCTTGTATGGCTGACCGTCTGGGGTCACGTTGATTACAGAAACCACAATCAGAGCGGATGCCGTTGGCGCCCAAGACGCATTGAACCCGCTGAGGTGCTCAGAAACTTTGGTGTGCAGCTCGGTGCCACGAGTAAGAACCGAGAAACGCCAGGGCTGACGGTTGTTTGCCGATGGTGCCCAGCGAGCTGCCTCAAGAACTGAAAGCAGGTCGTGTTGGCTGATTTCGTAGGTTTTGTCGAATGAGCGCGGAGACCAACGCTCGGCTAGCACGGGCATAATTGGCGCAGCAGTAACGGCTGTTTTGTTTAGGGTCAT
>CANFOX010000049.1 GCA_947448845.1 Microbacteriaceae bacterium | reverse complement strand
TTAGCCGTTATTCGAAATCGAGTCATTGCGGCATCCGGGGCTGGAAAGTTCAAGACCATTTTTCAGTCCATTGTGGTTGGTTTATTGGTCTCACCGTTATCTACATACTGGCCCATTCTTGGGCCAATCGGTTTGGTGTTGCTGGCGATTGCCGCGGTAATCACGGTGGTCACCGGTGCCCAATATCTTTTGGCAACAATTCGAGTAAAAAGTTGAGTCTGGCTGCAAATTTGCTTGACGAGCTCGCCGCACGCGGGCTTTATCTCGCGGTTGCCGAATCGCTAACGGGTGGTTCTCTTGGAGCCGCACTAACTGAGCCGGCTGGAGCATCCAAGGTTTTCCTCGGGTCGATTGTTGCCTACCAAACCGAACTGAAAAGCGAACTCTTAGGTGTTTCTGCAAGTTTGCTCTTGGAAGCAGGAGCTGTTGATGCTCGCGTTGCCGCACAAATGGCTACCGGTGTTCGTTCGAAACTTGCCCAAAAGTGCAACCTTGCCGAATCTAAGGTAATTGGCCTCTCAACCACCGGTGTGGCAGGCCCTGACCCTCAGGGTTCTTGCCCGGTGGGAACCGTGTTCATCGGGCTAGCGGGTGAAGGTTTCGAAACGCAGGTTCTGGCACTCAGCCTTGATGGCGATCGCCAGTTGATACGCCAGCGCACCGTAGCCGCAGCGGTCGAAATCATTTGGGAACAAATTCGCCTCTAAACCCGTTTATAACATTCAAGGCTCACTGGTGTTTCGAGGCAAGCGTTCAGGCAAATGTCAGCTAGAACGGTTATCTTTATCTCGAAATGCCGCGAGTGAACCTTGTGGCAATGGCCGATTCGCTAGAATCGACTAACCGATTGAAAGGAGGCACCACATGCTATTAGTTCGTCAACAAATAGGTGACGTACTGCGTGACTTTCGCTTGCAAAAGCGTCAAACACTGCGTCAAGTTGCCTCACGTGCCAGCGTGGCTCTCGGCTACCTAAGCGAAATTGAACGCGGCCAAAAAGAGGCTTCATCAGAGATTCTGCTCTCGATTGCAGAAGCCCTCGACACTCCAATCTCATTCATCATGCGTGAGGTTAGTGATCGTCTTGCGGTTCTAGAGGGTGTCAACATTCCCGACACCGTTCCGGCAGAGATTCTCTCGAGCTTCGACACCCAGTTGGTCAGCGGTCGCATCTAAACTTTGTTGCAATCACCCCGATTCGTTTCTGCGAGTCGGGGTTTTTGCTTACTAGGGTGGTGGGGTGCGCCTAAGTAAATTCAACGAACTCATGAACGATGAGTTCGGCGCCGAATATGCGGCGGTTTTGCTCAACGACCTGGTGCTCGGCGAACTCGGTGACGTGACAGGCAGGCAAGCAATCAAGGATGGAGTCGACCCGCGCGCGGTATGGTTGGCAATTTGTCGGGTCAATCAGGTGCCGCCTGAACGTTGGACTGGTTTGAACAAAACTACGAAAAACCAACACGCCGAAGAATAATTATTCGAAAAGTTGTTCGAAAAGCGGTATCGTATCCATAGCTTCATAAATGTGGCGATGCTTCAACACCCGCGCAACACCTCACCGAAATTGTCTGAGGTGGCTCGTAGGTTTTTAGCAGAGCAAACAATGGCAAAAGCCAAAGAAAGAAGGAACCGTGGCTACTTCAGCAGAACGCGAAAAAGCACTAGAAACCGCCCTCGCACAAATTGACCGCCAATTTGGCAAAGGTTCAATCATGCGTTTGGGCTCAGACGAGCGCGCACCGGTCGAGGTAATCTCAACCGGGTCAATTGCTCTCGACGTGGCGCTTGGTGTTGGCGGTTTTCCGCGAGGCCGCATCGTTGAAATTTATGGCCCTGAATCTTCTGGTAAAACCACTGTCGCTCTTCACGCTATCGCCAATGCTCAGCGCAATGGCGGCATCGCGGCCTTCATCGACGCCGAGCACGCGCTCGACCCGGAATATGCCAAGAAACTCGGCGTCGACACCGACGCTTTGCTGGTAAGCCAGCCTGACACTGGCGAGCAAGCTCTCGAAATCGCCGACATGCTTATTCGATCCGGCTCAATTGACGTAATCGTTATCGACTCGGTAGCCGCACTGGTTCCACGCGCCGAAATCGAAGGTGACATGGGAGACTCGCACGTTGGTTTGCAGGCGCGCCTTATGTCTCAGGCCCTTCGTAAGCTAACCGGTGCCCTAAACAGCACCAAAACCACCGCAATCTTCATCAACCAGCTTCGCGAGAAAATCGGTGTGTTCTTTGGAAGCCCTGAAACCACCGCCGGTGGTAAAGCACTAAAGTTCTACGCATCGGTTCGCCTCGACATTCGTCGAATTGAAACCCTAAAAGACGGCACCGAAGCCATTGGTAACCGCACGCGCGTCAAGGTTGTGAAAAACAAGATGGCAGCGCCTTTCAAGCAGGCCGAATTCGACATCATGTATGGCGTTGGAATCTCGCGCGAAGGCAGTCTGATTGACTACGGAGTTGAGGCCGAAGTGGTTAAGAAGTCTGGTGCCTGGTATACCTACGAGGCCGAACAACTTGGCCAAGGTAAAGAGAACTCACGCAACTTCCTCATTGAAAACCCGAAGCTTGCAGACGAAATTGAAAAGAAGATTAAAACGAAGCTCGGAATTGGTGTGCCACGTGCGGTAGCCGATCTTCCGGCAGAACCAGTCGATGCTGCACCGGTTGCAGCTAAGGGTGCCGCCAAGAAAGAGCCAGAAATTTCAGCGGTAGAAGATTTACCTATGGCGGCTAACGACGCCTAAGTCATGACAAACCCCGAATCGCTCATCGAAGATCTGCGCAAGCAGCTTGAAAACGTTGACGGTTCGGGGTTTTTCACTACCCAGCCCAAGGTGGTGCGACAGGCCATCAACCGGCTGATGCATCAACTTTCGCGAGGGGGCAAGAGCGAGAAGCAATTACGCGATTACCTAATCAAACGTGAAACCGAACCAGAAGCCATCGAAACCGCTATCGAAACGGTTCGAGGCTATGGGCTGATCGACGATCTGGCACTCGCTCAAAGCATCGTTCGCGTAAAAAGCGAAGTGCAGCGGCTTTCAAAAAGTCGCATTCGCGGAATTTTGAACACTAAGGGCATTCCCCAAGACGTGACAGCTGAAGCGCTTTCTACCCTCGATTCCAGCCTCGAAGTTGAAGCAGCTCAGCAACTGGCCCGCGCCCGCGCCAAAAGACTTGTTGGAGTTGAAAAACAGGCTGCCCTTCGTCGACTGGTTGGTTTTCTTCAACGCCGAGGCTATTCGGCATCCTTGTCGTTTTCTGCAGCGCGAGAAGCGCTGGATTCAGCGGTAAAATTGGCGTCTAATGACGAATTTAACCTATGAGGTGCGCACCTACGGTTGCCAGATGAACGTACATGATTCCGAGCGTCTGTCTGGGTTGCTCGAATCTGCTGGTTACGTTCCCGGTGAACCTGGCAGCACCGATCTGGTTGTATTCAATACCTGTGCGGTAAGAGAGAACGCCGACAACAAGCTTTACGGTAACCTAGGCATTCTTTATGCCAAAAAGAAAGAGCAACCGGGAATGCAAATTGCCGTGGGTGGTTGCCTCGCGCAGAAAGACCGCGACACCATTTTGGAACGCGCACCTTGGGTCGATGTCGTTTTTGGCACTCACAACATGGGTTCGCTTCCTGTTTTACTTGAACGCGCGCGCCATAACAACGAAGCTCAAGTTGAAATTGTTGAAGCGTTAGAAACATTCCCAAGCGACCTTCCAAGCAAGCGCGAATCTACTTACGCTGGCTTAGTTTCCATTTCCGTTGGGTGCAACAACACCTGCACCTTCTGCATTGTTCCCTCACTTCGCGGTAAAGAAAAAGATCGACGACCTGGTGAGATTCTTGCCGAAGTTCAAGCCTTAGTGAATGAAGGCGCGATTGAGGTGACTTTGCTTGGTCAAAACGTCAACACCTATGGCGTCGAATTCGGAGATAAAGGCGCTTTTGCGAAGTTGTTGCGCGCTTGTGGAAACATAGCTGGCCTTGAACGGGTTCGCTTTACCAGCCCCCATCCGGCAGCTTTCACCGACGACGTGATTGAAGCCATGGTAGAGACCCACAACGTAATGCCGCAGCTACATATGCCGCTGCAGTCGGGCAGCGACCGCATATTGAAAGAAATGCGAAGAAGTTACCGTTCCGAGAAATACCTCGGCATTCTCGAGCGAGTTCGCGCTGTTATGCCAGATGCCGCCATCAGCACAGACATCATTGTTGGCTTCCCAGGTGAAACCGAGGCTGATTTTGAAGAAACCTTGAGGGTGGTTCGTGAAGCTCGGTTTAGCGTGGCATACACCTATCAGTATTCAAAGCGTCCAGGAACTCCAGCCGCTGAAATGGCAGATCAAATTCCCAAAGAAGTTGTTCAGCGCCGTTATGAAACCCTGATTGCTTTGGTAAATGACATTGCTTGGCAAGAGAACCAGAAGTTGATTGGCAAAAAGGTTGAAGTTTTGGTGGCAAATGATGAGGGTCGTAAAGATGCCGCAACCCACAGACTAACCGGCCGAGCTCAAGATAATCGTTTGGTTCATTTTCAACTCGTCGAAGATCAAGAGATTCCGCGCCCAGGTGACCTGGTGACCTGCAAAGTATCCGGTGCAGGCCCATACCACCTGCTTGCCGACCTTACCGACTTCACACCTCAGGTGCGCAGAACTCGCGCCGGCGACGCCTGGAACGCCCTTCAGGAGGCATCTTGCGTGGTTCCTGCTGCCGGCTCTATAGTTGCCGGCGGCGCCGTCAACCTTGGGCTGCCGATCATTCGCAAGGCGTGAAAACTAAACTCATTGCCGTAGTTGGGCCAACCGGCACAGGCAAATCTGACTTGGCGATTAGGCTCGCACAGACTCTGCAGAGCAAGGGTTTTGATTCCGAAATAGTAAATGCAGATTCAATGCAGCTCTACCGGGGAATGAACATCGGTACAGCCAAGTTGCCCTTGGCCGAACGCGGTGGAATCGAACATCACCTGTTAGATGTGCTCGACGTTACCCAGGAATCGACCGCTGCCGCCTATCAAGCACTTGCCCGCCCCTTGATTGAAAACCTGCAGTCAAGGGGTGTGGTACCTATTTTGGTCGGCGGATCGATGCTTTACCTGGCGGCGGTTTTGAATAACTTTGAATTTTCAGCCCGCGACGAAGCTTTGCGCGCTCAACTTGAGTCAGAGCTCGAAACCAATGGCCTTGCGAATCTCTACTTGAAACTAAAATCTCTTGACCCTGATACGGCTTCACGAATCGACCCAGCGAATCCACGCAGGGTGATAAGGGCCCTAGAAGTAGTCACTCTAACTGGCGAACCTTTCGCCGCCGCGTTACCAAAAGAAATTGATTCCTGGCAGCCGGTAATTGAAATCGGCTTGAACTCAGAACGTGCTCATCTGGTGCAGCGACTTTCAAAGCGAGTCGAGAATATGTGGGCACAAGGCTTAGTCGAAGAGGCTCGAGTTCTGATTGATTCCGGCATTCGCGAGGGCAAAACCGCAAGCGTGGCTATCGGCTACAAACAAGCTTTGGCCCAAATAGACGGATTGATATCAGAGGAACAAGCAATTGAGCAAACTGTTCAAATGACCCAACGCTATGCCAGACGCCAAATGTCTTGGTTTCGACGAGATAACCGCATTCAGTGGCTTGATTACCAAGACACCGCCTGTTTGGCTAAAGCTCAGGCACTTCTTGATGCTGCCATAGGCGAATAGGCTTTAGACATGGCAATCAAGCTCGAATTCACCAAGGGTCAGGGCACCGGCAACGATTTTGTGCTGTTCTATGACCCAGATGGAAAGATTCAGCTTGGGGCAAGGCAGATTGCCAAACTTTGCGACCGCCACTTCGGAATCGGTTCCGATGGGTTAATTCGCGTCATCCGTTCTGAAAATCACCCGGATGGAGCCAAACTTCTTACCGAATGGCCAGAGGCCGAGTGGTTTATGGATTACTACAACGCAGATGGCTCTGAGGCCGAGATGTGCGGAAATGGCACTCGAGTTTTTGCTCGGTATCTCACCGATCGCGGGTTGGTTGCCTTGGCTCCCAGTGAGACGCTTTCGATATGCACCAGGGCTGGCGTGAAAGACCTTCAGCGCAACCTGGCTGGCTTTGCAGTAGATCTTGGGCGTTGGCGACTTGAGCCAACTGAGGTTTTAGTTCAGGCCTCTCATTTAGCCATCTCAAGGCCTGGGCTTTCGCTCAATCTTGGAAATCCTCACGTTGTAGTTGCTCTCGCCGATGCTCACGAACTCGGTGAGCTAGATCTAACTCGAGCACCTAAAATCGAGCCGGTTCCCGAAAATGGTGCCAACGTTGAGTTTGTAGTGCCGAGTGAACCAATGGTTAAAGATGGCGTTGGCCATATCAGCATGAGGGTGTTCGAGCGCGGTGTTGGCGAAACTCTTTCGTGCGGCACAGGCATTGCGGCAGCAGCATTAGCCGTTAGACACTGGGCCGGAGTCGGAGCCCCTAACCAGTGGCAGGTTACCGTGCCGGGTGGCACGCTTGGTGTACGCATGTTTGCCACCGAAGACGGCGAACACGTTGGTTTGAGCGGTGCGGCAGAACTTAGCTTCGACGGGGTTTTCGAGCTCGACTGACTACTTTGCGGTGGTGCGTAGCACGCGGTAGGTTTTTGCGGTGTCGATTCGCTCGGTGGTGAATCCGGCTGGCATTTCAACTTCAAGCCAACGGTGAAGTGAATCGGCGCCTAGGTTTTTTTGCACCACGAGATAAGCGGAACCCTTTGGCTTGAGTTTTGGCAGCCAGGAAATCAAAATTTCGTGCAACTGGTCTTTGCCAACTCGAATCGGTGGGTTTGACCAAATTCCGGTGAATTGAAGTTCATTCGGAATCTCGTCTGGTTTACAGGTGCGAACGTTGGTTAGGTTCAATCGATCCGCATTCATTTTGGTTAATTCAAGAGAACGCTCGTTTACGTCGATTGCCCAAATGGTTGCCTTCGGCGAATTTAGGGCGAGGGCGATTGTAATCGGACCCCATCCGCAGCCAATGTCAAGAATGTCACCCCCACGAGGCGCACCGGCCAGGTGCTGCAATAAGACACTTGTTCCTGCATCTAAGGCACCAGGGCTAAAAGTTCCGCCGGCTGTGAGCATCGAAATTGATTTGCCGCCAACTTCGATAGTAATTTCTTTTGGCTTGAAACTGCTGTTTGGGGTCGCCGAAAAATAGTGTTCGGTGGCCATGTGCCAACTTTATAGTGAATTCTGAAACTAGTGTTAGTTGTAATGACTGACGATGAAGCGGAATCAACTAGACGCACCGACGATCTAATCAAGCGAGTGTTGGGTCGCGATTCACGAGCTGCCGCCTTGGGCGCAGATGGCGTTGGCATAGCAGACGAGTCAAGTCAGCTAGAACTTGAAGAACGTGCGGCACTCAGACGCGTTGCTGGGCTTTCAACCGAGATGGAAGACATCAGCGAGGTTGAATATCGCCAGCTTCGTCTCGAGAAGGTTGTATTGATTGGCATTTGGTCTGAAAATTCGGTTACCGATGCCGAAAATTCACTTCGTGAGCTTGCTGCTCTTGCAGAAACTGCAGGTGCAGAAGTGCTCGACGGTTTGCTGCAGCGAAGAGCTCACCCAGACCCAGCCACATACCTTGGTAAGGGTAAGGCCGAGGAACTTCGCGAGCTGGTGAAATCGGTTGGGGCAGATACCGTTATTGCCGACACCGAATTGGCGCCCAGCCAGCGCCGAGCCCTCGAAGACGTCGTAAAGGTAAAGGTCATTGACCGAACCGCAGTAATTCTTGACATCTTCGCCCAACATGCCAAGAGTCGCGAGGGTAAGGCTCAGGTAGAGCTAGCCCAGCTGGAATACCTGCTTCCTCGACTTCGCGGTTGGGGTGACTCGATGTCACGTCAGGCCGGTGGTCAAGCTGCTGGTGGCACCGGTATGGGTTCTCGTGGCCCAGGTGAAACCAAGATCGAGCTTGACCGCCGCCGCATCAACACCCGCATGGCCAAGCTTCGCAAGCAGATTGCAGCCATGAAGCCGGCTCGTGAAACCAAGCGCTCTAACCGCAATCGAAACGCGGTTCCCTCGGTGGCCATTGCCGGCTACACCAACGCCGGAAAATCTTCGTTGCTCAACAAAATCACCAAAGCGGGAGTTTTGGTGGAAAACGCCCTGTTCGCAACCCTTGATCCAACGGTTCGAAAAACCCAAACCCCGGATGGGCGGGCTTACACGCTCTCGGACACGGTTGGTTTTGTGCGTAACCTGCCACACCAACTCGTTGAGGCATTTCGTTCTTCACTCGAAGAGATTTCGCAAAGCGATTTGATTGTTCACGTTGTGGATGCCTCACACCCCGACCCGGGTGCGCAGATCATGACCGTACGCGATGTGATAGCCGAAGTGGGTGCGAGAGACATTCCCGAGCTGGTGGTATTCAACAAAGCCGACCTTGCTGACGAAACCCAGCGAATGGCACTCCGGGGGCTCGAGCCTGGTTCAATCCTGG
>CANFOX010000048.1 GCA_947448845.1 Microbacteriaceae bacterium | reverse complement strand
ACGGATGATGGTCGCATTGTGGCCTCGTTACCAACAATCAAGTACTTGATTGAACAAAATGCGAAGGTCATTATTGTTTCTCATCTTGGTCGCCCCGAAGGTTCCCCAGATGAAAAATATTCGCTTGAGCCGGCCGCCAAACGCCTCGAAGAACTTCTGGGGCAGCCGGTTGCCTTCGCTCGCGACACTGTAAATGGCGATGCACAAGGGGTCACCAAGGCACTGGCTGCGGGTGGTGTAGCGGTTCTTGAGAACCTTCGTTTCAACCCGGGTGAAACTAGTAAAAACGAAGAAGAACGAACCAAATTTGCCCAACAACTAGCCGACATGGGTGATTTCTTCATTTCTGACGGTTTTGGTGTGGTGCACCGCAAGCAGGCATCCGTTTACGAGCTCGCGAAGCTGCTTCCAAGCGCAGCCGGGTTTTTGATTGAGCGCGAGTTAGCGGTACTAACTAGGCTCACAAAAGACCCTCAGCGACCCTACGCGGTTGTTTTAGGCGGTTCTAAAGTAAGCGACAAGCTTGGCGTAATCGACCACCTTCTGCCGCACATAGACACTTTGATTATTGGTGGCGGAATGGTTTTCACGTTCTTAGCAGCCCAAGGGCACAAGGTAGGCGCAAGCCTGCTTGAAATTGATCAGATTCCAACCGTAAAAGGCTATTTAGCGAAAGCCGCCGATCTCGGGGTGAGAGTAATTTTGCCAACCGACATCATTGTTGCTTCGAAATTTGGTGCGGATGCCGAAACTTCAATTCAGCCTGCTAACGAGATTGAAAATAGCCCCTTCGGAGCCAGTGGTCTCGGGTTAGACATTGGCCCAGATTCGGCAAAAACATTCGCGGCCGAAATCGCCGTTTCGAGCACGGTTTTCTGGAATGGCCCAATGGGCGTTTTCGAAATAGATAAGTTTTCAAACGGCACTCGAGCGGTCGCCGATGCACTTACCAGAGTTGATGGCCTGAGCGTTGTTGGTGGCGGAGACTCTGCCGCAGCTGTTCGACTTCTCGGCTTTGATGACGCGCAGTTTGGCCACATTTCAACTGGTGGTGGCGCTAGCCTTGAAATGCTCGAGGGTAAAGCACTACCAGGATTAGAGGTTCTAAATGACTAAACGCATTCCGTTCATCGCCGGAAACTGGAAGATGAACCTTGATCACCAGCAGGCAATTGCTCTCGTGCAGAAACTTGCCTGGTCGCTAAAAGACCACAACCACGATTATTCGACCGCCGAAGTAGTTGTGTTTCCACCTTTTACCGACTTGCGAACCGTGCAAACCCTGATTGACGCTGAGAAATTTGAACTTAAGCTTGGTGCACAAGACCTATCGGCCCACGATTCCGGCGCTTACACTGGTGACATTTCTGGAGCCTTTCTAGCAAAACTAGACGCAAATTTCGTTCTAATCGGGCACAGCGAGCGTCGCCAATATCACTCAGAAGATGACTCACTTGTTCAGGCAAAAACGGCAGCCGCCTTTCGTCACGGGCTAACCCCGGTTATTTGCGTAGGTGAAACGCTTGAAGAACTCGAAACCGAAGGTGCAAGCGCCGTTCCAGTTCGCCAGACCCTAGCTGCACTTGCTGGTCACGAAGTACTTTTGCCTTTCGTAATCGCCTATGAGCCCGTTTGGGCGATTGGAACCGGCAAAGTTGCTACTGCAGAAGAAGCTGCAACGGTTTGTCGCAAGATTCGAGAAGCTATTGAAGCCGAACACGGTGCAGGCGTTGCCGATGCAACACGAATTCTTTACGGGGGTTCAGTTAAAGCAGCTAACGTTGCGGGCTTTCTGAACAGTGCCGACGTTGACGGAGTATTAGTTGGCGGAGCTAGCCTGGACGCCGAGGAATTCAGTGGCATTGCCCGCTTTCAAAAGCATCTCGCACTATAATTTCACAAGTGCCCACGGGCGCTAAATCTTAAGGAAACTAATGACCGCTATTCGAATTGCACTTCTGGTTTTGCTTGCCATTACCAGCCTGCTGCTAACCCTGTTGATATTGCTTCACAAAGGTCGCGGCGGCGGGCTATCTGACATGTTCGGTGGCGGCATCACTTCTTCGATGAGTTCTTCGGGTGTTGCAGAACGAAACCTAAACCGAATCACCGTAATTCTTGGTGTTGTTTGGGTAGTGGTCATCATCGCACTTGGCCTATTCAACCGTTTCGGATTGACTTCATAGTGAGCGCTAATTCTTCTTCGATTCGCGGCTCACGCGTTGGCTCTGGCCCTATGGGCGAGAGTGACCGTGGGTTCCAGGCGGAACAGATTGTTGTCAACTATTACTGCCTGAATGGTCACGAGCATTCCGTTCGATATTCGGCAAGCATCGAACCAGAAGAAATTCCTTTTGGGCTAGACTGCCCAAGTTGCGGATTCCCTTCTGGAACTGACAAAAAAAATCCCCCTCAGGTGGAAAAGCACGAGCCTTATAAAACCCACTTGGCATATGTAAAAGAACGTCGCACCGAAGCTGAAGCTAAAGAACTTCTTGAAGAAGCCGTTTCGGCCGTTCGCGAACGCCGCATTCGGCTAGCCGCTGCTGCCAGCACTGCTAACTAAGTTCTGAGGCGGCGGTTTGGTCAAGAAACCAAACTGTTTTCTGTAATCCACGAACACGCCCCGCGGGCAAGCTTTGGGAATTTTCTGAGTTGGCAATTCTGGCAGGCTCAGCCTTATCAACACCAGCAACTAGGAACCAGATCTCAGTTGAGTGGTTTATTGCCTCGTAGGTAAAACTGATTCGCTGTGAGGGTGGCTTAGGGGAATCCGCTTCGCCAACTACCGACGACCCCGATTTCGGCATAGATTTGCCTGGAAACAAAGAAGCTATGTGGCCGTCTGGTCCCATTCCAAGAAGGGTCAGGTCAAATGGAATCCAGTTGGAGACCTTAAATCGATTGACTTGAGCTTCGAAGATTTCAACCGCCTGGTCTAACTGCAAACCATGATCTGTTGAAGGCATTTCGTGCAGAATCGCATTCGGAAATTTGCGAAATAACGCATCGAAAGCTTGTTTGCAGTTTCGATCTACACTATCGCTCGACACAAATCTTTCATCGCCCCACCAGATGTGAACCCGACTCCAAGGTAAATTGGCGGCTGCAGGATTATCGGCAATGGCCGCCAGTGTGGCGATGCCGAGCGTGCCACCGGTTACAGAGATATGCACAAAAGGTTTGTCGTTTAGTAATTCGTTCAGCTTGCCAATAAAAGCTTGGGCTGCGCCTGCTGCCGTTTCTGCAAGGGTTTCAAATATTTTGATTTCAGGCATAGTTAGCTGGTGAAGTTTGCCTTCAATACACGACCAAAAAGATCATCTGGGTCTAACCGCCTGAGATCTTCACTTAGGCAATCGCGCAAATTTCTTCGCGGCAATGAAATGTCTCTGGTTGGCTGGGTTGGTTGATTCAGGGTCGCAATGTCAGGCGAATTTCTAATGATCTCTATGTTTCCAGAAGCTCGAAGCAGTTTCACTCCGTGGATGCCGTGAACTTCATGACCTCGTTCGGTGCGAATTAGGTTTACCGGCACCTGCAGCTTGAAGTTCAACCAAGCTGCCAAGAGATCAGTGCTGGGGGAGTCGATGGCTCCGGTCACCTCTGCCGAGAGCACAGGGTCATAGGGGGGTTGGTCTAAAATGGCAGCCAGTTGAGCCCGCCACAAAGTCAAACGTGTCCAGGCAAAATCACTGTCTCCTGGAACGTAATTTGCAGCCAATGAGCGCAAAAACGCGTGACAGTCCGCTTGATTTGCGGCGTCAGTGATGCGGCGAGTTGCGATTCGCCCAATTGCAGATTCGGCAGGCTTAGCTGGAGCCGTGTCTGGCCACCAAGCCACAACGGGGGCGTCTGGCAAAAGCAGGCCCGTAACGAGCGATTCTGGGTCGCTAGCGGCTTGACCGTAAGCCCTGAGAACTATTACCTCTGAGGCTCCGGCATCGCCACCAACTCGAATTTGAGCGTCTAATCGGTCATCACCTGCGGTTGCCGTTTCATCGTCAGCCAAAACAATGATTCGGCTCGGGTGCTCCCTGGAAGATTCGTTGGCAGCCTTGATAGCTGGTTCGATTCCATTGAATCCGGTTTGAATCACTAGAGTGAGCACGCGACCAAGAGCCACCGCGCCGCCTTGCTCGCGAATCTCTATGAGCGCCTTTGAAACTTTACTGATCGTAGTGTTCGGTAAATCGGTAATCACGGGCGCCTCCATGCTCGACCATCGGCCGCCATCATGGCATCAGCCGAAGCAGGTCCCCAGGTTCCAGGGCGATATTGCTCAGGTTGACCCTGGGTAGCCCAAAACTCTTCAATCGGGTCAAGAATCTTCCACGATAACTCAACCTCTTCGTGACGAGGAAATAGCGGCGGGTCACCGAGCAGAACATCCAGGATAAGTCGCTCATAGGCTTCTGGACTTGCTTCGGTAAAAGCATGACCGTAACCGAAATCCATGGTTACATCACGCACCTGCATGCCAACGCCTGGAACCTTTGAGCCAAATCGAATCGAAACACCTTCATCTGGTTGCACTCTAATTACTAAAGCGTTTTGCCCAAGCGCGCTGGTTTGGTCTTGAGCGAAAAGTTGCTGAGGTGCCCTTTTGAAAACAACGGCGATTTCGGTAACTCGACGCCCCAAGCGCTTACCCGCGCGAAGGTAAAATGGCACACCGGCCCAGCGGCGGGTGTTTATGTCTAGTCGCATGGCGGCATAAGTTTCCGTTACCGAATGCGGATTCATGCCATCCTCTTCAAGAAAACCAAGCACTTTCTCGCCACCCTGCCAACCACCGGCATATTGACCACGGGCCGTGTGTTTGCCTAAATCTTTTGGCAAAGTTACGGCTGAAAGAACCTTTTCTTTCTCGGCTCGCAAATCGGCTGCGTCAAAAGAAACCGGTTCTTCCATGGCGGTAAGAGCCAATAGTTGCAATAGGTGATTCTGAATCACATCGCGAGCAGCACCGATTCCGTCGTAGTAACCGGCCCGACCACCAACCCCAATGTCTTCTGCCATTGTGATCTGAACGTGATCGATAAAGTTGGCGTTCCAAAGTGGTTCATAGATTTGGTTGGCAAAACGAAGCGCCAAGATGTTCTGAACTGTTTCTTTACCCAAATAGTGGTCAATGCGAAAAACGGAATCTGGTGGAAACACCGATTCAACAACGGCATTTAATTCGCGAGCTGTCTTGAGGTCGCTTCCAAATGGCTTCTCAATTACGACGCGGCGAAATTGATTCTCTTGCGGCGCAGCGAGTCCACTTCGTGAAAGTTGTTGAGTAACCAACGGGAATGCCTTTGGCGGAATCGATAGGTAAAAGGCGTGATTTCCGTTTGTGCCGCGTTCTTTGTCTAGAAGTTCAATTGTTTCCTTAAGCCGATCAAAAGCCGAATCATCATCGAATTCACCAGAAACAAATCGGATGCCACTTGCTAGTTGCGCCCAAACTTCTTCAGACCATGGGGTGCGGGCATATTCGCGCACCGAGTCGTGAACCACCTGACCGAAGTCTTCGTCTGCCCAATCTCTGCGAGCAAAACCAACAAGTGCAAAACCAGGTGGCAATAGACCACGGTTCGCCAAGTCGTAAACTGCGGGCATCAACTTCTTACGTGACAAATCTCCGGTGACACCGAAAATGATGAGCCCGCTGGGGCCGGCAATTCGATTCAGTCGGCGATCGTCTGGGTCACGCAGCGGGTTGTTGCCCGGGCCTATTTCAACCATTACTAAACTTTCTGAAAACTAGATTGAAGCTTTGATTATGGCCAAGCCCTGTTCAACGTCGCCAACTGTCAGCGTGAGCACAGGGCGCCCAAGAGCAGCCAGAACTGAAGCATCACCAGCGGCCTGAGAAGCTATGAGTTCGCCGAAGGTGAAGTTTCTACCGGGAACTGCGAGGTCATTCTGTGATTGAGCGACTAACTGCAGGTAAACACCCTGCCGAGGGCCACCCTTGTGATATTGCCCAGTTGAATGAAGAAAGCGCGGCGCCCAACCAAAGGTAGTTGGGCGATTACTTCGCTTAGCCAGAAGGTCTCTAAGTTCCAAAGCGCTAGCCGCTGAGTTGCGATCAAGATAGGCGTGAATTGAAAGGTAACCGTCTTCTGCCAATTCGGCAAGAAGCTTGGCGAGAGCCGTTGGAACGTCATAAACTCCGTTGAGATCGAGCTGAGCCGAACGAACTTCAATACCATCGTCTTCGAAATCAGCGGCTGCTAGCGCGGCGCGGTTCTCAAGCATTCCGCGAGCTGCGATTTTGGCCGATTCAACATCTGGCTGGTCAAACGGATTGATTCCAAGGAGACGGCTAGCAACCACGGTCGCGAATTCCCAGAGCATAAACTGCTCGCCGAGGTTTCCGCTTACTTGAACCTCATCACCCGACGCGGAAGTCGCATCGTTAACCACGCGAACAACTAGAAGGTCTGGCGTCACGGCGCCTATTTCGTGAGCATTACCACCAAGAACAACAGGTAAAACTCCTTTGCCGAGCTTTCCAGTGGATTCGGCTACCAGTTGTTCGACCCAATCACCGAAGCCAACCAACGCACCTGCCGAAATAACGCCTACTTTGTCGCGAAAAAATTCACCGTTTATGGTTCGAGCTAGAGCTGCGCCCAGCTGTAATGCAGGGTTAGCGGCTGAATCTTCAAATAGTTGGTGCGAAGCAGCTTTCGCATCTTGCAGAAGTTGCCTAATGTTGGCACCTGCCAACCCAGATGGAACTAGCCCGAAGGCCGTAAGTGCCGAGTAGCGCCCACCAACGGTTGGGTCCGCGTTGAAAACGCGGTAACCGTCGGCCTTGGCGGCCACTTCCATAGGTGAACCCGGATCGGTAACAATCACAATTCGCTCGCGCTTGTCAATCGACGCAGCATCAAAGGCAGCTTCAAAAGCCCGCTTCTGCGAATCGGTTTCAACTGTTGAGCCGGATTTCGAAGAAACAATAACCGCCGTCTTGGCGATGTCGGTTTCGATAGCTGCTCTGACCTGATCTGGGCTGGTGGAATCCAGCACCACAAGTTCAACTCCGGCATTTGCGGTGATTACCTCTGGCGCTAGCGAGGAACCGCCCATTCCGCATAGTACGAAGCGGGTGATGCCCTTTGACCGATAACTATCGCGAACGGCTTCAATTTCTGCCACCAGAGGCTCGGAATCGATTGCTGAGGTGACCCAGCCCAAGCGAATTGAAGATTCAGACTCTGCGTCTTTACCCCAGAGCGTAAAATCTTTCACAGCCACACGGCTGGCAACCTTATCGTTTACAAGGTCACCGACGAAGGTTTCAATTGCCTCCTCGGCAGCCCCGGCGGCAACTAGCTTGATTGTCATTATTTTGCACTCTCTAATGCTGTCGAAACACTTTCGAGCAGTTCGTTCCAAGAAACAATGAACTTTTCAACACCTTCGGTTTCAAGTTTCTCGGTGGCTTCGTCGTAGCTCACGCCAACTTCGGAAACGGCATCCAGCACCGCTTTGGCATCTGCATAATGCTGGGTGATGGAATTTTGCGGAACGATTCCGTGATCGTAAACAGCTTCCATGGTCTTTTCTGGCATAGTGTTTACCAGCTTCGGGGCAACCAGTTCGGTTACATACAAAGTGTCAGAGAGGTTTGGGTCTTTCACCCCGGTGGATGCCATCAGCGGGCGTTGGACATTGGCTGAAACTGCGGCCAATTCTGCCCACTCACTTGTTGCGAAGCGTTCTTCAAATAACTGGTAGGCCAAACGAGCATTGGCTAAGGCGGCTTGGCTCTTTAACGCAATAGCAGCTTCAGTGCCAACGGCAACAAGACGTGCATCAATTTCCGTGTCAACTCGAGACACAAAGAACGAAGCTACTGAGTGAATCTTGCCCAGATCGTGCCCGGCAGCCTTCGCTTGCTTGATTCCGGCGATGTAGGCATCGATTACTTCTGCGTAACGTTTCAAAGAGAAGATGAGGGTTACGTTCACGCTGATGCCAGAGCCGATCACTTCAGTAATTGCGGCAAGGCCTGGTTTGGTTGCCGGAATCTTGATCATGACATTTTCTTTGGCTACCTTGGCAAACAGTTGCTTGGCTTGCGCGACGGTTCCAGCGGTGTCATTCGCCAAACCTGGTTCAACTTCAATTGAAACGCGACCGTCAAAGCCGTGGCTGGCTGAGTAAACCTCGGCGAATACATCGCAAGCGTCGGCCACATCGCGAGTAGTGATTTCGAAGACCGCCTCGCTTGCGCTGGCACCAGCAGCCGCCAATTCGGCTACCTGGTCAGAATAGCCTTCGCCCTTCGCCAAAGCACCGGCAAAAATGGTTGGGTTGGTGGTTACACCAGACACACTTCGGTTTGAAATCAGATTACGCAGCGCACCTGATTGAATGCGGCTGCGAGATAGGTCATCAAGCCAGATGCTTACGCCGTTGGCGGCAAGTTGAGCTAGGGGATTAGTCATGCTTTTTGCTTTCGTTAGTTTGCGAGCGATTCTTTTGCGGCAGCCACAACGGCTTCAACCGTCATGCCAAATTCGCGGAATAGGGTCTTGTAATCGGCCGAGGCGCCGAAGTGCTCGATTGAAACGCTTCGGCCTCTACCGCCAACGTATTTCGACCATCCGAGTGAAAGCCCAGCTTCAACCGAAACTCGAGCCGAAACTGAAGCCGGAAGCACCGAATCTCGATAACTCTGAGGCTGTTCGTCGAACCACTCTAAACACGGCGCCGAAACCACGCGCGTTGCGATACCTTCTGCCTCAAGCTTTTCACGGGCGTCAACGGCAAGTTGAACTTCGCTTCCGCTGGCAATCAAAATAACCTCTGGGGCTTCGTTTGCGGCGTCGACGAGGGTGTAGGCACCTTTGGCAACGTT
>CANFOX010000047.1 GCA_947448845.1 Microbacteriaceae bacterium | reverse complement strand
TCGAATCGATAGGCAAGTGCCCACCAGGGTTCATTCTTGGCGTTATCGATGATCTTGTCGTCAACGTCGGTAACGTTTCGAACCATCGTTACGGCAAGCCCCGAGGCTGCCAGCCAACGCCGCAGTTGGTCGTAAACCAGAGCCGAGCGAAGGTGCCCTACGTGAGGCGCACCCTGAACGGTTGGCCCGCACAGGTAAATGCCAACCTGCCCAGCCACTCGCGGCTCGAAAGCGCGAAGGGCTTGCGACTTGCTGTCGTATAGGTGAAGACTCACGATTGAAGCCTATCTTTTGGGCGTGAAATCAAGGCGGTGGCGACGGCTGCGACACCCTTTGATTTACCCAAGAAGCCAAGTCCGTCGGTGGTGGTTGCGCTCAGCGAAACCGGTGCACCAAGAAGTTTTGCCAAAGCGATTTCAACCGCGGCACGCATTGGTGCAACCTTGGGCCGATTGCCAATCAACTGCACCGAAACGTTCTCGATTACCCAGCCAGCGTTGGCAAGCAGGTGCTTGGTTTCGGTTAAGAACACTGCCCCGTTGGCTCCGGCAAACTCTGGGCGATCTACCCCGAAGTTACTGCCAATGTCGCCCAAGCCAGCCGCCGACAGCAGGGCATCGACAATGGCATGGCTCACGGCATCGCCGTCGCTATGCCCATCAAGACCGCGAACGCCAGGCCACTCGATGGTGCCCAAATAAAGCGGCTTTTTCTTGTCGCGAGTGAATCGGTGGGTGTCT
Source organism: Microbacteriaceae bacterium (assembly GCA_947448845.1). Taxonomy (GTDB): domain Bacteria; phylum Actinomycetota; class Actinomycetes; order Actinomycetales; family Microbacteriaceae; genus Rhodoluna. The sequence continues at coordinate 8,156 of CANFOX010000047.1, read as the reverse complement.
GTGCCAATTCCGCTTCGAACTTCACGAGCGTTAATTAGCTGCTCAGCGCGCTCAAGGTCTGCCGGTGTGGTTATTTTGAAGGCTAACGGATGACCGCCTACCGCACGCACCGAAGCCCCAGTTGATTGCACCAGGGCGGCGTCGTCGGTGAAATCTGAGGTTGCACCAGCGTAGGCGAGGCGCAGCGACTCGGCGGTGAATCCCTGCGGGGTTTGCGCCGCACCAAGAGTTGATCGGTCAACGGTTTCACGCACCGCCTCGCCATCGAGCTTCTTCAGGGTGTCAACCACCGGCAGCATTGGAATCGTTGCCACCCCGGTTTCCCGCACCGATGCCGCCACGGCCTCAAACAATGCGGCAGGCGCCAACGCTCTGGCAGCGTCATGCACCAGAACAATTTCGTTAGTAGGGGCAAGCGCACTCAGGGCAGCGGCAATCGAACCCTGGCGTGAAGTGCCTCCGTAAACCAAGTAAACATCTTCAAGCCCAACCCGTGAGCAAAATTGCCCAGCTTGGCGCATTAGATCGACATTTTCGGGCAAAGCAATGGCAACAGATTTCAAACCTTGAATTCGTGAAACCTCAAACAAAGCGCGCTCAAGCAAAGTTTTGCCGGCAACGGTAACGAATGCTTTGGGTATGCCGGCGCCCAGTCGCTGCCCGTCTCCGGCCGCGACCAGCACTACTGCGATATCGCGGGCGGTCATAGGTGGCTTACGAGGCTAGAACGCCGTCGAGTTCTAGGCCAGCCTTTTCTTCGTTGGTCTTGCGGGCAAGGGCCAACTCTGAAACCAGAATTTGACGAGCCTTGGCGAGCATGCGCTTTTCACCGGCTGAAAGACCTTTGTCTTGATCGCGGCGCCACAGGTCTCTAACTACTTCGGAAACTTTGATTACATCACCAGATGCCAGCTTCTCAAGGTTTGCCTTGTAGCGGCGTGACCAGTTGGTTGGTTCTTCGGTGAACTCGGCGCGAAGCACGTCGAACACTGCTTGAACGCCCTTTGAGTCGATTACATCGCGAACGCCAACCATTTCAACGTTGGCTGAGGGCACCCAAATGGTGAGTTCACCTTGTGAAACCTTGAGCTGCAAATAAGTTTGAGTGGTACCACGAAGAGTCTTCTCGGCTACCTCAATAATTTGGGCTGCCCCGTGGTGCGGGTAAACAACTGTTTCGCCGACCTTAAAACGCATGTGAAATCCCTTCAGAAACAACGATTTTACCACAGCAAGCGCCATTTCGGGCAGGTAAACTTAAAGGGTTTGTTGCATCATTCAGGAGGAACCATGTTCAATCGCAAATTCGCCGCAGTTGCCCTAGCCGCCACTGTTCTACTAGGCACCAGCGCTTGCAGCATGACCCACGACGTTGCATCTCTGCAGATGTACACTCCGAGCGAGGGTGTAGACGGTGACACCTCGTCGGTTGCACTACGAAACTTTATTGTGCTGTCGAACGGCACCATTTCAGAACTTATTGGTAGCGCCATCAACACCACTCAGAAAACCGTGAACTTCAGCTTGAGCTACCAAAGTGCCACCGGCAACCAAACTGCGAACTACAGCCTAAAGGCCGGCGAAAAGCTCGACATTGGCTACAACGGTCAGGCTGGAATCGCGGTTGCAGAAGGCGGCAAGCCCGGCGAAGTCACCGTAGTTGGCGCAGCCGAGGGCAGCGACTCAATCAAGCTAAATGTGCCGGTTCTTGACGGCACTCTGCCGCAGTACACCGATCTGGTGAGCTCGCTCGGCACCGCCAAATAGGGCTAAATCTCGAACTTATAGCCCAACCCACGCACCGTAATCAGGTGCACGGCTCGCGATGGGTCATCCTCAATTTTTGAACGGATGCGCTTGATGTGCACATCGAGCGTTTTGGTGTCGCCGAAATAGTTTGAACCCCACACGCGGTCAATGATTTGGCCGCGGGTTAGCACGCGGTTTCGGTTGCGAAGCAGCAGCTCGAGCACCTCGAACTCTTTCAACGGCATAGCAATCTTCTGGCCGTTTACCGAAACCTGGTGGCGATCAACATCCATGCGCACCGGGCCGGCTTCGAGAATGGCATCGCCGTCGCCGGCGGGCTCAACTTGACGGCGCATTACCGCCTTCATGCGAGCTAGCAACTCGCGGAACGAGTAGGCGCCCTTCTCGCCCACCTTCGACACATAGTCGTCGGCGCCAATCTCGAGGCCTACCACTCGGTCGATTTCGGTGTCTTTGGCGGTGAGCATAATGATTGGCACCTGAGAGACCTTGCGAATGGCCTGGCAAACTTCATTTCCGCTCAAGCCAGGCAGCATCAGGTCGAGCAACACGAAATCGGCCCCACCCTCGGTAAACAGCTCGAGTGCCTGGTTGCCGTCTTCTGCCTCGACCACCTCGAAACCTTCACGCTTTAGGTTTTCAACCAGCGATTCACGCCAGATTTGTTCATCTTCAACTACCAGAACACGAGTCATTCGATTTCGGTTCCTTCCTGTTTGAATTCATGGGCGCTTGGAATAATCAGAGAAAAAGTTGAACCACGGCCGGAATTCGAGGCAACCTCAACCCGCCCGTGGTGATTCTCGGCAATGTGCTTGACGATGCTAAGGCCTAAGCCGGTTCCGCCGGTTTGGCGAGATCTTGACGCATCAACCCGATAGAAACGTTCGAAAACGCGCTTTTGATCTTCTTGACTAATGCCAATGCCGTCGTCTTTCACGCTGATGGTGCACCATTCGTCATTGGTCTTGATGCCAACGCCAACGGTTTGACCCTCTTCGGAATAGTTAATGGCGTTTTCCACCAGGTTACGAATTGCGGTGGCCAGTTGTTCGTGGTCACCGTAAACCAGATGGCGCCCAGACAGATCTGCCAAAACTTTTACTTTTTTGGTTTCTGCCAAAACCTGATTGCGCTCAATGGCGTCGGAAACTGTGGCGGTAATGTCGATGGTTTCGTCGACGCCAATGCTCTTAGACGCCTGAAAACGCGAAAGCTCAATGATGTCGTGCACCAGGGTTGCCAATCGTTCCGCCTGCTTCGCCAAGTCGCCCGCATAGGCAGAAACTTTGTCTGGCTCATCAACGTGGCGTCGAATTGAGCGGGTAAGCAGGTCGATGGCACCAATCGGTGTCTTGAGTTCGTGAGAAACGTTGGCAACGAAATCGCGCCGAACCTCATCGATGCGCCGGGCCTCGGTGCGATCGTCTAGCAGCAGCACCACAAAGTTCGCACCGAAGCTGCCGACCTTCGCCTGCATGTTCAAGGTTTCGTCTTTGCGCACTTCAATTTCAACATCCGCGGTTATTGGTGTTGCCGAAAATCGTGCCGATTGCACCAAATTCAAAAGCGCCGGATGACTCAAATGGTTGTCGTCAATGAGGCCATAAAGTGTGGTTCCGGCAGATGCTCTCACCACGCGGTTGTCGGCATCTAGAACCATGCCGGTAAGCGCCAAGTTATTCAGCAGCTCATTGGCGCTGCTTGGGGTTAGGCGAAAACCCTTGTTTGGGTCGGCACGGCGATTACGAAAACCGCCAATCACCAACCAGGTAACAAAAATGCCGATCACAACGCCACTGAACAGAGTGGCAATAATGGCGGCGGTGTTGTTCACTTTATTAACATAACCACTTGATTGAACAAACAAACCAGAATCTGTTTACTTTATTAACCTGTTTGCCGTGAGTTAACACAACATTGCCAGCCAGTTCACTTTAGGCTGTAAAAGTGAACAACAACTGGCCAATGCCAAGATTTTGAAAGCGAGACCCCCATGCGCGAAGTGTTTCAGCAGCAACTAACAGAGGTTCAAGACCGCCTGGTTGAGATGGCCACCACCACCTCTCACATAATGCAGAAAGCCAGCAGCGCATTTTTGAACAGCGACGTTGTTTCGGCAGATGAAGCCATTGCGCTGGCAGACGCCAACGGATCAAAGGCCTTGGCTCTTGACGAACTTGTGATTCGAATTCTTGCCAAACAGTCACCGGTGGCTCGCGACCTGCGCGTTTTGGTCTCTGCCCTTCGCATTAGTGCTTCGCTAGATCGCATGGGTGCCCTTGCCGGTCACATTGCCTCGATTGCTCGCTACCGGTTTCCTGGTGCAGCAGTTCCAACCACACTACGAGCAAACTTCGAAGAAATGGCTCGCCTTGATGTTGAACTTTCGAAGCGCGTCTCGATTCTGCTCAAAAACACCGACGTTGATCTGGCCCGCCAAATTCAGGCAGAAGATGCTCGCGTAGACGAACTTCACCGCAATGTGTTTGATGTTGTGCTTGGCGACGATTGGAAAGAAAACGCCATGTACACAGTTGATGTGACCCTGGCTAGCCGCTACTTCGAGCGCTTTGCCGACCACGTTGTAGACATCTCAACCAAGGTGAGTTACCTCACCACCGGTGAGTGGAACGACGCAGAGTAAGCCCTACTTCTTATTGCCCTGAGCGGCAACCGCGGCGGCACCGGCGGCGGCGGCTTCTGGGTCAAGGTATTCCCCACCAGCCACGAGTGGCTTGAGGTTTTCGTCTAGGCGATATACAAGCGGAATTCCGGTTGGAATATTAAGTTCTGCGATGTCTTCATCTGAAATGTTGTCGAGGTGCTTTACCAGAGCGCGAAGCGAGTTGCCGTGGGCGGTAACCAGCACGGTCTTGCCGACTCGCAAATCGGCCGAAATTTCATCTTGCCAGAGTGGCATCATGCGTTCGAGCACGTCTTTTAGGCACTCGGTCTTCGGCAACTTGGCGCCAAGGTCTGCGTAACGTTCGTCGTGAGCCTGCGAAAACTTGTCGTTATCGTCAATCGGCGGTGGCGGAACGTCGAAGCTGCGGCGCCAAGTTTGAAACATCTCAGGGCCATATTCGGCCAAAGTCTGCGCCTTGTCTTTGCCCTGAAGGGCGCCGTAGTGACGCTCGTTTAGGCGCCAGTCACGCTTCACGTCGATCCAGCTGCGCTCGGCGGCGTTCAGAGCAATGTGTGCGGTGTTGATGGCGCGCTTTAGGCGCGAGGTGTACAAAATTGTTGGCTTGAGGCCAGATTCTGCCAGCAGTTCACCCGCGCGCGCCGCCTCTTTGCGGCCGCGGTCGCTTAGGTCAACATCCACCCATCCGGTGAATAGGTTTTCTTGGTTCCAAACCGAGTTACCGTGGCGAAGCAGAATGAGTGTGTATTTGGCAGTCATGATGCCAAGTTTAGAAGTAACTTAGACGGTAATTTGTTAGCCGTGGCTAAGAAACCAATCGGCAGCATCACTCGGGGCACCACCAACCCAAATCGTCTTCGCCGCATTGACCGTTTTATTGCCGAACTACCCGTGCTTCGGGCGGTTGAGGCTCCCATTGTGGTTGACCTGGGCTTCGGGGCGAGCGCCATAACCCCGCTCGAACTGCTCGACCGGCTAGTCAAACGAAACCCTCGAGTAACGGTGGTTGGCATTGAGATTGACCGCGCGCGCGTTGCCACCGCCGCTGCCCACGAGAGCAAACAGCTTCGTTTTATTCACGGCGGCTTCGAAACGCCGCTGCCTGCTGACCTAAGCGCCAACCGGCCGGTCGAGGTGATTCGAGCGCTCAATGTGCTTCGGCAATATGACGAAACGGATGTTGCCGCAGCCTGGCGCCTAATGCAGTCGCGACTAAGCCCAAACGGGCGAATCATCGAAGGCACCTGTGACGAGCTTGGCCGCTATGCCAGCTGGGTGACGCTGAACTCGAGTGGGCCACTCACCTTCAGCGTTTCGCTGCGGCTGCAGGGGCTTGAGGCGCCAAGCAAGGTTGCCGAGCGGCTGCCGAAAGTTTTGATTCACCACAATGTTGCCGGCGAAAAGATTCATGCTTTTTTGGCAGCGCTCGATGCGGCTTGGTTAAAAAATGCCCCACTTGCCAGTTTCGGCGCCGTGCAGCGCTGGGTGGCATGTTGCCAGCACTTGGCCGAAGCTGGGTGGCCACTAGCCAAAGAGCCGAAGCGGTGGAAGCTTGGCGAAATTACCGTCGACTGGGCCGCGGTCGACCCGTCAACGCCTGCTAAATAACCGGTAGCTCGGCTCGGGCGTCGTCGTCGTTCATGCCGCTGGCGCAAAGTAGGTCAACTAGCAGCGGGCGAAGCAATAGTAAAACGCTGGCTTCGGTGAGGTTGTTGGCAATGCCAAACCGTTTGGGGTCGAGCTGGTGCATCACCTCTAGCAAGGCCTCTTGGGCCTCGCCAAGCTTCATGGGGTCTTCATAGCCCTCGGCAAGCACTGAACTGGCCTCGTAAATCTCTTGCACCAGCTTGGCAAGATAATCGCGCTGCACCCCATCGCGAATCAAGAAGTCAACTCGGCGAACCACCACGCGCAGGTTACGAGTGGCTAGATCCATCGAGCGCAGCAAGCGCAGATGACCGGTGAGTTCGCCGCGATACTTGCGCAAAAACGGTGAAACTCGCGAGATAGCAATGGCGCTGTCAAGCGAAAGGCGCCAGTTGTCTACCAGCGGCTGGGTTCGGCGCACCTGAACCAGAGCGGCATCGGCAATCTTGGGGTCAACCTTGGTGAGTGCGAACCGAAGCGCCGAAAGGGTGTCTAGAAACACTTCGAACAACTTCGAGGCATCGTTGGCAGCCAAACCGCGAGGGTCGCGCGGAATCAGCGCGGTTGCCGCGAGCGCCACCAAACCACCAACAAGTGCGTCAATAGTTCTAATAAATGGTCCGCCGGCAGGAACCGGATTTATGAGCACCAGCATGGATTGAATTCCGGCAGCGAGGGTGAAAGCGTTACTGCCGGTAACAAATCGAGCTACAACTAGGCAAATAAACAAAATCAGCGGAAGCTGCCACACTCCTTCACCGAGCACCAGCTGCAGCACTTCGCTAGCGGCAATTCCGAGCACCATTCCAAGGCCGGTTTCAATGATGCGTCTTGGTCTGGCATCCCTGCTGAAACCAAGTGCGGTAATAACCACGGTGACAGCAAAGAACGGATGCTCGTGCCCGAGCACGAAGTGCGCAAACAGGTAACCGATGGTCGCGGCGATGGTGATTTGCACAATCGGTGCGAGCGACTCAATAACTCGTCGAACCGAGGCTCGATAAGACCAGTGCACCTTCACTACTTGCCTAAAAGCTTGGGGCGAAGCGCTGAAAGATCGGCAGCCTTGCCAGCCGAAGCCGGCACGATTACCTCTTGGGTGGCAGCAATTCGACCCGAGTTGGCCTGCGGTGCGGCAACCTCGAGCGCGGCATCTTCTGGCACCGACCTTGAAATCAGCGCCAGCGCGATTGGCCCAGCCTCACAGTGCTGCCCAACCGAGGTAACCTGGCCGCGGGCCGAATCAGTGCCCGCAACAAAAACTTCTGCACCGTGCTCTGGCAACTCAACCTCGCTGCCGTCTAGGTGCAAGAAAACTAGTCGGCGCGGCGGGTGCCCAAGGTTATGAACTTTGGCAACGGTTTCTTGCCCGCGGTAACAACCCTTCTTCAGGTGAACCGCGGTGGCGAGCCAGTCAAACTCGTGCGGTAGCGCCTTGGCGTCAACCTCGGTTTCCTGATCTGGGCGATGGGCTTCAACGCGAAGGGCTTCGAGGGCGCTGCTGCCCGCTGGCTCAAACGCACCCGCAACCTGCTCGGTCTCGCCAACTCGCACCAAAGCTTCGCGATACTCCCATGGCAATCCATTTGGGGTTGCGGCATAGCGAACACCGCCGTCAACCACACCGGGCCAAGGGTCTCGCCAAATTAGCTCAACCCCGGCAAAGCGGGCAACCCCGGCGAAAACCTTGCCGAAACCGGCGAAAACTACGAATTCAGCAGAGAGATCGTCAACCGAAACATCTGCCCGAAAGGTCATGCGGTCAAGATAGCTGGCTACCGCGGCTGCTTGATTGCTAGCCGTTATTAACCAAACGGCTTCGGTGTCGACAAGCAAGTGCAACACCTGCTCGATGTGGCCCTGCGGGTCAAGCAGCAGAGCCTCGGCCGAATCACCCGCGCTCAGGTTCAGCACCTCTTGCGAAAGGGTGCCGTTCAGAAACTTCAATCGGTCTGCACCGGCAATTCGAACGACTCCGCGGTCTTCAAGCTTCACCGCCGCGCGCCCGGCCAAAAGGTCACGCTGCTGAGTTAGCGGGTTACCGGCAACGAAGCTCAACTATTCAACCCGTTCAAGCCGTGCCGAAGCGTGC
>CANFOX010000046.1 GCA_947448845.1 Microbacteriaceae bacterium | reverse complement strand
TCGCGGTGCTTGGCGTAGCGAATCACAAGAAGCACCAGCGCAACCAGAGCAGAGAACCAAATCACCGCATTTCCAAGGGCCGATATGGCACTCGAACACCCTCCGGCATAGGTGCATGCATTTTGACCCTGAGTGGAACCTTCATAGAAAAACGAAGTTGGGCGATAAAGAAATAACCAAGTAAGTGGGTTACTGGCATAAGAGTGGGGTGTGTGCAGGTTGACGTGAAAATTCAAGGCTTCTTGGTGGTAGTGCCAAAGTGACTGCAACTTGATTGGAACCCAAGCCAAGAATCCTTGAAGTCGGTTCGCGGGCGCTTCTGCCCAATTGGCATCCCATCCGCGATCGCTCGAGAGCCAACCTGCCCAGGCAGCCAGATAAGTTGCCAGATAAAGCGGAACCATCAAAACGATGTTGGCTAGCGATTGTCTAAGTGCCAGAGTCACCGGCTTCTGTTTTGCTGCCTCGAGTTTTTCAACCCGGTGTCGAAAGAGCGCTTCGCTAACGCAAACGTAGAGACCAAACCCAAGCGCGAACCAGGCACCAGACCATTTCACTGCGGTAGTGGCCCCGAGGGCAACCGCTGCGGCCATGAGCCAGGGCCTTCGCCAGATCACATTCAGATTCGGATGCTGCAAAATGCGAAGTCGATTCTGTTCGCGGTCTCGAAGCACAAAATAGAAGGCCAGCAGGGCAAAGAAAGCTAGAAAGCCATCGAGAAGTGCTGTGCGACTTAGCACAATGGCGTGACCATCGATTGCAAGCAGAAAGCCGGCAGCTAGCGACCAAGTCACCGACCGCATGAGTTGCCAGGCCACCAAAATGGTGAGTGCAACGGTTAGGGTTCCGAAAAGGGCGGCGCTAAATCGCCATCCAAAAGAGTTGTCGGCACCAAAAATGTTCATTCCCAAAGCGATTAGCCATTTTCCTAGCGGTGGGTGAACTACGAACGCTGGGTCGGTTAGAAAGGTGTGAACTTTTCCAGCTTCAAAAGCAACATTTGGGTCGTTTGGCCAACTGAGCTCAACGCCAGCCTGGCTCAGCGTGTAGGCATCTTTCACATAGTAGGTTTCGTCGAAAACCAGTTTTGCCGGGTTGGCTAGATTGAAGAACCGCAGAATGCCCGCCAAGACGGTTACAAACGAGTAGCCAACCCAAGCCAGTTTTGAGCGCCCGTTGTGGGTTTTTAGCAGGTTTCTATAAGCGGCAAGCACAACATCCAGCCTACTTTGCGACAATAGAGGGTGTTCATTTTGGCGGCTACACCGATTGGCAACCTTGGCGACGCCAGCGCGCGCCTAATGGATGCCATGAAAACTGCCGAGCACATTGCAGCCGAAGACACCAGAAGCTTGCTGAAACTGGCTAACGGTCTCGGTGTGAAACTGAATGCCAAGCTCTACAGCCTTCACGAACACAACGAAGCTGAACGAATCAGTCAGCTGGTTGCTCTCGCTCAAGAAAACGACGTTCTTGTGGTTTCCGATGCTGGCATGCCTACGGTTTCAGACCCCGGTTTTTTGCTGGTGCGCGCCGCGGCCGCAGCTGGGGTAGAGGTAACTATCTTGCCGGGCCCATCGGCCGCCCTCTCGGCGCTCGCGGTGTCTGGTTTGCCAACCGACCGGTTCACCTTCGAGGGTTTTCTGCCTCGTAAAGACGGTGAACGACGAACCCTGTTTGAAGAACTTTCAGGCGAGCGCCGCACCATGATTTTCTTTGAGTCGCCGCACCGCATTCACGATTCCCTTCTGGTTGCCAGTGAACTACTTGGGGCAGATCGCCCGGCTAGCATCTCTCGAGAAATCACCAAGAAGTTCGAGCAGACGGTTCGAGGAACCATTGCCGATCTGCTTCATTTCACTGAAACCGACCCGAAGGGTGAGTTGGTGTTAGTGATCGCGGGGGCAACGGCCGTTGCCGAAGATGCGCAAACGCTAGTTGAAAAAGTGCTGGCGCTGGCAACCAACGGAATGGGGCTGAAGCAGGCAGTCGCCGACGTTGCCGAAGGGCGCAACGTTTCGAAGTCGATTCTTTACCAGCTGGCACTAGATGCTCGAGCCCAAAAGTAGACTGAATCTATGCCGAACAAGAAGAACCGGTTTTACGCCACCACCCCAATTTTCTATGTAAATGATGCCCCGCACATTGGGCACGCCTACACCGAGGTGGCAGCCGACGTGCTCACCCGTTGGCATCATCAGCGTGGCGAAGAGTCGTTCTTGCTAACCGGAACCGACGAGCATGGTGAAAAAATCTTGCGCACGGCGGCCGCCAACAACTCAACGCCACAGGCTTGGGCAGATCAACTGGTTAAGTCGGCTTGGCTTCCGCTTCTAGAAACCATCAATATCAACAACCAAGACTTTATTCGCACCACCGAGCCGCGCCACGAGCGCAACGTTCAAAAGTTTTTGCAAGCCCTTTACGACAAGGGTTTTATCTATCAGGGCTCTTACGAGGGCAACTACTGCGTTGGCTGCGAGGAATACAAGACCGACGCCGACGTGATGCCTGGCGAGGGTGAATATGCCGGCCAGGTGGTTTGCGCAATCCATTCGAAACCAATTGAAAAGCTAAGTGAGACTAACTACTTTTTCAAACTAAGCGAGTTCGCCAAACCGCTACTTGATTACTACGAAGCCCACCCAAACTTTGTGCAGCCAGAATCGGCTCGCAACGAGGTTGTGGCCTTTGTGCGCCGCGGCCTCGACGATCTTTCGATCTCTCGCTCGAAAGAGAAATTTGACTGGGGGATCGATATTCCCTGGGATGACAGCCACATTACTTATGTTTGGTTTGATGCCCTGCTGAACTACATAACGGCAATTGGTTACGGCGAAGACGAGGCAAAGTTCAAATCGATTTGGCCGCCAAAGGTGCAAATTGTAGGTAAAGACATTTTGCGCTTTCACGCCGTGATTTGGCCCGCCATGCTTATGGCGGCGGGGCTTGAACTTCCAAAGCAGGTATTTGGTCACGGCTGGCTTTTGGTTGGTGGTGAAAAGATGTCGAAGTCGAAGCTCACCGGCATTGCTCCGAGCCAAATCACCGACACCTTTGGTTCAGACGCATTCCGTTTTTACTTCATGCGAGCCATTGCTTTTGGGCAAGACGGCTCGTTTAGTTGGGAAGATCTTTCGGCTCGCTATGAGTCTGATTTGGCGAACGGTTTCGGCAACCTAGCATCACGAGTAATAGCCATGGTGAACCGCTACTTTGAAGGTTCGGTGCCAAAACACGGTCACTACACCGATGCCGATAAGAAGATTCAACAGGTTGCAGCCAAGGCCGTTGCCGACGCCGATGCGGCCATAGAAAAACTTGCCATTCACGAAGCAATTGCTGCCATTTGGGTTTTGGTTGATGAGCTAAACGGATACATCACGGTTCAAGAGCCGTGGGCGTTGGCAAAAGATGAAGCCAAGCGTGATCGACTGGCAACGGTGCTTTACACCTGCCTCGAGGGGCTTCGTGTGCTCGCCATTTTGCTGGCACCGGTAATGCCGAAGGCAACCAATGCGCTCTGGAACGCCATTGCCGAAATCAACCTGGGCGAACTTGAAGACCAACCGATTTCCAAGGCTGCGGTTTGGGGTCAGCTGAGCCACGGTGCTGCCGTGCGCGAAATCGAGGCGCTGTTTCCGCGCATCGAACAGGAATAGCACGCGGTAAGTCAAAGTGCCAGACGAAGCCTTTATTCGCACGCGTGAAAGTTACGACGCCGAAGGGCATCGACGCGAACTGAAGTATCCAGAGGTTCCCGAGCCACTCGAGGTTGGAACCTATGACAACCACACCCACCTAGAAATTGCTGACGGTGAAAACCCAATGCATTATCTCGAGCATCTTGAGTTGGCCACCCAGGCTGGCATGCTGGGGGCCGTGCAGGTGGGCGTCACGCTTGAGTCTTCACGCTGGTCGGCCGCGGTGGCAGCTAAAGAGCCGCGTCTTCTGGCGGCAGTAGCCATACATCCGAATGAAGCCCCAGAATACGGCAGCAAGGCCAAACTCGATGAAGCGCTCGCCGAGATTGCAAGTTTGGCAGCTTTGCCAAGGGTGCGTGCTGTTGGCGAAACCGGGCTCGACTTTTTTCGCACCGAGGGCGAGGCGGCACTTGAGCTTCAGCAGTATTCCTTTGAAGAGCACATTCGCATTGCTAAAGAGAACAACATTGCGTTGCAGATTCACGACCGTGAAGCTCACGATCAGGTGGTGGCAACCCTAAAGCGCGTCGGCGCCCCCGAAAAAGTGGTGTTTCACTGCTACTCGGGTGAAACCGATTTGGCTGAGATTTGCATCAAAAACGGTTGGTACATGTCGTTCGCCGGAAACATCACCATCAAGCGCAACCAACATCTTCGAGACAGCCTGAAAATGGCGCCGCCCGAACTGATTATGGTTGAAACCGATGCACCGTTTTTGACCCCGGAACCGTTTCGCGGCCGCCCAAACTCGCCATATCTTGTGCCGATCACAGTGCGATTTATGGCCGATCAGCGCGGCGTAAGAGTCAACGAAATGGCGACGCAACTTACGTTGAACACCGAGCGGGTCTATGGCTCTTGGGCCGAGGGGCTCTAGTTGGTAACTTTGCTCGGCGGCGCCGAGATTCGTGAACTAGCTGCGCGCCTGAATGTTAACCCCACTAAGAAGTTGGGGCAAAACTTCGTTACCGACCCAAACACCATTCGGCGAATCGTGCAGGCAGCCAAACTGAGCGGCAACGAAACCGTGGTTGAGATTGGCCCCGGTCTTGGTTCGCTAACACTTGGCCTACTCGAAGCCGCGGCTGCAGTTATTGCGGTTGAGATTGACCCAAGGTTAGCTGCCGAGCTGCCGGCCACAGTTGCTAGGCATGCCGCCGGCACTAATTTTCAACTGATTGTGCAAGATGCCCTCACCATCGAGCAGTTGCCAAGTGCCCCAGATGCTTTGGTGGCAAACCTGCCTTACAACATCTCGGTGCCGGTGCTACTGCACTTCTTGCAAACCTTCGCCAGCATTCGCAGCGGGTTGGTGCTGGTGCAGGCCGAGGTGGCGCATCGATTGGTAGCAACTCCAGGCGGCAAAGAGTATGGCGTGCCGAGCGCCAAGTTGGCCTGGTATGGCTCTTCTAGCTTGGCCGGCAACATTGGGCGAAACATCTTTTGGCCGGTGCCAAACGTAGACAGCGCCCTGGTTTACTTTTCTCGTCACGACGAACCGCTTGGCACCTCAGCGCTTCGCAAGGCAACCTTCGCTGCAATCGATGCCGGTTTCTCGCAGCGCCGCAAAACCCTGCGTCAGGCGTTAGCTACTTGGGCTGGTTCGCCTGCGGCCGCCGAGGCGAAAATCGTTGCCGCCGGGCTCAACCCGCAGTCTCGAGCCGAAGAGCTTTCCATTCACGATTTCGTTTCATTGGCTAAAGTCGTATAGTGCATCCAAACGTATCGAAGAACCCAAATGCCGGCTGGTATGAAGCCAAGTCGCAGCGCCACTTTTTGGTTGAACCGAGTCGTCTTTACAACATCCTTTATGACTTTCAAGGATGGTCGCGCGGAACCTCACCAAGACTTATTAGCAAGGTAGACAACGAGTCATTGGTTTACTCGTTTCCAGATGGCAGTCGCGTTAGCCTCAGCATCTTCGGTCGCCCAGGCAACCTAACCCGTCTAGAAGTTTTACAAGACAACCTGCGTGACGAGGCTAAGGCCACTTTGGCCATTGACTATTGGTCGGTCACCCTAATCGAGATAGCATCACGTCTCGGTGAGCAGCGCCTGGGTATTGCATCTGCACCGGGCAAAGTGAACCTATTTTTGCGTGTTGGCCCAAAGCACGAATCTGGCTACCACGACATTGCCACCGTTTACATGGCAATCAGCCTTCGCGAGCGCGTGATTGTTGAGGGTGACCTCGACTGGAGCGTGAATGTTGCTGGGGCGCTTCCACCTGAACAGCTAGCCGCAGTGCCAACAAACTCAACTAACTTGGCTGTGAAGGCAGCCAAACAGGTTGCCGAGATTGCCGAGCAAGACATCAAATATCCGCTGAAGGTTTCGATTGATAAGTCGGTTCCGGTGGCGGGTGGCATGGGCGGTGGTTCTGCCGACGCCGCGGCCGCCATGCTCGCAGCTAACAAGGTGTGGGGGCTCGGGCGTTACGCCGGCGACCTGATGGTTGCCAGCGAGGTGCTTGGCTCAGATGTTCCGTTCGCGTTCCACGGTGGGGTGGCAATCGGCACCGGCAAGGGTGGAACTCTTGAAACGGTTGAGAGCACTCCCACCTATCACTTTGTTTTGGTCATGAGTCCGTTTGGGCTATCAACTCCAGAGGTTTACACCATGCTCGATGCCCTGCGCGACACCCGCGGGCTAGACCAAGACATGTATCTCGACCCAACCGTAAGCAAATCGTTTCTGAAGGCATTGCGTTCCGGCGACCCAGAGAAATTAGCACCCGAGTTGCACAACGATCTGATGGAATCGGCGATCGCAATGCGACCAGAACTAGTAGAAGTTCTTCAGGCTGGCATCGCGGCTGGGGGCTTGGCATCCATGCTTTCCGGGTCTGGCCCAACCGTTTTGGTGCTTTGCCGTGATCAACACAACGCCAGTGCGGTGGCGCAAACCTTGGCAAACCAGGGTTACCTGGCGTTTACGGCTACCGGACCAGAACAGGGTGCGAGGCTAGAAGACTAGTGGCCCACCTGCTTGGGGCCGAGAGCATTTCGCTCGAGTTTCCCACCAAACCGGTTCTTCGCGACGTAACTCTCGGCATAAACGACTCCGAGCGAATCGGCATCGTCGGTAGAAACGGTGACGGAAAATCAACCCTCATGAAGTTGTTGGCTCGACGCATTGAACCAGATTCCGGTCGCATCACCCACCGCAATGGGCTTCGTGTTGGGCTGCTAGATCAGGCCGATGCACTTGACCCTGGCAGAAGCATCGCCGATCTTGTGGTTGGCGATTTGCCAGAGCATGTTTGGGCTTCCGACCCAAGAACCCGCGATGTGATTGCCGGCTTGTTGACCGATCTTGACTGGAACAGCCAAGTTTCAGAGCTCTCGGGTGGGCAGCGCAGAAGGGTGGCGCTCGCCGCGATTTTGATTCAAGAGTGGGATGTCTTGATGCTCGACGAGCCAACCAACCACCTTGATGTTGAAGGTGTGGCTTGGTTGGCAGAGCACGTAAAGAACCGATGGGCGAAAGACTCTGGCGCTCTAATAGTGGTTACTCACGACCGTTGGTTTCTCGATGAAGTGTGCAATCTCACCTGGGAGGTTCACGACCAAATCATTGAGCCGTTCGAGGGCGGCTACGCGGCATACATATTGCAGCGGGCCGAGCGCGATCGTTCGGCGGCGGCAAGCGAATCTCGGCGCCAAAATCTGCTTCGAAAAGAACTAGCCTGGCTGCGCCGAGGTGCGCCGGCCAGAACCTCAAAGCCAAAGTTTCGCATCGACGCCGCCAACGAACTAATCGCCAACGAGCCACCGGTTCGCGATTCGGTTGGCCTAGCCAAGCTCGCTATGACTCGACTCGGCAAAGACGTGGTTGACGTTGAATCGATGAGTTACTCAATAGGCGAGCGCGAGTTGCTGCACGACGTAACCTGGCGGCTTGGCCCGGGCGACCGAGTTGGCCTGGTTGGGGTGAATGGCGCGGGTAAAACCACTTTGCTTCGCCTGATTGCCGGAACGCTTACCCCAACCGCAGGCCGCGTAAAGCGCGGAAAAACCGTAAAGGTTGCCGTTTTGAGCCAAGACGTGCGCGAACTCGATGAGCATGTTGACGAGCGCATCGCCACGCTGCTCGCTCGAGAAAAAGCCAACTACGTTGTTGAAGGCAAAGAGGTTAGCCCAACCCAGTTAGCCGAGCGCATCGGCTTTAGCGCCGTGCAAATGCAAACCCCTATCGGCGAGCTTTCGGGCGGCCAGCGCCGGCGATTACAGTTCTTGCGCCTACTTTTCGGCGAACCGAATGTTTTGATTCTCGACGAGCCAACCAACGACCTTGATACCGATATCTTGGCCGCCATGGAAGACCTGCTCGACTCGTGGCCAGGCACTCTGATTGTGGTTAGCCACGACCGATACCTGCTCGAACGCGTTACCGACATGCAATACGCCCTGCTTGGCGACGGCTCACTTCGTCACCTTCCTGGCGGTGTTGACCAATACCTTGAGCTTCGACGTGCCAGCCTTCGCCAGGTGACACCAACCAAGCCGGCCGTTCAATCGGGTGAGACATCCACTTCAAAATTGGCCGGAGCTGAACTTCGCGCCGCCGAAAAGGATCTGGCTCGCATCGAACGTGCACTCGAAAAGCTTGAAGAAGAAGAAATTAATCTGGATGTTGAAATGGCTAGCCACGACCAAGCCGACTACGAGGGGCTAGGTGTGCTTGGCGAAAGGCGCAACCTAATTACGCAAAAGCGAGCTGCGCTAGAAACTGAATGGTTAGAGACTTCTGAACTGTTGCAGTTCTAGAGCACATTTTTCTGGCAAACTTAAGCCAGTGAAGTTGGTTTGGTCGAAAGACTCGTATTTCACGGTGGCCCATGGTGTAACGGCAGCACCGCGCCCTTTGGAGGCGCTTGTCTAGGTTCGAATCCTGGTGGGCCAGCAATCGATTTGAAGGAGAACGATGAGCGCTGAGCAAACCGCGGTTATCGTTCTGGCTGCAGGCGCTGGCACTCGCATGAACTCGGCAAAGCCGAAGGTGATGCACGAATTGGCCGGTGTTCCTCTGCTTGGGCACGCACTTGCAACTGCCAGCAAAATCGGGGCAGAGCACGTGATCTGCGTGGTGCGCCATCAAAAAGAACTTCTGGTGGAATACATCGAGGCAAACTTTCCACACGTGATTATTGCCGAGCAAGACGAACTTGCTGGCACTGGCCGCGCGGTTGAATGTGGGCTTTCTGCCTTACCGGTGGGTTACGCAGGAAAAGTTGTAGTCACCAGCGGTGACGTTCCAATGTTGGATGTAGAGACCCTCGGTGAACTAATCACATCGCACACCGAGTTGGCAAACGCTGCCACCGTGTTGACCACCTATCTTGATGACCCAAGCGGATACGGCCGAATCATTCGCGATGATTTCAATTTGGTTGCCATCGTTGAACATCGAGATGCCACCGAAGAACAGCTAGATATCGAAGAAGTGAATGCTGGTGTTTACGTCTTCAACGCCGAGTTGCTTGCCGCCGAGTTGGCCAAGGTCGGAACCGGCAATTCACAGCATGAAAAATATTTGACCGATGTTGTGGCCCAGTTGATTCAGCACGGCCATCGAGTTGAAGCCCTCGTGGTTTACGACTACTGGATGGTTGCCGGCGTGAACGATCGAGCACAGCTTTCTCAGGTAGCAGCTGAACTTAATCGCCGACT
>CANFOX010000045.1 GCA_947448845.1 Microbacteriaceae bacterium | reverse complement strand
CTCGAAGCCCCGCGTTGGGAGTCTGAGGCAGACGACGGCTTGACCGTAAAGTTGAGCGCGGCCTGGTTGATTGAACATTCCGGAATAGCCCGCGGTTTTAGTTTGGCTGGCTCAAAAGCCGCCATCTCGAGTAAGCACACTCTTGCCATAACTAACCGCGGTGAAGCCAGTGCTGAAGAAGTTTTGCAGTTGGCAACCTACGTGCAAACCCGCGTGGCCAATACCTTCGGAATCAATCTGAAACCAGAACCAACCCTGGTTGGCTTCTTGCCCTAACCGAAAAGTTTTTGCAGGCGCTGAATGCCTTCGAGCAACTGAGCGTCGCCTAGGGCGTAACTAAGACGCACGTATCCGCTCGGGCCGAATGCTTCACCCGGAACCAGTGCCACCTCGGCTGTGTCGAGAATGTAATCGCAAAGCTCGAGCGATGTGTTGATGGTTTTGCCGCCCCACTCGCGGCCAAGCAGGCCGGTTACGTCTGAGTAAACATAAAAGGCACCCTGTGGCATTGGTGCATTCCAGTTGCTGATTTTGTTCAATTCGGCAACTGCCAACTTGCGACGACGATCGAAGGCATCGCGCATAGCCAGCACTTCATCTTGCGGCCCAGTTAGCGCTGCAATAGCGGCGCGCTGCGAAATGTTGGAAACATTGGATGACAGGTGAGATTGCAGGTTGCCCGCCGCCTTGATGGCGTCGAGTGGGCCAACCATCCAGCCCAAACGCCATCCGGTCATGGCGTAGCTCTTGGCTACACCGTTCACCAAAATGGTGCGGTCAGCTAGTTCTGGAACCACCTCGGTGATTGACCAAGCCTTCAGACCGTCGTAGGTGAGGTTCTGGTAGATCTCGTCGGTGATTACCCAAAGGCCATGCGAATCGGCCCAGCGCCCAATGGCCTCAACCTGCTCGCGCGAATAAACTGAACCGGTTGGGTTCGAAGGTGAAACGAAAAGCAGAACCTTGGTTTTTGGGGTGCGAGCGGCCTCAAGCTGCTCGACGGTAACCAGGTAGTTCTGGTCGGCCCCTGCAAAAACTTCAACTGGAACACCGCCGGCAAGGCGAATGGCCTCCGGGTAGGTTGTCCAGAAGGGGGTCGGCATGAGCACTTCGTCGGCAGGGTCGAGCAGGGTCGCGAAAGCCTGGTAAACCGCTTGCTTGCCACCATTGGTAACAATTACCTGAGCCGCAGTTACCGCGGTGCCGCTGTCACGCTTGGTCTTTTCGGCAATGGCTTCGCGAAGTTCTGGCAAGCCAACGGCCGGTGTGTAGCGGTGGTTCTTTGGGTCACGCGCTGCCACCACGGCGGCTTCAACAATGTGCGCCGGGGTGGCGAAGTCTGGCTCACCGGCGGCATACGAAATAACCGGCCGCCCGGCTGCCTGCAGTGCCTTTGCCTTGGCGTCAACTTTTAGGGTCGCCGATTCGGCAATCGACCCGATTCTTTTTGAAATTCTCGCAAACTCAGTCACGGCTTAAGCCTACCCGCAGCAAAAAACTACTTTGCCTTTTGTGACGGTTGGGGATAGGATTTGATGAGGTAGTTGACAAACGCCTGAAGCCTAATCTGGCAAACCTTCACTCTTAGATTTGATTCTAGAAGTGTGCCTGCTTTAGCGGTTGTCGAAGCCCACCTAGGGTGGTGGCTCAATTGGTAGAGCAGCGGTCTCCAAAACCGCAGGTTGCAGGTTCGAGTCCTGTCCGCCCTGCAAACACTTAGTTGAAGGAACCAAATGGCAGACGAATACGAGAACGAGTCCGAAGGGCTCATCGAGAAGGCTAAAGCCGATCGAGCCTCAGCGCGCAATTTTGTTACTCGCACCATCTTGTTCTTTCGCCAGGTAATCGGCGAGCTCAAGAAGGTAACCCGCCCAACCAGTAAAGAACTGGTCAACTACACCCTCGTGGTGCTTGGCTTCGTGGTGGTAGTAATGGTCGTTATTGGCGTTATGGACTGGGCTTTTTACCAGGGCATCGTCTGGACCTTCACCAAGACCAACTAGTTTTTATTAATTTCAATCGAAAGAAGCAACAGTGAGCGAAGTAGAACGCGAAGAACTCGAGGCGATTGTCTCGATTCCTGACGTTGCCGCAGAACAGGTGCTTGCCGACGCCGACGCCGAGCTAGCCGACTTGGCTCTAGACGCAGCTGCCGAATACGAACAAGACGTTGAACTTGCAGAAGCCATCGAAGAGGTTGAAGAGGCACAGGCCGCAACCTCGAACATGAGCGAAGAGGGTGCGCCAGAATCAGACGACCCATACCGCGAGTTTCGTGCCGAGCTAAACAGCCAGCCAGGCAAATGGTATGTAGTGCACAGCTACGCCGGCTATGAGAAGCGCGTGAAACAGAACCTTGAGAACCGACGCATCTCAATTGAGGGCGGCGATCTGATTCACCAGATCGAAGTTCCAATGGAAGACACCATTGAAATCAAGAACGGTCAGCGCAAACTGGTCACCAAGGTTCGCATTCCCGGATACGTTTTGGTTCGCATGGACATGACCGAAGATTCTTGGTCGTTGGTGCGTCACACCCCAGCGGTTACCGGTTTCGTTGGCAACGCACAGGCCCCAACTCCGCTTCGCCCGAAAGAAGCTTTTGAAATGCTCAAGAGCCTCTACGTGCTGCCTGAAGAAGCCGCAGCTAAGGCTGCAGTCAAGGGCGTTGCCGTTAAGGGCAAGGCACGTGCCGTGCCAATAAATGTAGACTTCAAACTTGGCGAAAGCATCATGATTAAAGATGGTTCGTTCGCAGGTTTGCCTGGCACCATTTCAGAAATCAAGCCAGAAAGCTACAAACTTACAGTTTTGGTCTCGCTCTTCGAGCGTGAAACCCCGGTTGAACTTGGTTTCGACCAGGTTGGCCCACTGAACTAACTAAATCTAAAGAAGTAATTAACCAAAGGAAATCAAATGGCACCGAAGAAAAAGATCACCGGCATGATCAAGCTTCAGATTCAGGCTGGCGCTGCTAACCCAGCCCCACCGATCGGCCCTGCACTGGGTCAGCACGGTGTAAACATCATGGAGTTCTGCACCGCTTACAACAACGCCACCGCCGACCAGCGCGGCAACGTTGTTCCGGTTGAGATCACCGTTTACGAAGACCGTTCATTCACCTTCGTTCTAAAGACCCCTCCTGCAGCCGAGCTAATCAAGAAGGCCGCCGGAGTTCAGAAGGGCTCGTCAACCCCACACACCGTGAAGGTTGCCAAGCTCACCAAAGACCAGGTTCTAAAGATTGCTGAAAGCAAGATGGCAGACCTAAACGCTAACGATGTTGAGGCAGCTGCCAAGATCATCGCTGGCACCGCACGCTCTATGGGAATCACCGTAGAGGGCTAACAACCAGAAATAGTCGTGGGAGAATCGCGCGCGATTCGCTAACCACAACTGTGACCTAACAGAAAAGGAACAACAGCATGGCAAAGCGCTCAAAGGCTTATGAAGCCGCAGCAGCAAAGATTCAAGAAGGCCGCCTTTACACCCCGGCCGAAGCCGTTGCACTCATCAAAGAGACCGGCTCAAAGAAGTTTGACTCAACCATCGAGGTTGCTCTCAAGCTTGGTGTTGACCCACGTAAAGCCGATCAGATGATTCGCGGAACCGTATCGCTTCCAAACGGAACCGGTAAGACCGCCAGAGTTATCGTGTTCGCAACCGGTGCGGCTGCCGATGCAGCCAAGGCTGCTGGCGCAGACGAGGTTGGTGGCGATGAGCTTATCGAAAAGGTAGCCGCCGGATGGACTGACTTTGACTCGGCAGTATCAACCCCAGAACTTATGGGTAAGGTTGGTCGCCTAGGTAAGGTACTTGGCCCTCGAAACCTCATGCCAAACCCGAAAACCGGAACCGTAACCCCAGATGTGGCTAAGGCAGTTACCGACATCAAGGGCGGAAAGATCGAGTTTCGCGTAGACAAGCAGTCGAACCTTCACTTCATCATTGGCAAGGCATCGTTCACCAAAGAACAGCTCGGCCAGAACCTCGAGGCTGCTCTCGACGAGGTGCACCGTTTGAAGCCTTCCAGCTCAAAGGGTCGCTACGTTATCAAGGGCGCCATCTCGACCACCTTTGGCCCTGGCATTGCGCTAGACACCAACGTGACCAAGGTCGAGTTCTAAAACATTTCAAGTGCATGAAGGGGCCGAGCGAAAAGTTCGGTCCCTTTATTCACCTTTAGCCTGTATAACTAAAACTCGAAACGAAGTTTGACCGAAAGGCGGGATATTGCCACAGCACGCGTTTGGCGCAGCGACTCTGCTAGACCCTAAAGACCCAATGGGATTGCGTAAACACGCACCCCTGCTAGATGCTTGGATTCGCGACATGGAGACCGACCGGTCACCGTTTCAGATTCCAGGTCACAAGGGCCGCACCGATCTAACCGGTGCCATAGTCGACGGTGACATTCCGGTTTTGCCAGGTAATCATCCGCATCGCATTTCACCCTCACTGATTCTCGAAGCCGAGGCACTTGCCGCAAACCTTTGGGGTGCCAGCCTTTGCCGCTTCGGTGTAAACGGCTCATCTGGCTCGAACCACGCAGCAGTAATGGCTGTGGCCGGCCCAGGCGACAAGGTCATCGTTTCGCGAACCCTGCACAAATCGGTGCTGGTTGGTTTGGTTTATGCGGGCGTTGTTCCCGTTTGGATTCGCCCCGAAATCAATGTTGCTACCGGCCTGCCAGAGTATCTGCCTTCGAGCCACCTCGCCGAAACGCTGGCCGAGCACCCTGATGCCAAGGCAGTTCTAATTGGCGAGCCGTCTTACGTTGGCACCATGTCAAACATTCCGCGGTTAGCAAAGGTTGCCCACGACCACGGCATACCGCTAGTGGTTGATGCCGCTTGGGCTGCGCACTATGGCTTTCACCCAGAGCTTCCGAATCATCCGCTCGCCGAGGGTGCCGACATTGTTGTAACCAGTGCGCACAAAACTTTGCCTTCTTACTCGCAGGCCTCGTTCGTGCTGGTGCGCGACGAGTTTGTCGACCTCGCCCGTTTCAACAAGATGTTCGACGCCACCCAAACCACCAGCATGTCGGGCCGCATCTTGGCAAGCATTGATGCCGCCAGGGCTCTGCTTGAGCGCCACGGTAAAGAACTTATCGGCCCGGTGATTGAGGCAACCGAAGTTGGACGCGCTCAACTTCGTGCCGCAGGCATCGACGTGATCGATGGCGAATACATCGACCCGCTCAAGCTGGTGATCTTGCTCAGTTCTTGCGGTGCTGACGGAAACGCCATCGAGGCTGACCTATTAGCAGCCAACATTGACGTTGAAATGGCCAATCGCGACCTGATCATTCCGATGATTACCTTCGCCGATACCCCAGATCGCATTCAAGACCTGATTCGCAGAATAATTGCCTCTGTTGAAGCCCACACGGGTGACCCAAGGCCAATCAAGATTGCCCCAGCGTTTTCGATTGCGCCAGAAGTTGTGGTGACCCCGCGCGAGGCGTTTTTTGCAAAACACGAAGAGGTTGCGGCGGCCGACGCTGTGGGGCGGGTTTCAGCCGAGATCATCTGCCCTTACCCACCGGGAGTTCCGGTTTTGAGCCCTGGTGAACTCATCACCGAGCAGGCGCTGCAGGCCCTATTTGATGCCCGTGACAGCGGAGTTCGTATTGCTTTTGTGGCTGATCCAACACTCACCACACTAAAAGTTCTTCCACTCTAAGAATCGCCGAACCGACACGCACGCAAATGTCGTGGGCGGGGGGTATAAATGACTTCCGTCTGTTTTTTGGTGACGGTTCTTCGGGGCGAAAGGCGGCAGAAAATGGCTAGTGAATACGAGAAATTTCTTTGGGGAGAAACCGAGTCTGAAGATCAGGCTCAACGTGCTCGCGCCTTTTTCCACCTTGCCGAAAACAGCATAAACATGGAAGATTTTCACCGCGCGTTGACCTTCAACGAGTCGGCAAAATCCAACTATCGCGAAGCCGGTGACGCTGAAAACGTGAGTGAGTGCCGCATTCAGCAGGCACGCATTTTGGCTCATCTTGGCAAACACGATGAAGCACTCAAAGAGCTTGAAGACTGCAGCATTGAGGTTCGTGCCAACTCGCATGAGGCAGCACTTGGCAAGATTGCTGCTCTTGAGGCCGAGGTTTACCTGGCAAAGCAACAGTTCGACCTAGCAGAACAGAGTTACCGTTCGAGCATTCAGCTCTACAAAAACGACGACGAACCAAGCGAAATGGTTCGAGTTTCGGTTGACTACGCCGAGTTTCTGCAGAATCGTGGGCGCCTCGATGAAGCACTCGAGGTAATTAAGAACGCCGAACTAGACACCGAAGAGGCTGACAACGCCCGCAACCTGGCCGAATTGGCCCTCAAGAAGGGCCGCGTTCTAACTGGTTTAGGCAAGCGCAACGAAGCAATGCGTGCCCTAGAAGATGCTCACGAATCTTTTATGTTTCTAGAGGCCACACCTCGCATTCACATCACCGAACTTGCAATTGCAAGGGCTCACAATGCATTCGGCGAATACGGTGCGGCACTTGGCTACGGAATCTCTGGCGACCAACAGCTGGTTGGCTTTAGCCGCACCTCGGCTCGCGCCGCCAAGTTGCGCCTCAAGTTTGCTTACGAACGCGCCTTCTCGCATTTGGGGCTCGAACAACTAGCTGAAGCTCGCGAAACCGCCAGCAAGGCCGCCAAGGTCGCTCGCACTCTTGGTTTTCGCAAGGTTCAAATGAAATGCCTCACCCTACTCGCCGACATTTCAACCCTCGAAGAAAACAACGATAGCGCCGAGGCATTTTTGCGCCAGGCTCTTGAAGTAAACGCCGAGCAAAAGAATCCATCGCAGTGCCGCAGCATCAAGATGCGCTTGGCCAGCATTCTGGTTGAATCTGGCTCAAACCAAGAGGTGCTTGACCTGCTCGAAAGCTTCGATGTTTACAGCTGGGCAAAAGCTACGGTGCTGGTGCGCCAAAGCTATTTTGAGTGCCTAATGATTGCCTATTTCGAACTGGGCAACCTGCAGCAGGCATATCTGCTTGCCAATCTGGTGCTTGAAAACGTTCTAGTGGCGGGTGGGGTTACCGATTCTGCAATGCTGGCTCACGACACACTTTCTGATGTTTGCAAGCACTGGGGCAAGCCTGAAGAGTCGCGTGAACACGGAATTAAGGCGCTGGCCATGGCGGTTGAGCTTGGAAACCAGCCGGTCGCTCAGCGGCTGAGCAGGCGCTGGTTAGTCTAGAGCGGCAATAACCGCGCTGAGTTCTGCCAGGGTAGGTGGCTCGCAGCCAGCGCGCTCGCAGGTGATCGAAGCGGCAACTCCCGAACGGTAAACAATGTCTCGCAAATCGGCGTCGCTCAGGTTGGCCAAACGGTCGAACGGGTTTTCGCCAAGAACGTCAATATCGTCTAACTGCCCGAGCAAGTTGGCGCAAAAGGTGTCGCCGGCACCAACCGTGTCAACCACGTTGATCTTGCGCGATGGCACATCTTGTCTGGCAAACCCGCTGGCACCGCGGCGATAAATGGATGTTCCCTCGCCACCGCGAGTAACCAAAACCACGCGATCGGTTTCACCCACCCACTGTTCAACAATGCCGTCAAGGTCTGCGCCCTCGGCAAGGCCGTAGAGCCACTGAATGTCTTCGTCACTTGCCTTGATTAGGTGGCTTATTGAGTTAATGCGCTCAACCCGCTCGCGCTCGGTGTTGGCATCGAACCCAAGAGCCGGGCGCATGTTGATGTCGTGGCTAATGGTCAAAGAGTTTTGCGCGAAGTGAGCGCCTGCCCAGTTCTCGATAATCGCGTTTCCAGGCGCCATCGCCATGGTCAGACATCCGAACTGAATTGCCTTGGCATGCATGTTTTCGAGCTCAACGTCGGTGGGAAGCTCTGCCGGGGTCCAGCCCCAGTCGGCCGTGCCGTTCACGTAGAACGAGTAACTTGGCACGCCCTGCGAATCAATCGAAACCACGGCAAGCGTGGTGAGCTCGGGTGCCGAAACCGAGTGTTCCAGTGAAACCTGATTGCTCTCAAGTCGCTCGCGAATGATCTTGCCGAAGCGGTCGTTACTGAGGCGGCCCAAGAACTGGTGCTTGGTTCCGCGCCTGGCCAGCGCCAGCGCCACGTTGGCGTTAGCCCCGCCAACAATGGCGTTGAATGCGCCTGGCTGGTAGCGGTTTTCAATCAGGTCGATCAGCGCTTCACCAATAACGAGAATCATGCTCAAACTCTAACGCTAGGCTTAAAAACATGAGTGAAACTAAAACATTTTGGGGTCGCATCAACTGGGGGCTTAGGTTTCCGTTATTGGGAATGTTGCTTTTTTGGTACCTATTCTTGGTGAGCCTTTACGCCGAGCAGGTGCTCACGGTGAACACTTGGACTCCTGAAAATTACAACGGGCAAAACTATGTGCACCCGGCAATCTATCTAAACCTGATTGGCATCGCCATCTTGGTGGTAACCGCCCTGATTGGCCGTCGCATCGCTGCCGCAACAATTGCAGTTGAGCCAAACCTTCGACTGAACCGAAACACCTATGCATTCACAACGGTGGCCATCATTACGGCTTTGATTGCCTCTGGAATTCTCGCGATTGCTGTTTTCTTGAGCAACCTAAACTTTGGCGGTACCGACACCAGAGACCCCATGGTTCGCTTGCTTTCGCTTTATGTTCCAATAATTTTGGATGCCGCGGTGCTGCTTTTTGGAATTCTGCGAGCGTTCGTTGTAAAGCCAAAGGGGGCCAAGAATGTCTAAATATGCCGCGCTTGACGAAGGGCAGATTCGCAAAGCCCTTGCCTTTGGTTATGCCTCACCGGTGGTTGGTCTAACGGTTGCTTTCTTAACAGGAGCTGCAATTTCTGACCTATTTGGCACACTCGAAACTTGGACCTGGTTCGCCATTCAGGCCTTGATTGGCGCAGCCATTGTTACCGGTGCTCACTTCTCAGCAATTGCCGTTGCCGGCAGCGAGGCAACCGGAAACAAGGGCGCCAGCAAGGGTGCAGCCCGACTCAACTTGGTTCTTGCCATCATCTGGTTCTACTTCGTTGGAATTCAGAGTTTTGCAATCGGTGCCATGGCAATTGGTGGTCTAGTCGAGTATGGGCCTGGGCATCCAGTTTTGAAAGCCCCTTCGAGTCACCTGTGGCTCACCGAGCTGCTGCCTGCGCAGGCATTTATACTGCTGACCTTGGCGGGCATCTATTTCTTTGTAACTCTTCGCTCAAAAGGCAGCAAGAGTTAGTTGATTTATTTCGCAAAAGGTTTGCTGTTCGACAACGACGGCGTTCTAGTTGACAGCCATGCGGCAGCCGGCGTTGCCTGGACTCAGTGGTCGCGTGAATTTGCGCCGGACTTCGTGTGGGATTTACCCGAGAATGCGGGAGTTCGGGCAGAAGACAAGGTGCGCCAACTGCTGCCGCCTGAGCGGTTCAACGAGGCAAACGACCGAATCAACGAGCT
>CANFOX010000044.1 GCA_947448845.1 Microbacteriaceae bacterium | reverse complement strand
TCTTTGAACATGCGAATGTAGTTCGAAAGCCCAATGAACTTGGTTTCGTTGGTGAACACGTTGTATTCAGAGAAGCTGAGAATCACACCGCGAATGCCTGGAATCAGAACGAAGAAGATGAGGCCGGCTAGGGCCGGAAGCATGAACGGAATGGCAACCAGAAAATCCCCTTTGCGCCTTCTGCGCTTTGAGGTGGTTGCGTTTGCCATTTGTTCACTTTCTTGAAGAAGTTTGTATGACAATACTGCAACAAAATCTCTCAAAAAATAACAACAGATACCATTTTGTTACAAAGGTATACATATTCGTTATAAACCAAGGATGCCGAAAACTGGCGCGAAAGGCGCGTTACTTGGCGGTTTCGCGGGTGAAACGCTGTGCGAAATACAGCGGCACCACCGAAATAAGCACCGTGGTGACTGCAACAACATCTACCACCGGAGCTTTGCCTGGGCGGAACATATTGTTGAGAATCCAGATCGGCAAAGTTTCAACGCCAGAACCTGCGGTAAAGGTGGTGACGATGATTTCGTCGAAGCTGAGCGCAAAAGCCAACAAACCGCCGGCCACCAAAGCCGAGCCGATTTGCGGAAGGGTAATCAACCGAAAAGTTGTGAATACCCCAGCCCCGAGGTCGGCTGAGGCATCTTCAAGGTTGCGGTTTGCCCGCGAAAGCCGTGCCAGCACGTTGTTGTAAACCGTAACGATGCAAAAGGTTGCGTGCGCAATGATTACGGTGGCCATGCTCAGCTGCATGCCAAGCACGGTGCGAAACGCGTTGTTAAGCGCCAAACCGGTAACAATGCCGGGTAGCGCAATGGGCAAAATCACCATGAGGCCAATCGACTCTTGCCCAAAGAACTTGTAGCGAGAAAGCGCCAACGCCAACAACGTGCCGAGAATCAATGCCACCACGGATGCACAAATGGCGATTAGCACGCTGGTTCCGAGCGCCGCCATCAGCCCACCAGAACCGAATGCCTTCACCCACCAGTCGAGGGTGAACCCCGGTGGCGGCCAATCCATGTTCATTGAGTTGTTAAAAGAGTTAATAAGAACAATCACCAGTGGCAGGTAAACCGCCGCCATGACGGCGCTCGAGATAACCCCAAGAACCAGGGCCGCCGACCGACTGATGCGCATTAGAGGTTATTCAGAGCTCCGGTTCGGCGCACCGAACCAAGATAAACAAACATGATGGCAATGGGAATCAGCGCCAAAGCTGCCGCCATCGGCAGGTTGTTGGCGGTTCCAACGTTGGTGTAAATCAGGTTTCCCAGCATCTGGTTGGCGCCACCAACAATGTTGATGGTTATGTAGTCACCGAGCGTTAGCGAAAAAGCAAAGATGCTGCCGGCGATGATGCTGGGCAAAATAATGGGAAGGATAACCCGACGAATCGTGGTGAAGGTTTTAGCGCCTAAATCGCTTGATGCTTCAAGCAGATTGCCCGGCACCTTCTCAAGCCCACCGAAGATTGGCAAAATCACGTATGGAAGCCACATGTAACCAAGGGTGATGGCGGCTCCAAAAAGCGAATAGCCTGGGGTGTTTAGGCCAAGCGGTTCAAGAATCCACTGCAGCACACCTTTATTAGAAAGCACCGAACGCCAAGCGTATGCCTTCACAAGGTAGCTTGCCCAGAGCGGCAGTAGCACCGAAATGGCCAAGATGTTTCTGACCTTCGGCCCGGCAACCTTTGACATGAAGAATGCGATTGGCAGTGCCAGAAGTATGTCAACGACGGTAACTCCCAGAGCGATTCCGATGGTGCGCAAGGTAACCGTGCTGTAAAGCGCATCGGTAAAGAGTGAGGTGACGTTGTCGAAGTTCCAGATCACCTTGGTGTTTCCGGTGAACTCATCAATGCTCCAGAATGCCGTGATCAGCAGCATTAGCAGTGACGCAATGTAAACCAAACCAAGCCAGAACACCGGCGCCGCAATCAGCAAGCGCAGACGCAGTTTGGCGTGGTTATAAAGGTAGCTAGAAACTCGGCGTGCCGGAGTCACCGCAATGGCGGCTCCGGCAACGCTCGAGTTACTAGTCATTTTTTGTTAGCCCTTGATGTCTTGCCAGGCTTTTGTCCATGCCGAGTAGTCGGTGCACTTAACATCGGTGCGGCCGTCAAGGCACTTGCTGATTGGGGTAGTCCAGTACCAAATCTGCGCCGCATAGTTGGCATCGCCGGCGTGATAGGTGTCACAGAAACCTGCAGATGCATATTGGCAGGCATCGCTGGTAACCGGCGCCTCACCAAAGTACTCGGTGGCGGCAGCGTTAGCCTTCGGGGTGTCGATGTAGCTCAACCACTGGTAAGCACAGTTCACGTGCTTGGCGTTTGAAGCAATCATCCATGAGTCAGACCAACCGGTGGCACCCTCGGTAGGCAAAATGGCGTCAACGGTAGCCTTGGCCGACATTGAGTTCTTGATTACCTGCCAGGTGGTTCCAACCACTGAGTTGCCGGTTTCGAATGACTGAATCGACTTTAGGTAGTCGCTCCAGTATTCACCAACGTTGGCGCGCTGTGCCTTCAGCAGGGTAACTGCTGCGGCAAGCTGCTTGTCGTCTAGAGCATATGGGTTCTTGATGCCAAGTGCCGGCTGGTGCTTCATTAGGTATAGCGCTGCGTCGGCAATGTAGATTGGCGAATCGTAAGCGGTGACCTTGCCCTTGTATTTGCTGGCGCCATCAAAAACCACGCTCCACGAGGTTGGGGCTGGGGTAACCACCTTGGTGTTATACATCAACAGGTTGGCACCGTAACCGTGAGGAACGCCATAGGTCTTGCCGTCAACGGTGTTCCAGTTACGGTTCTTCAAGAAGCTGTAAACACCCGTGTAGCTAGGAATCAACTTGGTGTTTAGTGGCTGAACGCTTCCGCCTGCAATCAAACGCAGGGTGGCATCGCCAGATGCGGCGATGGCGTCATACTGACCAGTCTTGAAAAGGCTGAGGGCCTCGTCGCTGGTGCCATATGGCTTGAAGGTAACCTGACATCCGGTTTCTTTTTCAAACGGGGTAACCCAGTCAACCTTCGGGTCGTTACTGCCGTCTTCGGCATAGCCAGGCCAACCCAGCAGGGTGAGTGACTTCTCGTTGGCTCCAAGCTTGTCGAGCATGGTGCCTGCGGTGTTGCTTGCACCGGCAGCACAGCCGGTAAGCGCAATAGACAGGGCTGCGACAACAGCCAGTGCCTTTACTTTCTTTAGCTTCACTTTTCTCCTTAGTCGAGCTCAACCAGATCGGTTTTGCTCATATTTACCTTGACCGTCGAGTTGCGGCGGTAAGTTTTTGCGTTCTCGTCACTTGCCGAAACCTCGGCGATTACCTGGGTGTCGGCAAGCTTCAAAATGAAACGGATGGACGACCCAAGATAAATCGATTCCATAACCGTGGCCTCTTGCCCGGTGGCGCCGAGCTCGATTTGCTCAGGTCGAATCATGGTCTTTTTGTTGACGCCAAATAGGTTCTGGCTTTGGGCAGCGGTGAATACGTTTGCGGTGCCAACGAATCTGGCAACAAACTCAGTTGCCGGTTTTTCGTAAAGCTCATGTGGGGTGCCGATTTGCTCGATCTTGCCCTGGTTGAAAATGGCAATGCGGTCGCTTAGGGTGAGCGCCTCGTCTTGATCGTGGGTGACGAATACGAAGGTGATGCCGAGGTCGCGCTGAAGTTCTTTCAGTTCAATCTGCATGCTTTCGCGAAGTTTTAGGTCGAGGGCGCCGAGCGGTTCGTCGAGCAGCAAGATCTTCGGCTCAACCACAATGGCGCGGGCGAGAGCAACTCGTTGACGCTGGCCGCCTGAAAGTTGGGCGGGCTTTCGCTCGGCGAAGTCTGCAAGGTGAACCTTCTCGAGTGCGGCCAGAGCCCTGGCGCGGCGTTCCTCGCGCCCCACCTTGCGCACCCG
The DNA here is from genome assembly GCA_947448845.1 of Microbacteriaceae bacterium. Lineage (GTDB taxonomy): Bacteria > Actinomycetota > Actinomycetes > Actinomycetales > Microbacteriaceae > Rhodoluna. Next base: position 5,808 of record CANFOX010000044.1, on the reverse strand, counting down.
CAGGCCATACTCAACGTTCTCAATCACGTTCAGGTGCGGAAACAGCGCGTAATCCTGAAAAACGGTGTTCACGTTTCGATCGAAAGGGGCCTTGTTGGTTACATCTTCACCGTCGAGCGAAATGGTGCCGGCGGTTGGTAGGTCGAACCCTGCAATCAAGCGCAGAACAGTGGTTTTGCCAGAGCCAGATGGACCGAGCATCGAAAAGAATTCCCCAGAGCCAATCTCAAGATTTAGCTGGTCGACTGCCGTGAAATCCCCGAACTTCTTGGATACACCGCGAATAGAAATCGCCAATTCAAAACCTCACTGTTTGGGCTGTTTTCATACTAACGAGAAAGGCGTTGCGAGGCAGAATTGCGCTTGCCCACAGCCGGTTCAAGTCGCCCAACCTTGCCGAAACCAAAAGCCGGCATGTTGTGATACACATTCTCAGATGCCCCAGCCTGAACCTCATAGGTTTCATGCCAGATGCCAACCGCACTCGATTTCTGGGCCGCCTTATTGAATGCTCGCCAGGCGGGCAGGTGTTCGGAATCCTTCATTTTGGCGTATTCAATCAGCTGCTCGGTGTTTGACCAGTACTGCACCAGAATCAGGGTGCGACCAATGGCCATCTCGTAAGACTTGAAACCGAGCGATGGGTTTTTGTAAAGCTCTGGAAGCATTCGCCCCATGGCCATAAAAACCGGCACCCAGCGATGCACCGCAAGCCAGTTGTTGATGCGCATGCCAATTAGAAACACAACCTGCTTTTCGTTGAACGGTGCCGTCATGCGACCTTTGTTGATTTTGCTCATTTTGTGGGCTCCTTTGCCGAATTCGATAAACCAAAAGCAATTGCGGATGCCGCCCCAACAGCGAGCAGTGCTCGAAGCACGCCAACCCGGTCACCCAGAAAACCAATCAACATTGGCCCGGCCAGAAAGGCCACATAGCCAATGGTTGCCACCGCGCTGATGCGCACCGCGGCGCGCTTCGGGTCATCACTGGCGGCCGACATGCCAACCGGAAAACCGAGGCTCGCACCAATGCCCCAAATGGCAGCGCCAAGGTAGGCCAACGGTGGCGTTCCAAAAACCACCAGCAAGCTGCCAACTACCGCTGCGGCAAAGAGCCCTCGAAGCACCGGAACACGGCCAAACCGATCAAGCGCGCTGGTTCCAAGAATGCGCCCAGTGGTCATAAACACCAAGAAGGTTGCGGTGCCAAGCACCCCAAGGGCTGGGGCAAGCTGGTGACCATCAACGAAAGCCACGGCCATCCAGTCGTTTGCTGTGCCCTCGGTAAAGGCGGCGGCCAAAACCATGAAGCCTATAAGTAGTGTGCGGGGTTCAAGCCATGGTGATTTTGCGTCTACCTTGGAAGCCGCAATCTCGGCGGGTGATTCTTTTGTGGCCGGCATGAACTGAGCGCTACCCCAAATCACAAGGGCAAGCGAGATCGCCACCGTGGTCGGTTGGTGAACGGCAAGCGGAAGCTTGATTGCCGTGGCGCCGGCACCCAAGAGAGCGCCAACCACGGTTCCGCCACTAAAGGCAGCGTGAAACCAAGGCATGATGGCTCGGCCGATGGCCTGCTCAATCACGGTGCCCTCGAGGTTCATGGCAACATCGCAGGTGCCAGAGCCAAGGCCAAGCAACAGCATGCCGAGCATGGCCAAGAGCAGTGACTGCGCAAACTGAACAGCGAGCGCCGAAGTTAGAACTCCGGCGGCGGCAATCAGCATTCCGGCGCGCACCGTGTTGGTTGCCCCTAAACGGTTTGCCACCCGGCCGGCAATCGGTAGCCCTAGAAGGGCTCCGATTGAAAGGGAAAGCAGCAGCAAACTCAGCGAACCTGGGGTGAGCTGCAGTTGATGCTTCACATCAGGAATACGAGAAAACCAAGATGCCAGCAGCATTCCGTTGGCGGCAAAAACAGCGAAGTTACCGTTGCGAGCACGTTTTACTGTGCCCATCGAAGCATTTGCAATCACAGATGCCTCTAATCGGCGCGAAGCGAGAGCATGTATTGCCCGCCACCCGGCTTGATGTCAATGGCAAACTTGGTTTCTGGCGCCAGGCGGCCCAGCCGGTCAACTAACCAGTCGGCTACCTTTTCGGCATCGACGGAATCCATGCAGCGAGCAATAACCTCTCGCCCACCCTTGCGCTGAAGCCGCTCAACGGTTTCGAAAATTGGCGAAGGGTCGGCCACCACAACATCTTTGATCCATGGAACTACCGGGGCAATCTTGCCCTTCATGGTGTTGCAGGCGCGGTGAGCCAGGCGTTCAACGGTTGCCGAACCCTTCTTGGCCTTGGCTGCCGCATAGCTATCGGCCGACGGCCCAAGGTCTGAGTTCACCGAGGCGTCTGGGTCAACCGGTTTGTCGCAAAGCCAGCAGATCCAGTTGTCTTTTTCGCCGATGGCATTCAAATCGCTCATACAAGCAGATTACGCTAGAGCAGGGCCATCAGAGAGGGCAGCAAATGCCAATCGACTTCGTAAACGTTTCAACCGCTGGGCTTGAGAGCTCGCCGGTTGCCGATGCCCTAGCGGGCCTGCGCGCCAATGAGGCTCGCTATTTCAAGAACAAATACAACATTGACTTTGAAACCACACCGGCGAGCGAAAAGCCAGAACTGGTCGACTACGTTGCCAAGGTGCTGCTTGAGCGCGACATCGTGATTGCCTCGAAGCCTCTCGAAGTCACCGAGATGATGGTCGATGCCGCCGAGGGTCTAGTTCGCTGGACTTACGTTTTTTACGAAAGTGGCCTTGCCATCAACGTGCTTTACACGGTGAACGATGCCAAGAAGCGAGCGGTTGGTTTCAAGCTTTCAATGGGCATGCCTGTTCCTGCAGAGCTTGCTGAAAAGTTCAAGTTCGCCCGCCAAAAGTCGAAGCTTGCCGGTGAGATTCGCGGCTCGTACTTTGTGATTAAGGGCGAATACTAAAACCGATTGCTAAGGCTTTGGCAACACCCAGCCGGCGATGGTGAATAGGCCAACGCCAACTACCAAAACCACCCAACCAACCTGCTTACTGCCAGGAATGTTGAGCCAAGTTGGGCGGCCACTAACGCCTTTTATGAAACCAAAAACAACCAGCATTACCCCTGGGTAAGAAAGCAGCGAATAGCCCAGCGCGAGCCAGAAATCGTGCCGCTTCAATAGGTCGTTCATTCCAAGAACTATGGCAACCACTAAAACCGCGAGCGCCACAAAGCCATTACGAGTGAACCGCAGGCGCACGGGTTCGGCGTGAGAACCAATCAGTGGGGTGGCATCACCCGGCTCGCGGTGCGCCGTAGACCACTGGTTTTTGAACCAATAACACTCGGTTGGCGCACCATCTGGGTCGGGGTACCACCCCTCTGGCGGAAACTGGCTCAACGAGGTGTTGGCATCGGTTGGTTCGGCAGCCCGCAAGTCGGTTTGCCAATGTTTGCCGTTCCAAAGACGAAGCTGTTTGCCACCGAGTGGGTCTTCAAACCAACCGGATGCCGGAAAATCGGCAAGCGAGCCGGTGTGCGAGACGATGTGAAACTCGTTTGGCGCCAACTCGTGCGAACCCGGGTTACTGGCTGCCGCGGCAGCCCCCGCAGCAGTTGCGCCCGCAGCCCGGCGAGCGCCTTTGTTTAGGCTCACAACCTTGGTGTTGTAAATGCCGGTGCCTGGAATGCGCTCGGTGGTTCGCACCTGGCCCCGAGTGTTGATCGAAACGCGGCCGACCGGGCTACCGACCGACGCGCTCACTGTGCCATTAGAAAGCGTGAACCGAAGCGGCCCAAACTTTACAGATTTTCTAACTCTCCATGCCATAGCTGCACACTAACAAGGGCCGCAGACATTGGCTAGAGCCAAAGCGCTAACTAGTCGGCTGCCACCGGGGGTGCACCATGAAGCTGAATGCGCTTCGGCAGGCTAAACACGAGGGCTAACGCCACAAAAGCGAAGATTGCCGACATGCCCATTGCGTTAGCCGCACCGGTCTTGAAGTCACCGGCAATGCTGGCAGGGGTGCTGCCAGGGCCAAAGTGCAAGGCGCTAAACAATATCGAACCGATGATGGCGATTCCAATGGCTGAACCAATTCGCTGTGCGGTCTGAACCACACCGCTTGCCGCACCCGCCTCACTGTTTTCCACCGTTGCAACAATGAACTGCACGTTTGGCGCCAAGAAGCAACCGTTACCGGCACCTGCCACAAATAGGGCCGGAAGCAGCATCCAACTGTTTAGGTCACCAATGCCAACGTTTTGCAGCATCAACCAGGTTGCGCCTAGGCCAATTGCCACCAACGCTGCGCCAATAACCAGCACGCTTCGGCCAAGCTTGGCTGCCCACTTAGAACTTTGAGAAGAGAAGATTGCGGTTCCAACAGCGAACGGCAGGGTTAGCAGACCAGACTCAAGGGCGGTGTGACCCAGGCCACCCTGCCAAAGCAGTGAAAGGGTGAAGAAGATCGAAACGAAACCGGCAAAGTAAACCAGCGCCAGAATCACTCCGAAGGTGAAGCTGGCATGGTGAAACAGCCTTGGCGGAACCAGGGCCGAACCACCGCGCTTGGTGAAGAACACCTGCCACACGCCAAATAGAAACAGTCCGACGCCGCCGGCTGCCATGGTCAACCAGGTCCAGGCTGGCCAATCCTCTTGCTGCCCCTGAATAAGTGGAATCAAAACGGCAGTCAAAGCACCGCTGAGCAGAAGCACACCTAGCCAGTCCATGCGGTTCGAACGATCGGCGTGGGCGTCGCCTGCCGGCAGCATGCGAATCGCGAAAGCGGCAACCAGAATACCGATTGGAAGGTTCACGAAGAACACCCAGCGCCATCCTTCTGCCTCACCGAAAGCTTGAATTAGAAGGCCACCGGCAATTTGGCCAACGGCACTCGAAACACCAATAACCGAGCCCATGATTGCAAAAGCCTTGCCGCGCTCTTTGCCTTGAAACAACAACTGGATGAACGAACCCACCGCAGGAACAAAGATTCCGCCGGCGAGACCCTGAAGAATTCGGCCAAGCGTGATGTCGAAGTCATTCTGGGCAATGCCACAGTATGCACTGGCTGCGGTGAAAAGCACAATGCCCGTGATGAACACCCACTTGTGACCGAAGCGGTCACCGATGCGGCCAGAAGGAATCAGCGCCAAACCGAAGGTGAGGGCGTAACCCGAGATGATCCACGAGAGGGTCGACTCGGTTGCGTTCAAGCTGTTGCGAATCGAAGGCAAAGCAACGTTCACAATGGTTGCGTCAACCAGAGCCATAAAGAAGCCACCAAGCAAAATGGCGAGCGCCAGCCAGTTCTTGCGTGGCGCGGGCGTGAAGGCATAGGGCGTGGTTGAGGTCATAACAAAAAGTAACTGTCAGCGAGCCGCGCTTATTCCGAATTTCAGAAAACCAAGAAGTGTTGCACTTTTAGCAAGAGTGTTACACTCAACCCATGCCAACAGTCAAACAAAGACACATGATCACCGAAACCGACGACATAGCGCGAGCAATTGATCTCGCTGCTGAAACATGGCCCCAGCTGGCCAATGATCGCACAGCCCTCTTGAAGCGACTCATTTTGAAAGGCGTTGAAGCCATTCAACTCGAAAGAGCTGAACAGCAAATGAAACGACTGGATGCCATCAGCGAAGCCTCTGGGCTTTACGTTGGCATTTGGCCGGCAAACTGGCGAGATGAAATGAGGAACGAATGGCCGGAGTAGTTGTTATTGATTCAAATTCGATTGTTGCCCTCTACGAATCACAAAACGAACATCACTCCTGGGCGCTTGAAATGTTTCAAAATACTGTGGGAATGAAGCTCC
>CANFOX010000043.1 GCA_947448845.1 Microbacteriaceae bacterium | reverse complement strand
CCTAGACCCGCAGCGGCCAACATTCGCAAATCATTTGCACCATCACCAACGGCAACCGTGTCTTGCATATCAATCCCGGCTTCCGCTGCCCATTCGCGAAGCGCAAGTTCCTTGGCAGCTCGGTCAACGATTGCTCCGGTTACTCGTCCGGTTAGTAAACCATCCGTAATTTCGAGTTGATTAGCTCGATGATAGTCGATATTTAGTCGTTTAGCTAACGGGTCGAGAAGTTGATTGAAACCTCCAGAAACGGCTCCTACGAGACCGCCGGCTGCCTGAACTGCATCGATTAGAAACTGGGCGCCTTGGGTCACCCTTACGCGGTTCAGCGCCTTTTCTATGGCAACCTCAGGCAATCCTGCCAGTGTGGCTACACGCTCGCGAAGGCTTTCGGCAAAATCTAACTCACCAGCCATGGCACGCTCGGTAACCTCAGCAACTTGCATGAGTGAACCAGCTTCGGCAGCTAATAATTCAATGACTTCGTCTTCGATGAGCGTTGAGTCAACATCGAACACCACTAATAAACGCTTCACGGAGTAACTAAAACGCCCTTTGCCACCACTGTGATTCCAGTTTCGCTGACCAAGAAACCTCGATCTAAGTCTCTCTGGCGATCAACGCCAACCGATGCACCGTCTGCAACCACCACGCCCTTGTCGAGAATGGCTTTGCGAACGGTGGCGTGCTTACCAATCACTACTCGATCCAACAGCACCGAATCAGTTACCAAAGATCGTGAATGAACCTGAACCATAGGTGAAAGCACACTTCGCTCAACTATGCCACCGGAAACCACAGTTCCCAGCGAAACAATCGAATCGGTGGTTCGCCCCTGGTTGCCCTCTCCGTCATGAACAAACTTGGCGGGTGGCATGTTTACCTGCTGCGTAAAAATGGGCCATTCCGTGTTGTACAAATTGAAAATTGGCATGGTAGAGATGAGGTCCATGTGAGCGTCGTAGTAACTTTCAACCGTTCCTACATCACGCCAATATGAATGGTCGCGTTCGGTTGAACCCGGAATCTCGTTGAAGGTGAAGTCGTAAACGGTGGCATCATCTCTCGCCACGAGGTAGGGAACAATGTCGCCACCCATATCGTGGTTGGAATTCTCGAGAGTTCCATCGTGCTCGATTGCATCAATAAGCGCTTGAGCAGAGAATACGTAGTTTCCCATTGAGGCCAAGGCTTCTCCTGGGGATCCAGGTACAGGTTTTGGATCGGCTGGCTTTTCGCGGAAGGCCGAAATTTTGGTTGGATCTTTTTCGTCAACCTCAATCACCCCAAAAGATTTGGCAAGCTCAATCGGTTGTCGAATCGCCGCAACCGTGACACCTCGACCAGAAGCCAGGTGGGCTTGAATCATCTGATCAAAATCCATTCTGTAAACGTGATCTGCGCCTACAACTACAACAATGTCTGGTTGCTCGTCACTCAGAAGGTTCATGCTTTGCAAAATGGCATCAGCTGACCCACTGAACCAGCGCTTTCCCAAGCGTTGCTGCGCCGGAACTGAGGCAACGTAGGAACCAAGAAGAGGAGACATGCGCCAGGTTTGCGAAATGTGTCGGTCAAGTGAGTGCGACTTGTATTGAGTAAGCACCACGATGCGCCGCAACCCGCTGTTTATTAAGTTAGACAGCGCGAAATCGATTAGTCGGTAACTGCCACCGAAAGGCACCGCTGGCTTCGCTCGATCGTTGGTCAATGGCATGAGTCGTTTGCCCTCGCCGCCAGCGAGAACCATTCCAAAAATACGTGGCGTAGTACTCATATCTCGAATGTTATAAGCAATCGCACGCTAGCAATAACATTGCCTCATGCGAGTAGACCTCATTAGCAAAGAGTATCCACCAACAATTTATGGCGGGGCAGGCGTACATGTCGCTGAATTAGTGCGTGTGCTGCGTCGTCACATCGAGGTGAAGGTTCGCGCCTTCGGTTCAGAACGTAATGAAATTGATACATTTTCTTATTCACAACCAGCCGAATTTTCTAGCGCAAACGCAGCTATCCAAACCATGGCAACCGACCTCATGATGGTCTCGGATGTTGCCGGTGCAGATCTTGTGCATTCCCACACTTGGTATGCGAATCTGGCCGGAGACCTGGCGGGCAAACTGCACGGCATTCCACACGTGATTACCGCTCACAGCCTTGAGCCCCTTAGGCCTTGGAAGGAAGAGCAACTCGGCGGTGGTTATCGAGTCTCGTCTTGGATCGAACGAACCGCCTACGAGGGTGCTAAAGCAATAATCGCAGTTAGCGACGGAATGCGAAAAGACATTTTGCGCGCCTACCCGCAAATTGACCCCGCCAAAGTACACATGGTGCATAACGGAATCGACCTTGATGCTTTTCAGTCGGCTAACAACCCTGACCTAGTGAGAGCCAATGGGGTAGACCCCGAAAAAAGAAGTGTGGTTTTTGTTGGCCGAATCACTCAGCAAAAAGGGTTGCCTTATTTATTGAAAGCTGCAAAAGAACTTCCCGAGGATGTACAACTTGTGCTTTGCGCCGGTGCCCCAGACACGCCCGAGATTCTGCAAACCGTCACCGACCTGGTCTTGGAACTTCGCAAGTTCAGAAACAACGTCATCTGGATTGAAAAACATCTCAGCCGAGCTGAATTAATAGCAATGCTCTCAGCTGCCACTGTTTTTGCATGCCCGTCGATTTATGAACCACTCGGCATAGTGAATCTAGAAGCTATGGCTTGCTCGACTCCGGTGGTAGCCACTGCAACCGGGGGAATCCCTGAAGTTGTAGCCGATGGCGAAACTGGAATCTTGGTACCAATCGAGCAACTTCAAGATGGCAGCGGGAAGCCGCTCGATGAAGCCAAGTTCGTTTCAGATTTTGCTTCGGCATTGAACAAAATGCTTGCAAACTCAAGGCTTGAAGAATTCGGTTCAGCCGGTCGCAATAGGGTCGAGAATTACTTCAGCTGGGATCGAATTGCCGACCAAACGCTTGAGGTCTACCGCAAAGCACTGCTCTAGTCATTTAGGCTTAGTGTCATGCCCGTTGTTCTAGACATTCAAAACGTTTCTGTGCTTCGCGATCAAAAGTCCATTTTGAACAACATTAATTGGCAAGTACTAGATGACCAACGCTGGGTCATCATCGGCCCAAATGGGGCAGGTAAAACCACACTTCTTAGGCTGGCTGCCAGCCACATTCACCCGTCGGCGGGCGAGGTTTCGGTTCTCGGAGAAAAACTTGGCACGACCAATGTTTTCGACATTCGCACCAGAGTTGGTTTCGCATCAAGCGCCCTGGCTTCGCACATTCCAAACACCGAAACTGTGCTCAATTCGGTCATGACAGCCGCCTACGCGGTTACTGGCCGCTGGTCTGAAAACTACGATGCCGTGGATGAACGCCGTGCCCTTCGCGTATTAGGGGAGTGGCGGCTTGGTGAACTCGCAGATCGCAAATTCGGAACCCTTAGTGACGGGGAAAGAAAACGCGTGCAATTGGCTAGGGCTGTAATGACCGACCCTGAACTTCTTTTGCTAGATGAACCCGTGGCCAGCCTCGACCTAGCGGCTCGCGAGACCACAATTCAGATACTCGGTGAGTATGCGAAAGCCCCCGGGGCACCGGCAATGATAATCGTCACCCATCATCTTGAAGAAATTCCCGACGGCATAACTCACGCATTACTACTCACCGATGGTCACATTTTTGCGGCTGGAAAAATTCACGAAACTATCACCAGCGACAAAATCAGCGAAGCCTTTGGGGTCAAGGTTCAAGTAGGGCTCGACAATGGTCGTTACCGCGCCAGAGCCGTCTAGTTCTAGATTTTGTTCCCTTGAACTGGTATAGTTTTCGTTTGTTGCCGTAAGCGGCAGTTCGATTTCAAATCAAGGATTTTCAATGAAGGCTGACATTCACCCAACCTACGAGCTCATCGTTTTTCGCGATCTAGCTTCGGGCGAGGCATTTCTAACCCGCTCAACCGTTACAAGCTCGAAAACTATCGAGTGGGAAGACGGAAACACCTACCCGGTTTTTGACGTTGAAATTTCTTCTGCCTCGCACCCTTTCTACACTGGAAAGCAGCGCATTCTCGACTCTGCCGGTCGCGTTGAGCGATTCAATGCTCGCTACAAGGGCTTCGGCGCTTAGTAAACGCAAACTTATAAAAAACCCGCTCGATTATGAGCGGGTTTTTTATTTACCGAAACTTGACTAGTAGTGCTTGACTGGCCAACCAGGAACAAACTTGAAGCCAGGGTCGACGTTCTTTTTCATCCAAGTTTCAAAACCCAGGTCTTGAGCTTGCTTCCAGGCCGGTTGCTCGCCGTGAAGTTCGGCAGCAGAGGAAGGTAGATCGCCCGCAAACTTAGCGGCAATGGCTATGGCTACGCGGCCGGCTGCGATTGCATCTGCGCTGGCTTCATGAGCGTCTTCTAGGGGCACCGAATAAACCTCGCAGGCTCTTGTTAGGGTTCGTTTTCCGGTTCGGTACTGGTCAACCTTTTTATCGACAACCATCGGGTCGTAAACCAAGCTTGGCACCAGTGGCTCGAGCCCATGGCGAATGGCTTCGTAGTGCAGAACTGTGAAGTCATAGGCCGCGTTGTAGGCCACAACCATGATTCCTCTTGCCATGAGCTCGCGAAGCCGTTCGATTATTTCACTAGCAACCGTTGCGGCATCGGCGCCATTAGTTTTAGCAAATTCGGTGGTTATGCCATGCACTGCACTTGCAGATTCTGGAATATCGATAACTGGGTTGGCTAGCCAACTTTGCCCACCTGGCAGCACCTGGCCGGTAAAGTCGAGTTCACCAATGTAGGCCGTTACGATTCTGGCTTCACGCTCGTCAATTCCGGTGGTTTCAAGGTCAAAGACGGCTAAATTTTTTGCCCATTCAGGAAAAGTAATTTCGTTCACCTTTCTAACCTATGGTGGGGGTCAGACAATACCAATGAGGCGCAACTAGCCAACTATGCCAATTTCTTTGGCTATTTTCATAGCGCTTTCATGGCGATTAAGAGTAAACAGATGTAAACCGGGGGCTTTTGCTGCCAGTAACTTGGAAGCCAAATCTATGCTGAACTGCATTCCAATCGTTCTGGCTTCGCTTTCTGTGGCACCGTGCAAGGCTTCGAGAAGTTTTTGTGGAACGATTGCACCACTCATTTCAGCCATTCTGAGAACCTGTTTGGCGTTAGCAATCGGCATTAGCCCGGGAATTATTTCTATGGTTACCCCTTGCTGTCTCACGGTTTCTACCAAATTCAGGTAAGCCTCAACGCTGAAGAACAGCTGGGTGATCGCATACTTAGCGCCAGCGAGTTCTTTTAATCGCAACAAGTTCGCATCATGCGCAAGTGAGGCAGATTCCGGGTGTTTTTCTGGAAAGGCAGCCACGCCGGTTTCCAACTTGGATTCTTTGGCTGCAACATCTAATAGTTCTAATGCCGTAGTCAATTCACCGCGTTCCAAAGCAGTTGGGTCATCTTTTGGGGAATCGCCACGCAGAGCCAAAATAGACGCCACCCCAAGGTCTTCGAAACGTCGAATTGTGGATGCCGTTCCAACTTTGGATGAGCCAACCGCGGTAAGGTGGCCGATGGTAGCCACCTGAGGCGCCATTCGTTCGAGCACTGCAAATGATTTTTCTTGCGAAGACCCTCCGGCACCGTAGGTGAGTGAAACAAAATCAGCTTTCGCTGCAAGCAGTAGGTCGAGAGTTTGCCAAAGTTGTGCCGCTGAAGTTTCGTCTCGAAATGGGTAAAACTCAAAAGATAGGGTGGGGCGACCCACTGATCTGGCATCAGCCAAAATCTTTGATATTGCGTCACCGCTCGAGTAGCTGGATTTAAGCATCCAAGTAAGTTTAAGCCCTGCGGTAAACTTACTCAGATGTTTAATCCCCGTTCTCAAGCGCTACTCGACGCCGTTCGCACTCGAGTAGTGGTTGGCGATGGAGCCATGGGAACAATGATTCAAGATGCCGCACCGACCATGCATGACTTTCAAGGTCACGAAGGTTGCAATGAGGTTTTGAACCAAACTCGACCCGAACTCATTTCCAGCATTCACGCGGAATACCTAAAAGCCGGTGCGGAAGCCATTGAAACCAATACTTTTGGGGCAAACCTTTCGAACCTAGGTGAATACGGTATTGAAGCTCGAATTGAAGAGTTAGCCGAGGCTGGTGCGAAAATCGCCAGACAAGTGGCTGACGATTTTTCCACCGAAGCAAAGCCCCGCTGGGTCTTGGGGTCGATTGGCCCGGGAACGAAGCTTCCAAGCCTTGGCCACGCTCCGTTTGCGGTGCTTCGCGATGCTTATCAAAAAACAGCTGCCGGGCTAATTCGTGGCGGCGCAGACGCACTTTTGATTGAAACCACACAAGACCTGCTGCAAGCCAAATCTGCCGTGATTGGTGCAAAGCGTGCCATGATTGCGCTGCAGCAGCAAGTTCCAATCTTTGTCTCGGTAACCATTGAGACCACCGGCACCATGCTGCTCGGGTCTGAAATTGGCGCCGCACTCACATCGCTATCGGCACTTGGTATTTCTGGCATTGGCCTGAACTGTGCCACTGGGCCTACCGAAATGAGCGAGCACCTTCGCTATTTGGCTCGTTTCAGCGATCTACCAATGGTTGTAATGCCAAACGCAGGGCTTCCCATTTTGGGCTCCCACGGTGCCCACTACCCGTTAACTCCGAGCGAGCTTGCCGACGCACACAAGCAGTTTGTAAGAGATTACGGGGTAGGTTTGGCGGGCGGTTGCTGTGGTACCACTCCCGCGCATATCGCCGAAGTTGCCAGGGCAGTTGCCAACATGCCGCTTGGCACCCCAGAAAAGGTTGTTGAGCCTGGGCTTGCTAGCCTTTACCAACATCAACCTTTTGACCAAACCATGACCTATCTGTCGATTGGCGAGCGCACAAACGCAAACGGTTCAAAGGCTTTTCGCGAAGCAATGTTGGCGGGCAATTGGGATGACTGCATCGAAATCGCTCGGTCGCAAACCCGCGAGGGTGCGCACCTGTTAGATGTTTGCGTTGACTATGTTGGGCGCGATGGGGTCGCAGATGCCCGCGAACTAGTGTCTCGGTTCGCCACGGCAACCACGCTTCCGTTGGTTCTTGATTCAACTGAACCAAAGGTTATCGAAGCAGGTCTTGAGTGCATGGGTGGGCGGGCCATGATCAACTCGGTGAACTATGAAGATGGTGACGGGCCGGAATCTCGATTCAGCAAAATTGTCGAACTCGCCAAAGAACACGGTTCCGCCCTAGTAGCCCTAACCATCGACGAAACGGGCCAAGCCAGAACAGCCGAACACAAGGTGCAAATCGCGAAGCGCCTAATTGACGACCTAACTTTGACTCATGGTTTCAAACTAAAAGACCTGCTCATAGACACACTTACTTTTCCGATTGCCACTGGGCAAGACGAAACCAGGCGAGATGGCATCGAAACCATCGAAGCCATTCGAGAACTAAATCGGCAATACCCGGGAGTTCAGACCACACTTGGAATCTCAAACGTCTCATTTGGGTTGAACCCAGCTGCCCGGCAGGTGCTCAACTCGGTTTTCTTGCATGAGTGCGTGGCCGCTGGTTTAAGCAGTGCCATCGTGCATTCGGCACGAATTCTTCCGCTTAATCAAGTTCCGAAACAGCAGCTAGATGCGGCTCTCGATCTCATCTACGACAGACGCGTTTTCGACACTACCGGCCAGGTTTCCCATGACCCGCTATCGAAATACCTTGAAGTTTTCGAAGGTGTCGATGCCAGCAATGCTAGGCAAGGCAGGGCCGAAGAGTTGGCGCAGCTTCCACTTTTGGAGCGTTTGGTTCGTCGCATCATTGATGGTGAGCGCAAAGGTCTCGAAGCTGATCTTGATCAGGCTCGAGAAGAAGGCCTCTCAGCGCTACAGATAATCAACGAACACCTATTGAGCGGCATGCAAGAGGTTGGCGAACTTTTTGGTCGCGGAGAGATGCAGCTTCCGTTTGTTTTGCAATCGGCAGAAGTTATGAAAACCGCTGTTGCCCATCTTGAGCCTTACATCGAGAAAACCAGTGAAACCGGAAAAGGTCGCATATTGCTTGCAACGGTTAGGGGAGATGTTCACGACATTGGCAAGAATCTTGTGGAAATCATCCTTAGTAATAATGGTTTTGAAACCGTAAACCTAGGCATAAAGCAGCCAATCAACGACATTTTGAAAGCTGCAGAAGAAAACCAGGTGGATGTCATCGGCATGTCAGGACTGCTTGTGAAATCGACCCAAATCATGCGTGAAAACCTTGAAGAAATGAATCTTCGCGGGGTGGCCACCAAATGGCCGGTGATTTTAGGTGGGGCGGCTCTTACTCGAAGTTTCGTCGAACAAGATCTCGCCGAAATTTATGACGGTCAGGTTCGGTACGCGCGTGATGCTTTCGAAGGACTCAAGTTACTCGACGCCCTTGTGAAGCAAAAACGGGGTGACGATTCCGTTGTGCTACCCGCTTTGAAAAAGCGAGTCACCAGCCCAAACAGTCTTTTGATTAGAACCGAACCAGATCAAATGCCGGAGCGATCCAATGTTGCCGGCGACAACGAAGTACCGATACCACCATTTTGGGGAACCAGGGTGGTCAAGGGAATTCCGCTTCGCGACTACGCCAGCTTCTTAGACGAACGTGCCACCTTTATGGGGCAGTGGGGGCTTAAGCCTTCCCGTGCCGAAGGTGGTGCTAGCTACGAGCAACTTGTAGAGACTGAGGGCAAACCAAGATTGCGCTATTGGCTCGATCGCATTCAGCGTGAGGGTCTGCTCGAAGCAGCAGTGGTTTATGGCTATTTTCCGGCTGTGAGCGAGGGTGATGACACCATCGTGCTTCATCACGGTGCCGAAAATGCTACCGACGGCGGAAGCGGTGAGCCAGCCGGAACCGAACGACTTCGGTTTAGTTTTCCGCGGCAAACCAGAGACCGGCATCTTTGCCTGAGCGACTACATTCGAAACCGCGAGGTTGGCCAGGTAGATGTGCTCCCATTCCAGTTGGTGACGATGGGCTCTCGCATTGCCGAAGTGGCCGCTGAACTTTACGCACGTAATGAGTACCGCGAATATCTTGAACTCCATGGTCTTTCGGTTCAACTCACCGAGGCGCTGGCCGAATATTGGCATGCCAGGGTGCGCGCAGAGCTCGGATTCTCGAGTGAAGACCCATTCGATGCCGAAGGAATGTTCAAACTCAACTACCGTGGCGCTCGATACAGCTTTGGCTACCCCGCCTGCCCAAATCTTGAAGACCGCGTGAAGTTGATTGAACTTCTGAAGCCAGAGCAAATTGGTGTGACCCTGAGCGAAGAACTTCAGTTACATCCCGAGCAATCGACCGATGCAATGGTCATTCACCATCCAGAAGCCATTTACTTCTCGGTCTAAAACCTAGACTTATTTGCATGTCGAACGCATCTGCCGAACTAGCCGAATTAGCCCTAAAGCGGGCCAAAGCGGGCCGCGTTAAAGCCAATGGGGTTGATACCGCTTACTGGAGTTATGCGGCCAAAACAAGCCCAGCGCCTACGATTCTGTTCATTCACGGCTACCGCGGAAATCACCACGGCTTGGAAGCCATTGCCGGCGCACTAAACGATTTCAATGTGATCATTCCCGATCTGCCTGGTTTTGGTGACTCAGGCGAGTTCGCGAACAATCACAACATTGCGAACTATTCCGATTGGCTGATTGACTTGATTCCAAAACTGAACCTTAAATCGCCGATTTTGCTCGGCCATTCATTTGGAACAATTGTTACAGCCGCGGCACTTGCCAATCGAGCCGATGCTTGCGCTGTGG
>CANFOX010000042.1 GCA_947448845.1 Microbacteriaceae bacterium | reverse complement strand
GACGGAGACGCCGAGTCTGGTTTTTATTCACCGTGGAGCTGGTGGCCATTCGTTTTGGGGCTCTCTTCATCACTAGTTTTCGCCAGTCTCGCCATCGGATGGTGGATGACCTTTATTTTTGTTCCGATTGCACTTATCGGAGTAATCGGGCTGGTTTACGAATACAGCCGGGGTCAGCACGCTCACTAGTTTGTTTTAGAAAACGCCCTCGTCAAGCTGACGGGGGCGTTTCATTTTTCCATTTGGCAATTAGGCGCCAGTTTGGCGATGCTTGGCCAGAGTTCTCAACCCGAATTTGCCAACAAGGTAGATCTGTGAATGCCCGGTAGGGAAGTAGGCGACGTAGGTATTCCTCACCTACTTGGTCAATTTTGCAGCCGCGGAATTTGCCAGAACGAGTGGTTTGCCCGTCTATTTGCCAGCGTTGTTCGGCTCGATTCCAGGTTTGCCAAATACCAAGTTTTTTGGTTACTTGACGCATTCTTAGTGCATGAAGTGGCTCTGGGTTTGGGTCTTTGGCCTCATACCTAGGAACGCCCCAGGAGTATTTACGCTTTCCCTGCACTCGAACTAATTCAAGTGAAAAGAACTTGAAGATTATTTGCCCCCGCCAATCTGGCAGAGCTTCAGCCGGCAGTAAAGATCTAGCCTCGTCTACTGAAATGTAAGAAAGAAAGTCTGGTCCCAGGAAGTATTCGCGCTCAGGTTTTTCTGAGTAAACCCATGCTCGTAAGTTGGAGTCCCACCTTTGACCAAAAAAAGTTGGCTCCAACTGCAGTCGATAGATGTCACGGCGATAAATGCCCCGTCGATTATCGGGAAAGTCATCTTCTTGAAACCACAGGTATTTCATGCCACCTCCACTTGAAAGGTATTCGAAGCCACCGACACTGGACATCAGAAAACCCCCATCAGCTAGAGCCAATGGGGGTTTCCGTGAGTGATTGCTAGTGACCAATCGCTGCGTGCTTCTGTGCTGCAGTTAGTTCGGTCTGAGTCACCGGTTCGATTCGATCTTCAAAGAACCAGCGAGACATAGCGGCACGAAGCCTGGTTGAAACGGTGATTTTGCCCTGATCGTTAGGTCTTGGCATGATCGGCTGGTAGGTGTCGAAACTAACGAGGCGGTAGAGTGCATGCGCGTCTAATGGCTCGTGAACTTCGATGAACTCTCCGTGAGGTAATCGCACAATTCGACCGGTTTCGCGACCGTGTAGCGCAATCTCGCGATCTTTACGCTGAAGCGAGAGGCAAGCCCGCTTGGTAATCAGGTAGCCAATAATCGGGCCGAGAATCAACATGATCTGAAAGAAAGTAAGCACCTGGTTCAGCGACATCTTGAAGTTGGTGGCAATGATGTCGGTTGAAGCACCAGCCCATAGGTCGGCGTAAAACACCATGCCAGCAACACCGATTGCGGTGCGGGTTGGTGCGTTGCGTGGGCGGTCAAGTACGTGGTGTTCACGTTGGTCGCCAGTTACCCAAGCCTCAACAAACGGGTAGATGGCAACAACGGCCAAGAACACCAGAGAGGTGATTAGCGGAATCAAAATATTCCACGACCAAGTAACCCCACCTGATGAAACTTCAAGGTGAGACGGTGTCAGACGCAGGGCGCCATCAAGCCATCCGATGTACCAGTCTGGCTGAGTTCCAGCTGAAACAGGGGATGGGTCATAACCACCGTAGTTCCAAACCGGGTTGATTGTGAAGGTGGCGGCCACCAGCATGATTACGCCAAACACCAAGAAGAAGAACCCGCCAGCCTTGGCAACGTATACCGGCATTAGTGGGTAACCAACCACGTTGTCGTCGGTGCGACCCGGGCCAGAGTAGTGGGTGTGCTTGTGAATAACCACCATGAAAAGGTGAATAACGATGAACACCAAAATTAAAGCTGGAACCAAGAGGATGTGCAGACCGTAGAGTCTGGCAACAATGCTTTCGCCTGGAAACTGCCCGCCAAATAGTAATGATGAAACATAGGCGCCTACAACTGGAATTGCTTTGATCATTCCGTCGATGATTCGAAGGCCGTTACCCGAAAGCAGGTCGTCTGGAAGTGAGTAGCCGGTAAATCCGGCAGCCATTCCTAAAACGAAAAGCATGAAACCAACCACCCAGTTGATTTCGCGAGGTTTGCGGAATGCACCGGTGAAAAACACGCGCAGCATGTGAAGACCAGCTGCAGCAACAAAAAGCAATGCTGCCCAGTGGTGCACCTGGCGCATCAGCAAGCCGCCGCGCACTTCGAAAGAGATGTCAAGGGTCGATGCGTATGCAATCGACATTTCGGCACCCTTCAGTGGGCCGTAAACGCCGTCATAGATCACTGGAGTCATGGCTGGCTGAAAGAAGAAGGTCAGGAAGGTACCCGAAAGTAAAAGAACTAAGAAACTGTAAAGGGCAACCTCACCGAGCATGAATGACCAGTGGTCTGGAAAAATCTTGCGACCGAATTCCTTTAGGATGCCAGCAACACCAACACGCTCGTCAAGAAAGTTGGCACGATCGGCTAGAAAGCCGGGTTTTGCTTTTGTGGCGGTAGTTGTGCTCATTTTTAGCGCTCCCAGAAGCTAGGGCCGACAGGCTCGTGGAAATCACTTTGGGCTACGAGGTAGCCTTCTGCGTCTACGGCAATCGGTAGTTGAGGTAGAGGTCTTGAAGCCGGGCCAAAAACGACCTTGCAAGCATCGTTCAGATCGAAGGTTGACTGATGGCAGGGGCAAAGCAGGTGGTGAGTGTGCTGCTCAAAAAGCGCAACTGGGCAACCAACGTGAGTACAAATCTTTGAATATGCAACGATGCCTTGGTAAGACCAAGACTTTTTCTCGGCGGTTTCAATCAGATCTGATGGGTCAACGCGCACCAGCAGAACGGCAGCCTTAGCCTTCTCTTCTAGTTTGTGAGCAGACTCATTCAAACCTTCTGGAATAACGTGAAAAACCGAGCCAACAGTAACTTCTGACGCCTTGATTGGGGTACCGGTTGGGTCTTGGGTAAGTCGGGTGCCGGCTTTCCACATGGTGTGACGAAGAGTGTTGGCTGGGTCTGGCCCTAGGTCTGCGAAAAGAACAATGGCAGGTAGCGGAAAGAACGCCAGTGCGCCATAAAGGCTTCTGCGAATCAATTTGCGACGACTGAAGCCCGATTCCTGGTCTGCAAGTTTGATGATCTCAAGAGCCTGGGCGCGCACCTCTTCGCTTCCGCGAGTTTGGTGACGGGCTTCCGAAACCTCAGCATCCGGCATCAGTGTTTTGGCCCAGTGAACTGCGCCAAATCCGATTCCGAGTAATCCGAGAGTGATTCCCGCACCTAAAAAGAAGGTGTTGTTTCGAACGGTGCCGAGGTCGTCGGTGAGTGGAAATGCAAAGTAGGCGAAGATTGCAAACGCGCTGCCAACAATGGAAAGCAGGAACAGAATCGCTACCTGTCGAGCAGCGCGGCGCTCGTGCTTCGGGCTCTTGTCTGTCATGCGCACGCGGTGCGGTTCGAGGCCAGGGTTGGCTACGACATCCTTGGTTATAACCGCAGAGCCAGCTGAATATACGTGTTCCGCTTCAGCCGAGCCGGCCTTTTTGATTTCAGTCAATCCAGATGCTCCTAATGTGCTTAGTTAGATTTGGCGCCAAGCCATACGGTGATGGCAATGATGAATCCGAGGGCGAAGATCCAGGCGAACAGACCCTCCGCGACCGGGCCAAGGTTGGCCAACTCATAGCCACCGGCAGATGGGTGTTCCCGCTGGTAAACCAGGTAGGTAATGATGTCGCTCTTGTCTTGAGGGGTAAGGTTCGCGTCGTTGAATACCGGCATGTTCTGCGGACCGGTGATCATAGCTTCGTAAATTTCTGCTGGATCGGCACCGCTCAGAGGTGGCGCCCATTTTCCGCCAGTAAGTGCGCCTCCGGCGCCCACAGCGTTGTGGCACATGGCACAGTTAATACGAAACAGTTCGCCACCCTTTTGGGCGTTACCGTCGGCCTGCAACCACTTGTCATCAGGAATTGCAGGGCCTGGCGCCAATGAGGCCACCCAAGCTGCTAGGTCGGTGATTTGCTGGTCGGTGAACTGAGACGGTTTGTCAGTAAGTTGAGGGCCTGACGCCTGAGCAGGCATGCGACCAGAACCAACTTGAAATGCTACCGATGCCGCTCCGACTCCGATTAGCGATGGAGCCGCTTTGGTGCCCTGCGCATTAGAACCGTGGCAGCTAGCGCAGTTTGCTAAGAACAACTTGCGCCCGCTGTCTTGCTGCGCGGCAGTGTAAACCTCTGACTTGGCAGAGGTCGCAGCTGTTGCGGCGGCGTAACCACCGCCGGTAATGGCCAAACCGGCGGCAATCACCAAAATGGCAGCGAAAGGCTTGCGTCGAGCTGAGTTCATTTTGCGCTTTAGCATTTTCCCGTTTTCTTTTTTATTTCAACACGTAGATGATGAGGAATAGGCCGATCCAGACCACGTCAACGAAGTGCCAGTAGTAAGACACAACAATGGCGCTGGTGGCCTCGTAGTGACCAAACTTTTTTGCCGCAAAAGTTCTTCCGATTACCAAAAGGAAGGCAACCAGGCCTCCGGTAACGTGCAAGGCGTGGAAACCGGTCGTTATGTAAAAGGCACTTCCGTAAGAGTTGGCGCTAAGCGTCACACTCTCTGAAATCAAATTGCTGTACTCCCACACCTGACCAGACACGAAAACCGCACCAAGCACGTAGCTTAGGAAGAACCACTCCACCATTCCCCATTTGAGAGGGGAGAGGCCCGTGGCTCGAGGTTGCATACGTTCGGCAGCAAAAACGCCAAATTGGGCAGTAAAAGAGGAAGAAACCAGCACCAGAGTGTTCACGAGTGCAAACGGAACATTCAGAATTTGAGTGTCATGCGCCCAAATGGCAGGGGAGTTGGTGCGAAGCGAGAAGTACATGGCGAAAAGGCCGGCGAAAAACATAACTTCGCTTCCAAGCCAAACGATGGTTCCCACCGAGGTTGCACTTGGGCGATTGATGATTGCTGGCGTCACTGGCGTCGTAGACATGCTTCAAGAATACCCCTTGAATCAAGCAAAACAGGCGATTTCGGGGCTTTCGAGAAGGTTATTTTGAAAAACACGCCTAATATTTTGCTCATGACTCAAACTCAGGCTTGGCCAACAATTCTCGGCAAACTTTTGGCCAAGAACGACCTAGACCGAAGCGAGGCCAACTGGGCCATGCAAGAGATTATGTCTGGTGAGGCAAGCGAAGCCCAGGTTGGTGCTTTCATGATGGCTCTTCGCAGCAAAGGCGAATCGGTTGCCGAGTTAGCCGGTTTGGTAGACGTAATGCTGGAACGCTCTGTGATTCTCGACACCGGTAACGACGCAGTAGATATCGTTGGCACCGGTGGCGACATGGTTGGCACCGTAAACATCTCAACCATGGCGTCAATTTTGGTTTCTGCAGCGGGAATTCCGGTTATGAAGCACGGAAGTAGAAGTGCTTCTGGCAAGACTGGTTCATCTGAAATGCTTGAGGTGCTGGGAATTCGCCTCGATTTGTCGCCGGAACGCGTTGCCGAAATCTTTCATGAGTGCGGAATCACCTTCTTCTTCGCACCCGTGTTTCACCCCGCAATGCGCCACGTTGCGCCAATTCGCAAACAACTTGGGGTGCCAACCACCTTCAACTTCTTAGGTCCGTTGGCTAACCCGGCTCAACCAATCGCCACCTCGCTTGGAGTTGCCAACCCTCTGGTCGCCCCGCTAATGGCAGCTGAGGTTGCCGCTCGCGGCCGCACGGCGCTGGTGTTTCGTGGTGACGACGGCCTTGATGAACTAAGCACAACCGGGTCAAACACCATCTGGCAGGTTGCCAACAAAAAAGTGACTGAAATTCGCCTTAACCCAGAAGAATTGGGCCTGAAAACAGCGAAATTAGATTCCCTCATTGGTGGTGACGCCCATCACAACGCCGAAATTGCCAAGTCATTGTTCAACGGGGAATCAAACGTAGAAAACCTCGCGGCAATAAGAGACATCACAATTTTGAATGCCGCCGCCGGGGTAGTGGCTTACCGCCTGGCTAAGAACCTTACCGAAGCCGAAAAGCAAATCGAAGCCAGATTCTCGGATGCCATTTCACTAGTTCGGAACGCTTTAGATTCCGGTGCGGCTGCTGCGAAACTTTCGCAGTGGATCGAAGCCACTCAGCTTTAAAAGTTGAAGTTTTATTGTTTATCGTTATTATTGAAAAACGATAAACAAAGGATGAAGTTATGTTCGTGAACTGGTGGCGCCTCGGCTATTTGATTTTGGCAATCTTGCTCTTCGGCATTCCGGCGGTGCTCTTGGTAAAACGATATCGCCTGCTTCAAAGCTTGAATTTAAGCAGAACTATTGCGGTAATTGGGGGAGTAGTGACCCTGGTCACGGGCATCGCATCAGCCGCAAATGAGCTTTTTGCCACAAACGTGCCAGTAAAGGTCTATGTTGACAATTTCTGGCCCAAGATTCCCGATTTCATTAGCTATCAAAGCAATTCGACGGCGAAGGTAACCGGCGGTGGTTTTCAAGCGGCAAACGTTATGCTGCGTGGGCTCACAATCGACACCCGCCTCTGGTTGGCAATGGCGTCGCTCAGCATTACATGCGTAGTGGTTTTGGTTTGCATTTTGGTCTTTCGCATTGCCACCGACGCCCATAAGGGGGCTGCATTTAGAGCCAACCTTAGCAATCGGCTAAAAGTAGCCGGATACGCGGTAACCGCTGTGGGAATGGTGGGGCAGGTATCGCAAATCGTTGGAACAAGTTTTGCGCAATCACAAATGTTTGGAACCGTAGCTTCATGGGGCTGGCAGCAAGGCTCTGTGAAAAACCCGTTTGATACTGATGTTCAATACAGTCAAGTGTTTGGAATGGTGCATCCATCAGCCGCGGTCTTTCAACTGGATTTTTGGCCTATTTTTCTTGGGCTAGCTTTGCTGGTTTTGGCTCGGGTTTACCGTCAGGGGCAAACCTTGGCAAAAGAAACCGAGGGTTTGATTTGATCGAAATCGATGGGGAACTTGCCAACGTTGAATGCCAACTGACCGAACTTCTCGAAGCGCGGGGCATGACCCTGTCGCGTCTGAGCGAACTGGTCGGGGTCACAATTGTGAATCTATCAATTCTGAAGAACAACAAGGCAAAGGCAATTCGCTTCAGCACGCTGCAGGCAATCTGTGCGGCTCTGGAATGTGAAGTCGGAGAGCTGCTGGTTATAAGAAAGCCGGCGGAATAGCAGCAGCAATAAACCTATAGCGAGTAGAAGCCAATAATAAACTACTTGACATAATGTGCATTATCGGCGCTAGGTGATTAGTCAATCAGGTGGTTGAGAAGCGCCTCTACCAACCCTGGCGGTGAAACCGGCTCACCACTTACTTTGAGTTCGTCAAGATTCCACCAGCGATATTTCAAAATGTCTCGACGTTCATCGGCGGTCCAGTTGGTGTCATCCAGCACGAAGTTTGTAACTTGATGCAAATAAACATGATCCACATAGCTGTGCTGGTTTATGCCGTCTCCCCATTGCCATGCGCCTTCAAAGGTTCCCAGAAAGGTTTCTAGCGAACGTGGGTCAATTTGTAGCCCGGTTTCTTCGGTAAGTTCTCGCACAGCGGCTTGCAGAACGGTTTCACCCTCGTCGATTCCGCCACCCGGGGTTAGCCAACGAGCTGGAAGTTGAACTTCTGGGTCGAATTCGGTTAGAAGCAGAAAGATTTCGTGTTTTTCGTTTACAAGAACCACGCGAGCGGTTTCGCGGTGTTGCCCGGGCTTCATTTTTGGTATTTGAAGAGTCGGAATGATGCCTGCATGAGCCAGCCAATGCATACTGCAAAAATTAGAGTGCCTTCGCGAACTTGCCCGCCCAGCAACCATCCAATGCTCATAACGATTAGTTCATAGCCGGTTCTGGTCATCCAAATTGGTTTTTTGATGGCTTTAGATGTGCCCACAATCAACCCGTCGCGTGGCCCGGCGCCAAAGTTGGCCGAAATGTACATTCCCGTAGCAAATGCGGCAATCAGCATGCCAAGCACAAACATTGGAAGTTGAACCCAGTACTGGTTAGGAAATGGAATAAATGGTGCAGCCAGATCTGCAAATACCCCAATAAAAAGGGCGTTTAGAACCGTTCCGAGACCGTATTTTTGCTTCAGTGGTAGCCAGGCGATTAGCACCAAAATGCTGGTGACAACCGTGGCGGTGCCGAAACTAATGTGCGCAATGTTGGTTAGCCCCTGAGCGAAGACATCCCAAGGCGCGATTCCGATTCGTGCGTGAACCATTGTGGAAAGGCCGATTCCGAAGATTGCTAGACCGCCCATTAGTTTTATGAATCGGGCAATAGAATCGATACGCATCGCATCAGCCTATTCGGTTGCCGTTACTCATTTGATTTTTAGGGGCTTCATGAACTACCTCTCCCCAACTAAACCGAGAATTCTTGCCCACCGCGGCTTCGTAAAATCTGGCAAGGATGAAAACGCCACCAGTTCTTTTTTTGAGGCGATTTCGGTCGGTGCTACCCACATTGAAACCGATGTTCGAGTAACTCGAGACCTGGTGCCAGTTCTGCTGCACGACGCTACCCTGCTGCAGGCAGCTGGAGACGACCGTGCTCTCGCCGATGTAAATTGGCACGAAATTAAAGACATTCGCCTCAAAAATGGTGGTCGATTGCTTTCGCTTGAAGAAGCCCTGATTGTCTTCGGCACGGCAAGGTTCAACATAGACATTAAAGAAGCCAGCGCTGTTGGCCCGGTCTGCGAAGTGATTCGAAAGGTGAAGGCTCAGAATCGCGTGCTTATTGCAAGTTTTTCGCAGGCACGAATCGACAAGGCTTTGAAACTTTTAAAAGGTCGCTGTGTGGCTTCGGCGGGTTCTTCCAAAGTGGTGGCCTTAAAACTGTTTTCAATGCTCGGCATGCCACTGTCTGCTCTGGCAAAAGGAGTGGTCGCGGTTCAGGTGCCGCTGAGGCAAGGGGTTCTGCGATTCGACTCCAAACACTTCATAAAATCGATGCAGAAGGTCGGACTCGAGGTTCACTTCTGGACAATCAACGACCCGGCTGAAATGAAGCGCCTGGTAGCGCTCGGTGCCGACGGAATTGTTACCGACCGAACCGATTTAGCGGTTGCCGCGCTTCGCTAGTGGCGAAAAATGCTGTTTATTCCCTGACAACGGGATGACTTCTTTGCCTTTATCGGTTCAGATACATAAGTTATCTAATCGAAGGGCATCGAATGTCTAATGAAGTTTGGCGCGGTTCAACACTTGGATCTCACTCATTTGAATCTGAGTCAAATGTGGTTTACGCGGAACGAACTCAAGCTGTTTTTCGCTGTGCAAACGGTCACCTAACCGAGGTAACTTTTGCGCATGATGCCGAACTTCCTGAGGTTTGGGCTTGCCGCAACTGCCCACTTGACGCCAAGCCGTTCGACGTCAACTCCCCTACCCCGCCAGCCGAAGAATCTTCAAGAGTTGGAAGAAGTCACTGGCAGATGCTCTTAGAGCGACGAACTACCGAAGAGCTAGAAGAAATTCTTCAAGAGCAGTTGACGCTGCTGAGAGAGCGTCGAGCTCGGGGCCAGGTTGAGTTTTAGCGTTTACCAAAAAGGCGTAAAAAGCCCCATTTGGTGACCATTAGTAAAGCTTCAATCACGATGCCAAGGCCCATCTTGCTGGTGCCATGAACCCGCTCTACGAAATGAATGGGAACCTCAACAATCTTTGCCCCAGCCTGCTTGCTGCGCCAAGCCATTTCTATTTGAAATGAGTAGCCCTGGGCGGCGATTTCGTTCAACTTCAGCGATGTCAACAAGTTGGCTTTGTAAACCCGAAACCCAGCCGTAATGTCTTTGATTTTTGCACCAAGCATGATGTTTGCGTAAATGTTTCCGCATCGAGAAAT
>CANFOX010000041.1 GCA_947448845.1 Microbacteriaceae bacterium | reverse complement strand
TCGATTTGCACCACCCGCGTGGTTGCCGGTGTTGGCGTTCCGCAGGTTACCGCGGTTTACCAGGCATCGCTTGCCGCCAAGCCAGCCGGTGTTCCGGTGATTGCCGATGGCGGATTGCAGTATTCCGGCGACATCGCCAAGGCACTGGTTGCCGGCGCTAACTCGGTAATGATCGGCTCGCTACTTGCCGGAACCGACGAAGCCCCCGGCGACATTACCTTCGTGCAGGGCAAGCAGTTCAAGACCTACCGCGGCATGGGTTCGCTCGGCGCAATGCAGTCGCGCGGCGAGGCCAAGAGCTATTCGAAAGACCGTTATTTTCAAGACGACGTGCTACGCGAAGACAAACTTGTGCCAGAGGGCATCGAAGGTCGGGTGCCTTACCGCGGCTCGGTGAGCGACGTGGTGCATCAACTCGTCGGCGGCCTGCGCGCCTCGATGGGATACGTGGGTTCCGAGACCATTCCAGAACTTCAGAACCGCGGCAAGTTTGTGCGCATTACCGCCGCCGGGCTCAAAGAGTCTCACCCGCACGATGTGCAAATGACCATCGAGGCCCCTAACTACACCTCGCGTCGCGACTAAGGAACTTTTATGACTGAGATTGAGATTGGTCGCGGCAAGCGCGGCCGCCGTGCCTGGGCCTTCGATGACATTGCCATCGTGCCCTCGCGCCGCACCCGTGACCCAAGAGACGTAAACACCGACTGGAGCATCGACGCCTACGGTTTTAAACTTCCGGTTTTGGCTGCCCCAATGGATTCGGTGGTGTCGCCAGACACCGCCATTCAGATTGGTCAACTCGGCGGCCTCGGCGTGCTCGACCTCGAAGGCCTCTGGACTCGCTATGAAGACCCAACCGCTCAGTTGGCACAGATCGCCAAGGCCAGCCCGCTCGAGGCAACCGCACTGCTGCAAAAGCTCTACGCCGAGCCAATCAAGGCAGAGCTGATTCGCGACAGAATCGCCCAGGTTCGTGCCGCCGGAGTCACCGTTGCCGGCGCTCTTTCGCCGCAGCGCACCGCCGAGTTTGCCGAAACGGTTATTAAGTCAGGCGTTGACCTGTTTGTGATTCGCGGAACCACGGTTTCGGCAGAACACGTTTCGAAATCAGCCGAGCCGCTGAACCTTAAAGAGTTCATTTACAAACTTGATGTTCCGGTAATTGTTGGTGGCGCTGCCACCTACACCGCCGCCTTGCACCTAATGCGCACCGGTGCCGCCGGCGTGCTGGTTGGGTTCGGTGGCGGTGCAGCCTCAACCACTCGCAAGGTGCTTGGCATTCACGCACCAATGGCAACTGCAGTGGCCGATGTGGCAGGCGCTCGCCGCGATTACATGGATGAATCTGGCGGCCGTTACGTGCACGTTATTGCCGACGGTGGCCTGGGCACATCGGGCGACATTGTGAAGGCAATCTCGTGCGGTGCCGATGCGGTAATGCTTGGCTCAGTTTTGGCAGCGGCCAAAGAGGCTCCAGGCCAGGGTTGGCACTGGGGAGCCGAGGCCTATCATCAAGATCTGCCTCGCGGTCTGAAGGTTGAAATCGGCACCAAGGCCTCACTCGAGCAGATTCTGCTTGGCTCAGCCGCCGATGCCAGCGGAACCACCAATCTGATTGGCGCCCTCAAGCGCGCCATGGCAACCACCGGCTACAGCGATCTGAAAGAGTTTCAGCGCGTTGAGGTTGTGGCTGCTCCTTACCAAATTTCGTGACCGAATACTCTTACGACTACAAAAAGCCACTGACCTGGTGGGCGGTAGCGGTGAGACCGCGCTGGATAGCCGCGCTTTTACTGGCACTAGGTATTGCCGCAGCCTTCGGTTCGCTTGGCCAGTGGCAGCTGGAACGAGCCTTTGAGTCAAACCACGCATTGACCCCGGTAGCCAAGCCGGCCGTGCCGATTGAGCAACTCATGACCGCAGGCCAAACCCTGGCCCCAAATGTGGTTGGCCGCAAGGCAACCGCAAGCACCATGCTCGACCAAACCATGATCTTCATCATTGAAGATCGTTTGCAACTGGATGCCCGCCACGGCTTCTGGTTGGTTGCCGCCGCCAACGAGGCCAACGGCAGTCGATTGTTCGAGGTGCTTGGTTTTACTGCCGACCGCAAGGTAGCCGACCGCGTTCAATATGAATTGGCAACCGGGTCACGGGTTCAAGCGTTTATGCCAGTTCGCGGAATTCTGGGTGGCACCGAAGAACCGGTTGCCCCGTTTCGCGGTCGAACCGCCCGCTCACTCTCGCTTGCCCAGTTGGTAAACGCTCAGGGTGCCAAGGTGCAATCGACCTACCCGGCATTCTTAATTCTTGATAAACACTTCACCGAACCAGGTCTCGAGCCAATCACCATGAAGAGCGTTACCGAAGCCGAGGTGAACTGGCTGAATGCCTTCTATGCCATTGAGTGGAGCCTATTTGCCGGCTTTGCGGTGTTTCTGTGGTGGCGCCTGGTGCGCGATGCCCAGCTGCGCGAGCTCGAAGAATCAGCCAGCCACGCAAAGTAAACTTAAGCCATGGCCACCAAAAAATCTGAGGTAATTTCTGCGCTCAAGCTCTATCGAGTTGCGGCCCGAATCACTGGAACCCTACTTTTGCTCTTGGTTCTCGAAATGGTGGTTCGCTACGGCGTTGGCCTCGACCTCTGGTTGGCCGGCCCGCAGGGCTTTTTGGCGCTGGTTCAGCACTCGAGCCAACCAGGTGCCATGCCAACCACCGGCCTAAATCTTTCCACCAGCATTCTTGTGATTCACGGCTGGTTCTATGTGCTTTACCTTTACAGCGATTTCAGGGTCTGGACTCTGCTGCGCTGGAACTTCACTCGTTTCTTGATTATTGCGGCTGGCGGAATCGTGCCGCTGCTCTCGTTCTTCACCGAGCGTCACTTCGCCAAGGTTGGTGCCGCTCAGGTGGCAACCCAGTTTGGAGCCGCAGATTAACCGCCCGGTTCTGGTTGTCGACTTCGGCGCCCAGTATGCCCAACTGATTGCCCGCCGCGTTCGCGAGGCCGGTGTCTACAGCGAGATAGTTCACCACAACGTGACCGCCGCCGAGGTGGCAGCCAAAGAGCCGCTTGCCATCATTCTCTCGGGTGGGCCATCCAGTGTTTATGAGCCTGGTTCACCGCAACTTGACCCGGCCATTCTTGAACTTGGCGTGCCGGTTCTTGGCATTTGTTACGGCTTTCAAACCATCGCCAACACCCTGGGCGGCAAGGTCGACAAGACTGGCACTCGTGAATACGGTGCCACCGACCTGAAGGTTACATCGGGTGGTGAAATTCTCGATGGCCAGCCAGAGGCTCAAATCTGCTGGATGAGCCACGGAGATCAGGTGGTTCAAGCCCCGGCCGGTTTCGAGGTTTTAGCCTCGACCGCAACCACCCCGGTTGCCGCTTTCGCAAACCACGCGAAGAAGATTTACGGGGTGCAGTGGCACCCAGAGGTGAAGCACTCGCAGTTCGGCCAAAACGTGCTCGAGAACTTCTTGCACCGTGCCGCAGGCCTCGCCGCCGATTGGAACTCGGGCAACGTGATTGCCGAGCAGGTAGAGAAGATTCGCGCGCAGGTTGGCGACTCAAGGGTTATCTGTGGCCTATCTGGCGGCGTTGACTCGGCGGTTGCAGCGGCACTTGTGCACAAGGCAGTTGGCGACCAATTGGTTTGCGTGTTTGTGAACCACGGCCTACTGCGTCAAGACGAAGCCGAGCAGGTGGAACGCGACTACGTTGCCGCCACCGGAATTCGCCTGGTGACCGTTGACGCAGAAGAAAAGTTTTTGACCGCACTGGCCGGGGTGAGCGACCCAGAAACCAAGCGCAAGATTATTGGCCGCGAGTTCATTCGCACCTTTGAAGATGCCCAGGCGCAGCTAATTGCCGAGGCCAAGGCCGATAACCGCCCAATCAAGTTTTTGGTGCAGGGAACCCTCTACCCAGATGTTGTGGAATCGGGCGGGGGAGCCACCGCCGGCATCAAGAGCCACCACAACGTTGGCGGGCTTCCAGATGACCTCGATTTCGAACTGGTCGAGCCACTTCGCACCCTGTTCAAAGATGAGGTGCGAGCCATTGGTGCCGAACTTGGGTTACCGGCCGAGATTGTGCAACGTCAACCATTCCCCGGCCCGGGTCTCGGCATTCGCATAGTTGGCGAAATCACCAAAGAGCGCCTAGACCTGCTGCGCCAAGCCGACGCCATTGTGCGCCATGAACTTAGTGCCGCCGGCCTCGACGGCGAAATCTGGCAGTGCCCAGTTGTGCTGCTTGCCGATGTGCGTTCGGTTGGGGTAATGGGCGATGGCCGCACCTATGGGCACCCAATAGTGCTTCGCCCGGTTTCGAGCGAAGACGCCATGACTGCCGACTGGTCGCGCCTGCCGTACGACCTACTTGCCAAGATCTCGAACCGCATTACCAATGAGGTTGCCGGGGTAAACCGCGTGGTGCTCGATGTAACCAGCAAGCCACCAGGCACCATCGAGTGGGAATAGTGCAAACCGAAATTTATGGACACCGCGGTGCCAGCGCCTATCGCCCAGAGAACACCCTCGAGTCGTTCGAACTTGCCTTCAAAATGGGCGTTCACGCCGTTGAGTTCGATCTGGTGCCAACTAAAGACGGCCACCTAGTTATTCGCCACGAACCAGAGCTCACTCGAAGCACCAACGTGCAACAGGTAGAGGCGCTCGCGGCTTCAGCGGTTGAAGGCAAATGGCACTCGCACAATATGTCGCTGGCCGACATCCGTTTGCTTCGCGCGGTTGAGCCAGACCCCGAACTTCGCCCAGCCAGCGCCGAATTCGACGGCCAGTTCGCCGTGCCAAGTTTTGCCGATTTGCTCGCTGCCGATTTCGCTCAAGACCAGAAACTGATCGTTGAGCTCAAGTGGGGCGGCTATTACTTTGAAAAAAGGGGCATGGATGTTGCCCAAATGCTGGCCGATGAACTCACCCGTGGCGGTTGGCGCAATCGCGGCGAGCA
The DNA here is from genome assembly GCA_947448845.1 of Microbacteriaceae bacterium. Classification (GTDB taxonomy): domain Bacteria; phylum Actinomycetota; class Actinomycetes; order Actinomycetales; family Microbacteriaceae; genus Rhodoluna. The sequence goes on along the minus strand of CANFOX010000041.1, from coordinate 5,323 downwards.
GTTGGTGATTGAGTCATTTGATTACAACACTTTGACCCGCGCCAAGGCGGCGATTACCCCGCTGTTTGAAGGTGTAAAACCGGTTTTCATTTACCTGACCGCCAACTTCAAGATGGCCGACTGGGGAACCATCGAAGATGCAGTTGATGGAGCAGCGGCCGGTGGCTTCGATGGCATCAGCTTTGAAAAAGAACTGCTGACCCACGATTTGGTTGTCTACGCTCGCGGCAAAGGCCTGATTGTTTTCGGCTGGACTCTGTTTGCCGAAGAGGTGGAAACCACCGTTGAAGAGTATTTTGCTCACTACCTGCAGTTTGACCTAGATGGAGTTTTCGTAGATCACCCAGATTTGCTGCTGAACTTTGTCGATGGTCTCGCCTAGTCTTTCTAAGTTATGAACGAGCCGAGTTTGTTTGATGAGCCTGCCGAGTTGGCTAGGCCCCAGGCCGGCACGAACCTACTCGATGGCCTAAACCCGCAGCAGCTTGAGGCGGTTACCCACCGTGGCCCAGCACTTTTGATTGTGGCCGGTGCCGGCTCTGGCAAGACTCGCGTGCTCACGCATCGCATTGCTCACCTGCTTGCCAATCGCGAGGCTTGGCCTAGCCAGATTCTCGCCATCACCTTCACCAACAAGGCCGCCGCCGAAATGCGCGAGCGCGTTCGCCACCTGCTTGGCGGCGACATCGAAGGCATGTGGATCAAAACCTTTCACTCTGCCTGCGTAATGATCTTGCGCCGCGAAGCAGAACGGCTCGGGCACGACCCAAACTTCACCATTTACGACACCGGCGACTCGCGCGCCATTTTCAAACGGCTGATTCGTGAAATTGGCGCCGACATTCATAACCTAACCCCGGCGGCGGTTGGTGCGGCCATTTCAAACGCCAAAAACGAGCTGGGCGATGCCGAATCGTTCGCCCGCGCCGCCGGCAAAGACGACCCGGCAGCCATGACTATTGCCGAGATTTTTCGACGCTACACCGCAGAACTTCGCCGTAACAACGCCTTTGACTTCGACGACCTGATTGGCGAAACGGTTCACCTGTTTCGCACCAACCCAGACGTTGCCGCTCAATACCAGCGCAAGTTTCGACACCTCTTGGTTGACGAATATCAAGACACCAACCACGCGCAATACGCCCTCATTCGCGAGCTAACCCGCCCAATCGACGAACGTTTCGCCGAGGTTGACAAGCGCACCGGCGAGCTGATGCCACCTGCCTCACTCACCGTGGTGGGTGACAGCGACCAGTCGATTTATGCGTTCCGCGGGGCCGACATCCGTAACATTTCTGAGTTCGAAAAAGACTTTCCCGGCGCGAAAACCATATTGCTCGAGCAGAACTATCGCTCAACTCAAAACATTCTTTCTGCCGCCAACGCGGTAATTGGTCACAACTTCGATCGCCCAAACAAAAACCTCTGGACAGAGGCCGGCGACGGCGACCCGATTGTTGGTTACACCGGTTATTCGGCCCACGACGAAGCCCAGTTCATTGCCGATGAAATCGAAGCGCTGCACATCAAAAAGTTCGACTACCGAGACATTGCGGTGTTCTATCGAACGAACTCGCAGACCCGTGCGCTTGAAGAAATTTTTATTCGAGCTGGCGTTCCCTATCGAGTAATTGGCGGCACCAAGTTCTATGAGCGCCAAGAAATCAAGGATGCCATGGGCTACCTGGTTTCCATCGCGAACCCGAAAGACGACCTGGCTACCCGGCGCATCTTGAACGTGCCCAAGCGCGGCATTGGCGACGTGAGCGAAACCCAGTTAGCCGTATTCGCCGAGGCCAACGGGCTTTCGGTGCGAGATGCCTTGCAACATGCCGGCGAAATTGGTTTCGGCCCGAAGATTGCCGGCAGCATGGTTCAGCTGGCTCAGCTGCTCGACGCCGAACAGGCACGCATTCAAGACGCACCGGTGCACGAAATTCTCACCAGCGTGCTTAGCCACTCGGGCTTACTTGCCGCCCTGCGCAACAGTCGTGACCCGCAAGATGAAGCCAGGGTCGAGAACCTCGAAGAACTCGTGGCCGTTGCCAAAGACTTTGCTCGCACAAACCCAGAGGGCCGCCTGCCCGACTTCTTGAACGAGGTTGCGCTGGTTGCCGCTGCAGACGACATCGACGACGAATCGGGTTCGGTTTCACTAATGACCCTGCACACCGCCAAGGGCCTCGAGTTCGACGCGGTGTTTCTGGCCGGTGTTGAAGAAAACCTCATTCCGCACCGCATGTCTTTCTTGGTTCCTGGCGGCCTAAACGAAGAGCGCCGCCTGTTCTACGTTGGCATTACCCGAGCCCGCAAAAAACTTCACCTATCACTTGCGCTCACCCGCACCACCTTTGGTGAATCCGACTCGGCTACCCCGAGCCGCTTTCTGCAAGAGATTCCGGCCAACCTCATTGATTGGCGCGATTCCGGTGCGAAACAAACTAGCTATCGGCCATCCATTGCAGATCAAATCGCGGCGCGCGCCACCGGTGAGCAAATCGAATATCGAAAGCCCGCCAAACAATGGCCAGGCGCCATCACCCAGGTTCGAAACAACGAGGGCTTGCAGCTTGAAGTTGGCCAAATGATTGAGCACGTTGAGTTCGGGCGCGGGCGAGTGGTTTCGGTTTCCGGTGAAGGTGCCAGGCAAACCGCCGAGATTCACTTTGGCAGCGCCGGTAAAAAGCGCCTGCTGGTGAAAGTTGCGCCAATTTCACTGGTTGCTGAATAGTCGCTGACAATCTCGCTTCGCCGAGCCTTCCGCAAAAACTCTCGGTGTAATCGGGGCTAAACTTGACGTTGTTCTAACAAACTTTTGAACGGAAATCACATTGGATTTATTTGAATACCAAGCGCGCGATTTGTTTGAAGCGCACGGCGTTCCAGTGCTGCAGGGCCTGATCGCCGACACCCCAGAAGAAGCCCAGGCGGCTGCTGCCAAGATTGGCGGAACCGTCGTTGTGAAGGCCCAGGTTAAAACCGGTGGCCGCGGCAAGGCCGGCGGTGTAAAGGTTGCCCACTCGCCAGAAGAGGCATTCGACGCAGCCAGCAAGATTCTTGGCCTAGACATCAAGGGTCACGTTGTAAAGCGCGTAATGATCGCCCAGGGCGCTCAAATCGACAAAGAGTTTTACTTCTCGGTTCTGCTCGACCGATCCAACCGCACCTTCCTCTCGCTATGCAGCGTTGAGGGCGGAATGGAGATCGAGCAGCTGGCAGAAGAGCGCCCAGAAGCGCTAGCCAAAATCACAGTGGATGCCGTAACCGGCATCGACCAGGCCAAAGCTCTCGAGATCGCCAAGGCCGGTGGCTTCGATGACGCCCTAGCCCCACGCGTTGCCGAGGTGTTCGTAAAGCTTTACAAGGTTTTCGTTCAAGAAGACGCCACTCTGGTTGAGGTAAACCCGCTAGTTCTCACCAAAGACGGCAAGATTCTCGCCCTAGACGGCAAGGTTTCGCTAGACGAAAACGCCGAGTTCCGTCACGCCAACCACGCCGAACTAGAGCGCGACGACCTCGACCCGCTAGAGGCCAAGGCCAAGGCCAACGACCTCAACTATGTGAAGCTCGACGGCGAAGTTGGCGTTATTGGTAACGGTGCCGGTCTCGTTATGAGCACGCTTGACGTGGTTGCCTATGCCGGCGAAAAGCACGGCGGCGTTCGCCCAGCCAACTTCTTAGACATTGGTGGTGGCGCCTCGGCCGAGGTAATGGCCGCCGGCCTCGACGTGATTTTGCACGACCCACAGGTAAAGAGCGTTTTCGTAAACGTGTTTGGTGGCATCACCGCCTGTGACGCGGTTGCAAACGGAATCGTTGGAGCCCTCGACACTCTTGGCGACACCGCTTCGAAGCCACTTGTGGTTCGCCTCGACGGCAACAACGTTGTTGAAGGTCGTCGCATTCTTGCCGAGCGTAACCACCCGCTGGTAACCGTTGTAGACACCATGGATGAAGCAGCCGACAAGGCCGCCGAACTAGCCAATCGCTAAAGAAAGCACAAAATGTCGATTTTTCTAAACTCTGATTCGAAAATTATCGTTCAGGGCATGACCGGCTCTGAGGGCATGAAGCACACCCGCCGCATGCTCGCTGGTGGCTCAAACATCGTTGGCGGCGTGAACCCACGCAAGGCCGGCGAAACCGTAGATGTTGATGGCAAGTTGTTGCCAGTGTTCGGCACCGTGGCAGATGCCATGGCGTCAACCGGCGCCAACGTATCGGTAATCTTCGTGCCGCCAGCCTTTGCCAAGGCAGCAGTGGTTGAGGCCATCGACGCCGAGATCGCGCTGGCAGTTGTTATTACCGAGGGCATTCCGGTGCACGATTCGGCAAGCTTCTGGGCATATAACGTTGCCAAGGGTCAAAAGACTCGCATCATTGGCCCTAACTGCCCAGGCATCATTAGCCCGGGGCAGTCAAACGCCGGCATCACCCCAAGCGACATCTCGGGCTCTGGCCCAATCGGTTTGGTTTCAAAGTCGGGAACCCTTACCTACCAGATGATGTACGAACTTCGCGAAATCGGTATTTCAACCGCAATCGGAATCGGTGGAGACCCAGTTATTGGAACCACTCACATCGATGCGCTGGCAGCTTTTGAAGCCGACCCAGCCACCAAGGCCATTGTGCTGATTGGTGAAATCGGCGGAGACAGCGAAGAGAAGGCAGCTGCCTACATCAAGGCCAACGTCACCAAACCAGTGGTTGCCTACGTTGCGGGCTTTACCGCACCAGAGGGCAAGACCATGGGTCACGCCGGTGCAATAGTTTCAGGTTCAGCCGGAACCGCTCAGGCTAAGAAAGAAGCTTTCGAGGCATGCGGCGTAAAAGTCGGCAAAACCCCAAGCGAAACCGCCGCACTAATGCGTGAGGTAATCGCCAAGCTATAACGCTGGGGGCGTTTTGAATCGAAGAGTAAGTTTCGCGTTTGCGGGGCTCGAGGCGCTGTTTGTTAGCGTTTTGGGCCTCGCAATCGTACTTTTGCCGGTTGGCATAGTTTGGCTCTTCGAGAATGATGCCAGCGTTGACTTCGCCACAACTTTTCGCACAGTGGTCGACGTTTGGCTGCTGGCTCATGGCGTTTCCATTCACGTTGCCGCCGGGCAGTTACTTGGCACCGCGGTTCCTGGGTTCGCAATCACGTTGGTGCCCATCGGCTTGACCCTGGTGATTCTGGCGGCAGCTTTTCGAGTTGGTCGGCACTATGCCGGTGCCTCAACCCTTTGGCCGGTTTGGGTTGGTGCCGGTGCAACATACGCGGTTATCTCGTGGCTGCTGGCAAGCGCCGCGGTTACCAAAACCATTTACCCAATCAGCTGGA
>CANFOX010000040.1 GCA_947448845.1 Microbacteriaceae bacterium | reverse complement strand
GGTTCTACTGCGGAGAATAACCCTAAATCGCTTCGCGATTCAGGAACCAGCGAACGTTCGAATCACACCTTCACTACCCAGCAAACAAAAAGACCACCCTAAAGGTGGTCTTTTTGTTTGCGGAGAATAAGGGATTCGAACCCTTGAGGGCTTTCACCCAACCAACTTTCCAAGCTGGCGCCATAGGCCACTAGGCGAATTCTCCTGCGTTTTGGCAGCCGTGAGGTTGCCAATAACCAATAAAGTCTAGCGTCAGTGCCACAGGCTACAATTGCCAAGGACTCCCCGTGCGGCGTCACCTCGGCTAACTCCCCCAGGGCAGAAATGCAGCAAGGGTATCTGGGCTCTGGCGGGTGTGCGGGGAGTCTTAAATCCAAGTGAGGCGGCACATGTCAACAGCTCTCTATAGGCGTTATCGCCCAGAGACCTTTGCCGAACTCATCGGTCAGGCGCAGGTCACCACCCCGCTCATGACCGCTCTGCGCAACGATCGCGTGAATCACGCCTACCTTTTCAGTGGGCCTCGCGGGTGCGGAAAAACGACATCCGCCCGCATTTTGGCTCGATGTCTCAACTGCGCCGAGGGCCCAACCGACACCCCGTGTGGCAAGTGTGCCAGTTGCATCGAACTTGCTCGCGATGGGTCAGGCTCGCTAGATGTCGTTGAAATCGACGCCGCCAGTCACAACGGTGTAGATGACGCCCGCGAGTTGAGAGAGCGTGCTGTGTTTGCGCCGGTGCGCGACCGCTACAAGATTTTCATTCTCGACGAGGCCCACATGGTTACCACTCAGGGCTTCAACGCATTGCTCAAAATTGTTGAAGAGCCACCAGAGCACGTTAAGTTCATTTTTGCCACAACCGAGCCTGAAAAAGTTATTGGCACCATTCGCTCGCGCACTCATCATTACCCTTTCAGGTTGGTGCCACCGGCTCAGCTGCTCGATTACCTAGAACAACTGGTTAAGAGCGAAAAAGTCACTGTGGCACCAGGAGTGCTTTCACTTGTGGTTCGAGCCGGTGGCGGTTCAGTGCGCGATTCGCTTTCGCTTCTCGACCAGCTGATAGCTGGTGCCGAGGGTGGCAAAGTTGAATACGATTTGGCTGCGGCACTACTTGGTTTCACTCACGAATCTTTGCTCGATGAAATAGTGGATGCCTTCGCCACCCACGATGCCGGAGCCGTGTTTGGTGCCATCGATCGAGTTATCGAAACCGGTCAAGACCCGCGCCGCTTCGTTGAAGATTTGCTCGAGCGACTTCGAGACCTGATTGTGATTGGCGCTATTGGCGATGGTGCCCAGGCTGTTATGCGTGGCATGGCTCCAGATGTTTTGGTTAAGTTGCAAAACCAAGCCCTTCGCTTCGGTAACGCTGGCCTAACTCACGCGGCTCAAACCATCAACGCAGGTTTGAGCGAGATGAGCGGCGCAACCAGCCCCAAGATCATGCTTGAACTCATGTGTGGCAAGGTGCTGGTTCCGGCCAGCGACGCCACCGAGGTTGGTTCGCTAGCGCGCATCGAAAGGCTGGAACGTCGCATCGGCGTTGCCTCAGAAGCTACACCGGTTGCCCAAGCGGCGCCAACCGCCGCGGCCACCAAGTCTGCCCCGGCGCCTGCTTCCACCCAAGTTTCAGCACCCGCCGCTTCGGTACCGGTTGCTCAACCGGCCGCTGCGGCAAACGCCGATGTAACGGTTGCTCAGATGCGCGCCAGCTGGCCCGCCGTGCTCGAGCTTGTGAAAACCAACTCGCGTAACGCCTGGATGATTGCCAACACTCTCGAAGTGGTCGATTTCGCCGGCGACCTGCTTACCTTGCTGTTCAAGAGTCAAAAAGATCTCGAAACATTTAAAACAGCTGGTCAGGCACCAGATGTTGTTCGCAACGCCATTCGCGACACCCTCGGGGTTGTCGTCAAGTTCAAGCCACAGATTGCAGCGGTCGAGGCTGCCACTCCGCCGCCGCCAACCGAAGCAATCACCGTGGCAGACGAGGTTGAAGTGGCTTCCGTCGAGGCGCCGGCTGAACCCGAAACGAAACCAGCAAAAAAGCCTGCGGTCAAGAAGGCACCTGCTAAAGCAAAGCCTGCCGAGAAACCTGCAGACAAACCAGCCGACGACGGTCAGTTCGGCGAGCACCTACTCAAAGAGATGATGGGCGCCGAGCCAATCAAAAACCCGAAAGCCAGTAAGTAATGTATGAGGGCGTAGTTCAAGAACTCATCGATGAGCTCGGGCGACTACCAGGAGTTGGGCCAAAGAGCGCCCAACGCATTGCCTTTTACCTTTTGCAAACCGATGACGAGCAGGCACAGAATCTAGCCCGCGTGCTCAACGAGGTGCGCGAGCGAGTGCGTTTCTGCGAGATTTGCGGAAACGTTTGCGAAGACACCAAGTGCAACATCTGCCGCGACGCACGCCGTCAGCAACACACCATTTGTGTGGTTGAAGAATCCAAAGACGTTCAGGCCATCGAGCGCACTCGCGAGTTTCGCGGGCTCTACCACGTGCTCGGCGGAGCAATCAGCCCAATCGAGGGAATCGGCCCAGACAACCTTCGCATCAAAGAATTAGTTACTCGTCTGGCTGACCCAGAAATCAAAGAGGTTATTATCGCTACCGACCCGAACCTCGAGGGCGAGGCAACGGCAAGTTACCTCATCCGTTTGCTGCAACCAATGGGAATTTCGGTTTCTAAGTTGGCCTCAGGTCTTCCGGTGGGTGGCGATCTCGAGTATGCCGACGAGGTAACCCTTGGCCGAGCCTTTGAGGGCCGGCGCAAGGTCAACTAAACTTATATCTTCTACGACCCTTAGATTTCGGGGTTGTTATCGGTTCTTTTCACAGGAGTTTTCGATTTGGCCCTTATTGTGCAGAAGTTTGGTGGTTCGTCTGTTGGCGATGCCCAAAAAATCAAGCACGTTGCCAATCGCGTAATTGAAACTCAGCGAGCCGGCAACCAGGTTGTCGTTGTGGTTTCTGCAATGGGCGACACCACCGATGAACTGATTGACCTGGCTCAATCAGTCGCCGAAAACCCTTACAACAGCCCACGCGAAATGGACATGCTACTCACCTCTGGTGAGCGCATTTCGATGGCTCTGCTTGCCCTCGCCATCAATGCTGCAGGCGCATCAAGCCGTTCGTTCACCGGTTCGCAGGCGGGCATTATGACCAGCGCCAAGCACGGCGACGCCCGCATCTCAGAGGTAACCCCAACCCGCATTCGCGAGGCACTCGACGACGGCGACATTGCCATCGTTGCTGGTTTTCAAGGCTTCAATAAAGACAGCAAAGATGTCACCACCCTTGGTCGTGGTGGCTCAGACACCACTGCGGTAGCGCTGGCGGCAGCGTTAAACGCCGACCTTTGCGAGATTTATTCAGACGTGGATGGCGTTTACACTTGCGACCCACGAGTAGTTAGCTCGGCAAAGAAACTCGACTCAATTGACGTTGAATCGATGCTCGAATTGGCAGCAGCCGGTGCCAAAATTTTGCACATCCGTGCGGTTGAATATGCCCGCCGTCACGGGGTCGACCTTCGCGTGCGTTCAACTTTTAGCACCGACCCAGGAACCATCGTTTATTCGAACCTTAAAGACGGAGCCCAAATGGAAGAGCCAGTAGTTTCGGGAGTAGCAACCGATAAGAGCCAGGCACAGATTACGGTTATCGGTATTCCAGACGTTCCTGGCAAGGCAGCCGAGATCTTCACCGCTGTGGCAAAGGCCGGCGCCAACATTGACATGATCGTTCAGAACACTCCGACCGGTTCAGACGTAACCGACCGCGTGAGCGATATTTCGTTCACCCTGCCAAAAGCCGACCTGCAGCGCGTGGCCAATGCGCTTGAAGCTGCCAAAGAGTCGCTTGGCTACCGTGAGCTAGAGCTAGACGACAGCATTGGCAAGCTGTCTGTGGTTGGCGCCGGAATGCGCACCCACTCAGGTGTTTCGGCCACTCTGTTTGGTGCGCTTGCCAAAGCTGGCATCAACATTGAAATGATCTCAACCTCTGAAATTCGCATCTCGGTGGTTACCAGCCTCGCTCAACTCGACGAGGCAGCTCGCGCCGTTCACACTGCTTTCGAACTCGATAGCGATGTTGAGGCAGTGGTTTACGCGGGAACCGGCCGCTAACCACCCCAAACTTTTCAGCACAAGGAGCCCATCATGAGCCGTAAACCAAACCTTGCCCTAGTTGGCGCAACCGGTGCTGTTGGCACCGTAATGATTGACATCATCAACAATCGCCCAAACATTTGGGGTGAGATTCGCCTGATTGCATCGGCTCGTTCGGCTGGCAAGAAGATTAAGGTGCACGGCGAAGACTTAACCGTGGTGGCCTTGTCGGCCGAGGCGTTCGACGGAATCGATATTGCCATGTTTGACGTGCCAGACGAGGTTTCCGAGGTTTGGGCGCCGATCGCTGCCGAGCGCGGCGCAGTTGCGGTCGACAATTCTGGTGCGTTTCGCATGAACGACCTGGTGCCCCTTGTGGTGCCTGAGGTAAACCCAGAGAAGGCCAAAGAGCGCCCACTGGGCATCATCTCGAACCCGAATTGCACCACCTTGACCATGATGGCCGCGATGGGCGCCATGCACCACAAGTGGCAGCTCACCGAGCTCGTGGTTTCGAGCTACCAAGCCGTTTCTGGCGCAGGAGCCGCCGGCATCGATGAGCTCGCCAGCGAGCTGGCTGTCGTTGGCAAAGACGCCACCCTCGGCACCCAAACCAACGATGTGCGCAAAGCACTCGCTTCGGCAGGCAACGACCTCAGCACCTCGCCGTGGGCTCATCCAATCGCGCTCAATGTCATTCCGTTTGCTGGTTCGCTTAAAGCTGGCGGCCACTCGAGCGAAGAGATGAAGGTTCGCGACGAATCGCGCAAGATTCTTGGAATCAAAGACCTAAAGGTCGCCGCAACTTGCGTGCGCGTTCCAGTGCAGGTTGCCCACTCGCTTGCGGTTCACGCCACTTTTGCGAACCCGCTAAACCCAGATCAGGTTCGCGAATTGCTTGCCACTCAGCCAACCGTCAAGGTTGTCGATGACCCAGCCAACAACCAGTACCCGACCCCGAACTCGGTTGCCGGCCAAGACCCAACTTTTGTTGGTCGCATTCGCCAGTCGCTCGATTTTCCGAACAGCATTGAGTTGTTCGTGGTTGGTGACAACCTTCGCAAGGGTGCCGCTTTGAACACCTACGAAATCGCAGAACTGGTTGCAAAAGAGTTTTAAGACGAATTAACTTAACAAAGTTGTAATAGTGTCGTACCCATTTCGGCACTTACTAGCGATTAGCCTTTGATTATGCGTCGTGTGTTGCTTGCTCTGGGGGCCATTTCATTGGTTGCCACTTTGGTCGCCTGTACCCCGGTAGACGGTGGCTCACCAACCCAGTCTGGCTTACCAAGCATTGACCCATCACTGATTCCAACCGCTCCGCCTGCAAACACTCAGGATGTTGATGCGACCCAGTTCCAAACGACATACGGTGATTACATCTTCAAGGTTGGCCAGGGGCCAGTCTGGTGCTCGGTCAATGCAGACAACGGTTTCGCAATCTGTGAACAAAACGAAGTAACTGCGCAATACGAACCAATTCCGGTTCCAGGTAGCTGCCAGTTTTCTTACGGTTACCAGGTTCGACTTTGGCAAACCAAACCGAAGGATTCCGAGGGCATCGCCGAATTCATGTGTTCCGGTGGCGCCTATGCCGACCCAGCAAGCGCAAAGATTCTGAACAGCGCTGAACGCATCAAGGTTGGCGGTTTTGATTGCTGGGTAGACGATGTCACGGCTCGCTGCGAAAACGGTAAGGGTAACTACATTGTTCTTGGCCCACGCGCTTGGGCGCTCGGCAACTAGTTTTTAGGCAGCAGGGTTAGCAGCCGCACTTCTGGGCGGCAAAAGAACCTAACTGGTGCGTAAATGGAATGACCAATTCCCGCAACCACATTCAAAATCATTGAGTTATCACCCCACCGACTAACACCCTTGGCAAATTTGCGCGGCAGATCGCAATTGGTCACCAGGGCTCCAAACCACGGCAGGCAGACCTGGCCGCCGTGAGTGTGACCTGCAAACATCACGCCGCAGTCGAGCGACGAAAAAGCGTTTATCACCCGAAGGTAAGGCGCATGGCTGACCCCAATGCGAAAACCCGTGGCACCGGCCAGCGCTGCTTTGGCGGAAGCCAAATCGTCGAGGTTATCGTGAGCATCGTCAACTCCGGCGAGTGCCAACTTCGTGCCCTGAACGGTGAGCGAACCACCCGCGTTATTCAGGTTCAGCCATCCCCATGATTCAAAGCCCAAAGTTAGAACCGCCGTTTCAAGCTTGCCGCCGTGTTGCACGCGGCTCGGCTGGGTTAAATAGGCGAGGGGGTTACGAATTTGCGGTTCGTGATAATCATTTGACCCGTGCACAAACACGCCTGGAACTTTCGCCAATGTGGAAAGTGCATCCAGCACGGCAGTCTCGCTTTTTTTGGCACCAAGGTTGTCGCCGGTGTTCACAACCAAATCTGGTTGCAACTTTTGCAGAGACTTAACAAACCTAATCTTGCGTTTTTGCCAGTGAGCTAGGTGCAAATCGCTTATGTGTAGCACACGGATGGGCTTCGAACCTACCGGCAAAACCTTCACCGATTCGCGGCGAATGGCATACCAGTGGCGTTCCACCAGGGTTGCCCACGCCAACGCCAGCGCGGCTAAAGCCAGCAGTGCCAGTAACACGGGCATAGTGGGGCTACGGGCCAGAACTTATTTCGAGCAGAATGGCAGCTGCCGAGCTCGAGGCTGTTCCGGCTGCCGGAATGGTTGCCACCACCGAACCCTTTGGCACGGTTGGTGACTTCAAGTAGAACTGGCCCTGTGATGGTTGTGGCACGTTCACCGCCGAGAAGCCTGCCGCCAAAAGTGCTGCCTTGGCTTGATCAACGGTCATGCCAGAAACGTCAGGCACAATAATCGATCCGCCGGCGCTCACGTAAATCAAAACCTGACGGCCAATCGGAACCACTGAGCCAGCGGCAGGAACGGTCTTGGCAACGGTGCCCTTTGGCTGAATCGAGCCAACCGGTGTAACAACAACTTTGGCGCTCAAACCCTCGGCGGTGATGGCCTGAGCTGCCGCGTCTGGCGCTGTTCCAACAGTTGCCGGAACGGCAATCATTGAGGCGTCAATCATGGTGCTCGGTGGCATCGGAAACTTTGAGCCAGGGTAGAGCTTGTTCACGGTTTGCATAATGGTGCGCCAAATGTCGTGACGAACCGTGTTGGCTGCTTTCTTGTTCAGCAGAATTCCGGAAAGCGACTTCGCGCCAACCACGTTTCCAACCCAGGTGGCAGTGGCAACGGCAGATGAGAATCCGGTCATCCAGGTGTGAACACCAGAGTCTGTCGTTCCGGTCTTACCGGCCAGCGGGGTTCCGTCGCCGGTGCTTGATGCGGAACCGGTTCCGCCGTTGATTACGCCCTGCATGGCATAGGTCATTCCGGCAGCAACCTCAGGGCTTACCGCCTGAGAGCACTGACTCTGGGGCACCTGCAGAACGCTGTTGGTGGCTCGAACGGTAACGCTTTCAATGGCAATCGGAGTGCAGTAAATGCCGTGGTTGGCAATGCCTGCTTCGGCAGCGGCCATGGTAAGTGGTGAAAGTTCGTTAACGCCAATCACAGAAGATGGGTAGTAGAGCAGTTCGGTGCCGTCGGCACGGTGCACGCCAAAGCGCTGAGCCAGATCACGAATGTCGCAGAGGTCAAGCTGCGAGGCCATGGAAGCAAATGCCGTGTTTACCGACATAGATGTTGCCTTCATCACAGTGAGATCTTCTGGTTCTTTTGTGATGTTGTTCGGGCGCCAGGTTCCAACCAGTGAACCACAGCGTGCCGAAAAATCTGATGCATTCCAGGTGCGCACTCGACCATCAACGTGGTCGTTTAGGTGGTGACCGGTAGTTAGCCATTGGCCAAGGGTGAAGATCTTGTAGGTCGAACCCGATTGGAAACCAGAAGAACCACCGTATGCCTTGTCGGCAGCGTAGTTCACCGAGGTGTGGCCAATTTTGCCGCTGTTGGTTTGGTCGTAAATGCGGTTTTCGGCCATCGCCAGAATCTTGCCCGTGCCCGCCTGCACCGAAACGCTGGCGCTACCGATTCCGTAAGCGTTTGAAGGTGGTGCCCAAATCTTGCTGGCACGGTCGGCAGTGGTTTGAACATCAACATCCATGGTGGTGTGAATCTCAAGCCCACCGCGCTTTAGCAGCTTTTCGCGGTCGGCTTGGGTTGGGCCAAACTCTGGGCTGTTACGAATCGTCCAGACTACGAAGTCACAGAAGAACGCTGATTTCTGGTCGGCCTCACAGCCGCTAGGGGTGTGCTGAAGGTTTACCGTAATCGGTGTGTTCTTCGCCGTGTTGGCTTCATCGCCAGAGATGTAACCGGCATCCTTCATGTTGTCGATTACGTAGTCACGACGAGCTTTTGCGCGATCGAGGTTGGCAGGGTTGTCTGGCTTGTAGTCGTTCGGAGACTTGAGCATGGCAGCGAGAATGGCAGCCTGCGGAATCGACAAGTCTTTCGCGTGAACGCCGAAGTAATAGTTACTTGCCGCTTCGATTCCGTTGATTTGGTTACCGAAGAATGAGAGGTTCAGGTAACCGGCCAGAATGTCTTGCTTGCTCTGAACTTTTTCGAGAGCAATAGCCAGGCGCATTTCGCGTAGTTTGCGGTCGATGCTCACAGCAGTGGCATCTGCGATGGCTTGCTTATTGCCCGACAAAACTGCGGCTTCAACCAGGCTGTTCTTCACATATTGCATGGTGATGGTAGAGCCACCAGGGCCGCCACCGCCCTGCAAAACGTTGGTCAAAGTTGCGCGAAGAAGCGAAATAACGTCAACACCACCGTGCTCGAAAAAGCGAGGGTCTTCGGTGGAAACCACTGCGTTGATCACGTTTGGTGAAATCTCGTTGAATGGAACCGAGATGCGGTTCTCGTCGTAGAAACTTGCAATCTTTACGTCTTGACCGTTTTGCTTGGCATAGATGGTCGATGCGTCTGAGCCGTTTACCGGCTTAATGTAGTCGGGTAGGTTTTCGAAAACCGAGATACCGGTTGAGAAGAAGAAGCCCCCAACCACCAACGATGGTGCCGAAACGGCAACCCCCAAAACGCCTGCGATGGCGCTTAGGCCAACGAACTTTGCGATTTTGCCAAAAAGTGAACTTGGTGCAGACATAGACTCTAGGTTACCTGCAAACTCTGAAAGGAACCTGTAGATGTCGAAGTGGGAATACGCCACAACTCCTTTACTGATTCATAACACCACCGCGATTCTCAATAGCTGGGGCGTGGATGGCTGGGAGCTAGTGCAGATTGTGACCGGCCCTGAGGGCGGTCTCGTAGCCTTTTTCAAGCGTGAGGTTGCAGCGTGAGCCGCATCGAAGCCCGCTTAGTTGAACTTGGGTTTCCACTACCCGAGGTTGCCAAGCCGGTAGCCGCTTACACCCCGGCCGTAGTAACCGGAAACCTGGTTTTCACCAGTGGTCAGTTGCCTTTTGTAAGCGGTGCGCTACCGGCTGCTGGCAAGGTTGGCGAAGCGGCGGGTTTGATTGAACCGGCCAAAGCCAAAGAACTTGCGCGACTTTGCGCGCTGAATGCCCTAGCCGCCGCCAAGCTTGCCATTGGCGACCTCGACCGCATCGTGCGCATCGTTAAGGTGGTTGGCTTCGTTGCTTCAGTGCCAGAGTTCACTGGGCAGCCCGGAGTCATTAATGGTGCCAGCGAGTTTCTCGGCGAAGTTTTCGGCGAAGCCGGCGTTCACGCCAGAAGCGCAGTTGGCGTAACGGTGCTTCCACTTGATTCGGCAGTCGAGGTTGAACTCATCGCTGAGTTCAAGTAACAAACCTAAAAACTAGTCGGTGGCGCCTGCTGCCAGTTTGCCTTGAATCAGAGACATCACCGATGAGTCAGCCAAGGTAGTCACATCGCCAATGGTGCGGTTCTCGGCAACGTCGCGAAGCAACCGGCGCATGATTTTGCCAGAGCGGGTTTTTGGCAGCTCGGCCACGACCATTATTTGGCGGGGGCGAGCAATCGCCCCAATCTCTTTAGCCACGTGTTCGCGCAGTGCCTTGCTCACATCGGCCTCGCTGGTTACTTCGCTCTTGTGGCTTTCGCGCAGAATCACGAACGCAACCAGCGCCTGGCCGGTTACCTCATCGGCAGCACCAACCACAGCCGCTTCAGCCACCCACGGGTGGGCCACGAGAGCCGATTCCAGTTCGGCGGTTGAGAGCCGGTGGCCAGACACGTTTAT
>CANFOX010000039.1 GCA_947448845.1 Microbacteriaceae bacterium | reverse complement strand
TGATTCGGTTTCTTTTCACCGCTGACCCAACAGCTTTGCTAATAACAAAGCCAAATCTGATGCTTGAGGTGATCTCTTTGCTGGCAAACACTGTGAATTCAGGCGCAGGTGCTCTGAGACCGGTGCGCATAACAAATCGAAAGTCTTCGCCAGACTTTATTCTGTGCTGACTTGGCAGCAAGGTTTTGTTTAGGCCGAAAGTTCTTTGCGGCCAATGCGACGGCGAGCAGCCAGGATCGCACGACCGGCACGGGTTTTCATGCGGGCACGAAAGCCGTGGGTCTTGGCACGACGACGGTTGTTCGGCTGAAAGGTACGCTTTGACATTTGTAATCACTCCGTGGGGAACAAAATTTGATGAGTCTTTTCGGACTTAGCTGGTATTGCCGACCACGTTCCAAAGGCCAAGCAACCTATTAAACCTAATGGTTGAGTGCGAACTGGGTCAAGTCCAATTATTATGGTGATTTTGACATCCAATTATTAAAAGAAATTATTATTTCTTGCCTGTGGATAATTGTTACAAAAATAATTTGATTTCCAAGATTTTATGCGCTTGAATCAATCAATCAACGGTTCTATAGCCTAGTGATTTACAGGGATACGAATGGTTTTCCACAGATATTCCACAAGGGGGATTATTTGTGAAGAAGTTGGTCGAAGATAGCCATTCCATCCTGAAAGAAAGCATAAAAAATGTCAGATGAAGAAGTTGCCGGCGGCCTCTGGCAGTCAATTCTTAATCGGCTCGCCGACGACGAAGCCATCACCCCCCAACTTAAGGGTTTTGTCAACCTGGTCACACCTAAGGGGGTAATTGGCGACACCTTCTACCTTGAGGTGCCAAGCGACCTCGCCAGAAGCATGATCGACGTAAAACTTCGCGGCAATCTGCTCTCTGCAATGCAACCGAATACCGAATTTGGCGGGCCCACCCAATTCGCCGTGGTGGTCAACCCCAACATTGAGCCATCTTTCGAAACTCAAAACCCCGAATCCGAAACCTTAGCGGCCCCTTTGCCAGAACCTGCAGACCTATCGCGCAGAGGAGCATCTGAAGCTACCGCTGAGAATCGACTGAACCCTCGTTACACCTTCGACAACTTTGTTACCGGTGAATCTAATCGCTTCGCTCATGCTGCAGCCTTTGCCGTTGCCGAAGTTCCTGCTCAGTCTTACAACCCGCTGTTTATTTACGGCTCATCGGGCTTGGGTAAAACTCACCTGCTGCACGCGATTGGTCACTACGCGCTAAACCTAAGACCTAAGTTGAAAGTTCGCTATGTTTCGAGCGAAGAATTCACCAATGACTTCATCAACTCGATTCAAAACAACCGTCAATCTACGTTCATGTCGACCTACCGAGAAATCGACGTACTGCTAATCGATGACATTCAGTTCTTACAAGGTAAAGAAGAAACCCAGGAAGCTTTCTTCTACACCTTCAACACTCTTTACGATCACAACAAACAAGTTGTCATCACCTCTGACCTACCGCCGAAACAATTAGAAGGCTTTGAAGATCGCATGCTTAGTCGCTTCGAATGGGGTTTGCTAACCGATATTCAGGCGCCTCAACTAGAAACACGCATCGCCATTCTTCGCAAAAAAGCAGAGAACGAAAAGCTTCGAGTGCCAGACGAAATTCTTGAATATATGGCAGAACGCGTTTCATCCAACATTCGCGAACTCGAAGGAACTCTTATTCGTGTGACTGCCTATGCCAACCTAAATAGAAGCCCGGTTGACCTTCAACTAGTGCAAACCATTCTGAAAGACATAGTTCCTATTGGTGAGACCAGTGTTTATGCGCCGGTTGACATCATTAAAGTTGTGGCTGATTACTACAACATCAGCCCCGATGAAATTTACGGAAGTTCCCGCCAGCAAGCCATTGCTATGGCCAGGCAGATTGCTATGTACATAATTCGCGAACAAACACAGCTATCACTTCCAAAGATTGGTCAGCTATTTAGTAATCGTGATCACACCACTGTTATGTATGCCTGCAAGAAGGTAAACAACTACATTCAAGAACGCAGATCGGTCTACAACCAGGTAACCGAGATTCTAAATAAGCTGAAAAACCAAAAAATTTAAAAATGTGTAAAACTGATAATTTCTGTGGATAACCTGTCGGAAATCATCAGAATCATATGTAAATCACAAAACTCAATTCACAATTCGTAAAGTTATACACAGATTTATATACAGCTGTGTAAACAACTTTCACCGTTGTAGTTTTTTGTCATTTACTACTGAAGCGCGAGTTACCAACAGTTTCAACAATTGCTATTACTAATAATGAATTAAATTAAAGAAATATCTATCTGAATAACAACTTGTTGTAGGTAAAAGTGAAATCACAGAAACCCGCCACTTTCAAAGTTTGATTTTGTGCCAAGATAAAAGACCAAACCATTCGCTAAGTGATCGGCAGAACCTTGAAGTTTCAAGTCAACAACGACGTTTTGAGTAACGCCGTGTCGTTTGCGGTTCGACTTTTGAACCCTAGAAATCGGGATGGCGAACAGACCTCTGGTGTTCGCATCGACGCAGATGGCAAAACAGTAAAACTTTCGGTTGTCGAAGATGACACCTCTGGAAGCATCGAAATAGTTGCCAATGTTGAAGTACCTGGTTCGGTTTTAATTCCAGGTCGACTGCTGCTTGAGATTGTTACCAAACTGCCAAACAGCTCGGTAACGCTAGATGCAGAAAAGAATCAAGTAAATCTTTCTTGTGCCGGATCAAAGTTCACATTGCAAACCATGGACATTGCCAAGTCACTTGTGGCACCACCACTCGAAGGAACCACCGGTGTGGTTGATGGTCACGAACTTGGTGAGGCCATCCACAAGGTTGCTAACGCTGCTGCCAAAGACGTGCCAATGTATGCCGGTGTTTTGTTCAACACCAGCGGCGAGAAAATCTCTCTACTTGCAACCGACCGCTACCGAGTGGCTATTGACGAGATGAAGTGGAAATCAGGCAAGGCAATCACAGACCTAGACGCACTGGTTCCGGCCCGCATGCTTGGTGAAATTGCAAAAACTTTTTCAAATCAAGGTGAAGTAACGATTACCACCAAGGCTGATGCCTACAGAATCTCATTTGCAAGCGACAGCAAAGTAGTAACTTTTGCGCTCTTAAAGACCAGCCTGCCCGCGCTTCGAGAATTGTTTCCAGAAAACATTGATCACTTCGCAATTATTAACAAGCAAGAACTGATTGAATCCATTAGGCGTGCGGCGCTGGTGGTTGTTGGTGACCAAGCACTAGTTATGAACTTCAATGGCGAGAACTTGAACATCGAAGGTGCCAGTCAAAATGCCCAGGTAAGTGAAACCATTGGAATTGAACTCACCGGTGACGATCTCAAAGTGAAGCTTCGCCCCAACTTCTTGCTTGACGGCATTTCTGGTGTAACTACAGAATTCATAAAAATTGGATTCACCAAGAGCCCTAACCCAAACAAGCCGGGGCCGGTTTTGATTTCTAACCACGGTTCAAAAGATGCCGTTGATAGTTATCGCTACCTATTGCAACCAAACCTTCTTTAAGAAGCGATTAGGTTTTTGTGATTATCAAACACCTTGAGCTAGTTGACTTCAGAAACCACTCGCACACCAATCTTGATTTTCAACCAGGAATCACAATTCTTGTTGGCCAAAATGGGCAAGGTAAAACGAACCTGGTGGAATCCATCCGTTTTATTTCAACCCTCGGTTCTCACCGAGTGGCTGGCTACCTGCCACTAATTCAAAGTGGTAAACCTCAAGCCGTGATTCGGGCGATGGTTGGGGTAGACAATCGCGAAGTTTCCGTTGAACTCGAGTTGAACCGCGAGGGCCAAAATCGCGCATCGGTCAATCGCTCGAAATCTAACAAGTTTCGCGACGTGCTTGGTTTAGTAACGACCGTTACATTTGCTCCAGAAGATTTGGATATAGTGAAGCGCGATCGATCGAACCGCCGCGATTTTGTTGACGAACTAGTGATTCAAGCTATTCCGCGATTGGCTGGCGTTTACAGCGACTACAACCGGGTGCTAAAACAGCGTAACTCTTTGCTGAAATCGGCAAGACAAACCAAAACTGCTGGTAGCGCCCTTTCAACTCTTGATGCCTGGGATGAACAGTTAGTGAAGTTGGGAAGCGAAATAATCGCCAACCGAGTAGCGCTAGTTGCAAAGCTCGAGCCACACGTTTTCGCTGCCTATCAGGCCATTGCCACCAGCAACAACGAACCTAGGCTAACAATTGAATCTTCGGTGCTCGCAGCCAGTTTCGATGAAGACGAAGAAGAATTGCCAAGTCTTACCACCAGCGATCGCGATGAAATTGAAGCAATGTTTCACGAGAAACTTGCCGAGGTGCGAAAAAAAGAACTCGAGCGCGGGTTGACGCTTATTGGGCCGCAGCGCGATGAACTTCGCATAGAACTCGGAGCGCTTCCGGCGAAAGGTTATGCCAGTCACGGCGAATCTTGGAGTTTGGCGCTCGCTCTTCGTTTGGCATCCGTTGAGCTTTTGAAAGAAAATAGCAACACCGGTGACCCCATCTTGATTTTGGATGACGTATTCGCTGAGCTTGATGATGAACGACGAAAACGTTTGGCCGGAATGGTCAAATTGAACGAACAGGTTTTGATTACGGCTGCGGTAGCAAACGACGTGCCTGATGAGCTTGCCGCCAATCAGTTGCAGGTGAAGCAGGGGGTGGTGACTGTTGGCTGACGATTTCGCCCAGAAGTTTTACTTCGCTATGCGAGAGGCAATTACCGGTCGAATGACAAAAGATGCCAAGCGCAGGGTTGAGAAGTCGAAAAACAAAACCTCGAAGCCATTTGAATCGGGGCGTGACCCAATTTTGGCTGGCGCAACCATAGACAACCTGATTCGAGATTTTAACTGGGAGACCCAGCTTGGCGAGGCAGATCTATTTGCCGGTTGGGCAAAAGTGGTTGGCGAAACCAACGCAGCAAGTTCCAGCCCCGAAGTTCTCTCTAATCGGGTGCTGCACATTCGTTGCAAGAGCACGGCTTGGGCGGCGCAGTTGCGGCTCATGGAACCACAAATTCTCGAGCGAATTCGCGCGGAATTTTCGAACCTCGAGATTGACTCATTGAAGTTTTCAGGGCCAGCTGCCCCAAGCTGGAAAAAAGGTTTGCGAAGCGTTCCAGGCAGAGGCCCACGCGACACCTACGGTTAGCCCCTAATTTCGCCAAAAAAGGTAGAATCAAAGGGTTAGATAACCCGAATTTAAGTCATCAACTAGGTGCTTTTCTGTGGCTCTAACCGCAAGAAATGGAGCACCAATTTAATATGGAAAAAAACGAGAACACTTACGACGCAGGCGCGATTCAAGTTCTTGAGGGGCTCGAGGCGGTTCGCAAACGCCCGGGAATGTACATCGGTTCAACCGGCCCCCGTGGTCTTCACCACCTGGTTTATGAAATTGTCGACAACTCGGTAGACGAGGCTCTTGCTGGCTATTGCACCGAAATCAAGGTCACCATTACCAAAGACGGCTACATTCGCGTTCAAGACAACGGCCGCGGAATTCCCGTTGAAGAGCACCCAACCGAAAAGATTTCTACCGTTCAGGTAGTTCTAACCATCTTGCATGCCGGAGGTAAATTCGGCGGCGGCGGTTACGCGGTTTCTGGTGGCCTTCACGGCGTTGGCGCATCAGTGGTTAATGCGCTTTCGAAGAAGCTGAACGTTGCGGTTGCGCGCGACGGGTTCCTGTGGACCCAGAGTTACCAAAATGGTGTTCCAGATGCACCGCTAAAGAAAACCGTTGAAGCCAAGTTCACCGGAACCATGACCGAGTTTCTGGCCAACGATGAAATTTTCGAAACTGTTGAATATGATTACGAAACGCTGCGTCAGCGCTTTCAACAAATGTGCTTCTTGAACAAGGGATTGCAGATTTCGCTCACCGATGAGCGAAACGATCGCACCGACACCTATTTATATGAGCGCGGTCTGATTGATTACGTTGAATATCTCAACCACTCAAAAAAGACCGAAATTGTGAACCAAGAGATTATTTCGATTGAGTCTGAGACCAACGAAAAGAACATGTCGGTTGAGCTGGCCATGCAGTGGACCAACGCCTACAACGAATCGGTTCACACATATGCGAACACCATCAACACTCATGAGGGTGGAACCCACGAAGAAGGTTTTCGCACGGCACTAACCACGCTGCTGAACAAATACGCCCGCGGCGCCAACCTCTTGAAAGAGAAGGATGAGAACCTAACCGGTGACGACTGCCGCGAAGGCCTGACCGCGGTGATTTCGGTGAAACTCAGTGAACCTCAGTTTGAGGGCCAAACTAAAACCAAGCTTGGCAACACCGAAGCCAAGGCGTTCGTGCAAAAAGTTGTGAACGATCAGTTGGGCGACTGGCTGGAGCGCAACCCAAGCGTTGCCAAAGACATCATTCGCAAAGCCATTCAGGCTGCTGCCGCGAGACAGGCCGCCCGCAAGGCCCGCGAGGCAACCCGCCGCAAGGGTCTACTTGAATCTGGCGGCATGCCAGGAAAACTGCGCGACTGCTCTAGTAGCGACCCGGTAGTTTCTGAAATCTTCATTGTTGAGGGTGACTCGGCGGGTGGTTCGGCAGTTCGCGGTAGAAACCCTGAAACTCAAGCCATTTTGCCGCTTCGCGGAAAAATCTTGAACGTAGAAAAAGCCCGCCTCGACCGCGCTCTGGCTAACACCGAAGTTCAAGCGCTCATAACCGCATTCGGAACCGGCATCGGTGACGAATACGACATCACGAAAATTCGTTATCACAAGTGCGTTTTGATGGCAGATGCCGATGTTGATGGGCAGCACATCCGCACATTGATTTTGACTCTGCTATTTAGGTACATGCGCCCCATGATTGAACACGGCTACGTTTACCTGGCACAGCCACCGCTCTACCGCATCAAATGGAGCAACGCCGAGCACGAGTTCGTTTACAGCGACGAAGAACGCGATCGCCAATTGGCCGCTGGTCAAGCCGCTGGGCGCAAGATTCCGAAAGAAAACTCGATTCAGCGTTACAAGGGTCTGGGCGAAATGGATTACGACGAGCTTTGGGAAACCACTATGAACCCAAACACTCGCACCTTGCTGAAAGTTACGCTCGACGAAGCCGCCCTGGCCGACGAAGTTTTCAGCACCCTGATGGGCGAAGATGTTGACGCCCGACGCACTTTTATTCAGCAGAACGCCAAGGATGTGCGCTTCCTAGATATCTAGGAGGTGCGAGAGGAATCAAATGGCTGACGAACAAAAACTTATCGACAACATTGAAGAGGTCGACCTAAAGGTCGAAATGCAGCGCTCGTACCTCGACTACGCAATGAGCGTTATCGTGGGCCGAGCACTTCCAGACGTGCGCGATGGTTTGAAACCCGTTCACCGCCGCGTAATCTATGCAATGTTCGATGGTGGTTACCGACCAGACAAGCAATTCTCAAAGTGCTCGCGCGTAGTCGGCGATGTAATGGGTCAGTACCACCCCCACGGTGACTCGGCTATTTACGACACCTTGGTTCGGTTGGTTCAAGACTGGAACTTGCGTTACCCACTGGTTGCCGGTCAGGGAAACTTTGGCTCGCCAGGTAACGACCCTGCTGCGGCCCCGCGTTACACCGAGTGCCGCATGGCAACTCTTGCGCTCGAAATGGTTCGCGATATCGACGAAGATACCGTTGATTTTCAAGACAACTACGATGGTCGCACCCAAGAACCAACTGTTCTTCCAAGCCGTTTCCCAAACCTGCTGGTAAACGGTTCGGTTGGTATTGCAGTTGGTATGGCCACAAACATTCCGCCACACAATATGCGCGAAGTTGCCGAAGGTGCCCAGTGGGCCCTAAAGAACCCAGATGCCACCGCAGAGGAATTACAAAACGCACTAATCGAGCGCATCAAGGGGCCAGATTTCCCCACAGGTGCAACCATTTTGGGCAGAAGCGGAATCGAACAGGCTTATCGAACCGGTCGAGGTTCAATTCGCCAGCGCGCGGTGGTTTCAATCGAAGAATTACAAAACCGCACCTGTCTTGTAATTACAGAACTTCCATATCAGGTAAACCCAGACAACTTGGCCACCAAGATTGCCGACCTTGTGAAAGAAGGCAAGCTCGCCGGTATTGCCGACATCCGTGATGAAACTTCTGGTCGAACCGGCCAGCGTTTGGTCATTGTGCTCAAGCGCGATGCCGTCGCAAAGGTGGTGTTGAACAACCTTTACCAACAGACTCAACTTCAAGAAAATTTCAGCGCCAACATGTTGGCACTAGTTGATGGTGTTCCCCGCACGCTAACCATTGACCAGTTCATAACCCACTGGATTGTTCACCAGATTGAAGTGATTGTTCGCCGAACCCAGTTCAGACTGCGCAAGGCTGAAGAACGTGCGCACATTTTGCGCGGTTACCTAAAGGCTCTCGATGCCCTAGATGAGGTAATCGCACTGATTCGCCGAAGCGAAAACGCCGAGGTTGCTCGCGAAGGCCTCATTAAGCTGCTCGACATCGACGACCTGCAAGCGCGCGCAATTCTGAACATGCAGTTGCGCCAGCTAGCCGCACTGGAGCGCCAGAAGATCATCGATGAAGCCGCCGAACTTGAGCGCCTGATTGCCGAATACCAAAGCATCATTGCCGACCCGGTTCGCCAACGTTCAATCGTGAGTGAAGAGCTTGACGACATCATTGCCCGCCACGGTGACGAGCGTCGCACAGAAATTCTTATGGGCTTCGATGGCGATGTAACTGCGATGGATCTCATTCCAGAAGAAGAGATGGTGGTTACCGTTACCCGCGGTGGTTACATAAAACGCACTCGCAGCGACAACTACCGCTCGCAGCACCGCGGTGGCAAAGGTGTTAAGGGCGCGTCACTTCGCGCCGACGACATCGTTGAGCACTTCTTCGTAACCACAACACACCACTGGTTGTTGTTCTTCACCACCAAGGGCCGCGTTTACCGCGCCAAGGCATACGAAGTTCAAGAAGCTGGCCGCGACGCGAAGGGTCAGCACGTAGCTAACCTGTTGGCATTGCAGCCGGATGAACAAATCGCCCAGGTGCTAGATATCAAGGATTACACCCAGGCACCGTACCTGATCTTGGCAACCAGAAGTGGTTTGGTAAAGAAAACTACCCTGGATTCCTATGACACCGCACGTTCTGGTGGAATCATCGCCATCAAGCTTCGCGAAGGTGACGAATTGATTTCGGCAATGCTGGCTTCAGAGAACGACGATCTACTGATGGTTTCTCGAAAGGGAATGTCGATTCGCTTCTCGGCTAGCGATGAATCGCTTCGCCCAATGGGTCGTGACACTTCTGGAAACATCGGAATGCACTTCAAAGGAAACGACCAGTTGCTCTCGGTTTCTGTAATTTCAGACGCAGGTTTCGTTTTCATTGCAACAGAAGGAGGCTACGCGAAGCGAACCGACGTCACTCAATACCGAACTCAAAACCGAGGCGGATTGGGAATCAAGGTTGCAAAAATTGACGAAAAACGCGGTGACTTAGTTGGCGCCATCATCGTTGCTGACGATGACGAGGTTTTGGTAGTTCTCGCCAGTGGAAAGGTGATGCGTTCGTCGGTTGCAGAAGTTCCGGCTCGCGGTCGCGACACCATGGGTGTTGTTTTTGCCCGCTTCGAATCTGAAGACAGCATCATTGGGTTGGCTAGAAACACCGAACGCAATCTAGAATCGAACAACGAGGGTTTATCAGAGCCCGATGAAACCGAAGAAACTTCGGATTCGGCTGAAAAGGAATAAGCAATGGTCAACCGCATGATGAACCTAAAGCGCCGCAACGTTCCAAACGTGAAGCAAGTGCGCCTAAAGCTAGTGCAGATCGATTTCTGGTCGGCGGTGCGCATGGGCCTCATGGTTGAGATTGGTCTTGGCATTGCAACCATTATTGGCTTCTTCTTTTTGTGGCTGGTAGTTGCAAACACCGGTTTGTTCTCGAGCTTAAATAGCCTTCTGAACAGCGTTATCGGTGCCGGTGGAAATGTGGATGTTGGTGCTCAATTAAGCCTGGCTCGAGTTCTGTCATTCGCTGCCACCATTTCGATTTTCAACATTGTGCTCGGAACCCTGTTCTCAGGTGTTTTGGCACTGGTTTACAACGCCATTGCACGCCTGACCGGCGGGCTTTCGGTAGGTTTCACAAACGAATAAAGTCTGGCCGGTTTGAGCATTAGGCCCAAAGAGAGTAAAGTTGGATTTGCTCTACGGGCCTATAGCTCAGGTGGTTAGAGCGCTTCACTGATAATGAAGAGGTCGGAGGTTCAAGTCCTCCTAGGCCCACCAGGAAGCTCTTGCCACGCAAGGGCTCCCGAACGGGGACTTAGCTCAGTTGGTAGAGCACCTGCTTTGCAAGCAGGGGGTCAGGGGTTCGACCCCCCTAGTCTCCACCCATAGGGGAAAACCCGCCAGAAATGGCGGGTTTTTTCATTTCATTGCCACGGGAAATTTCACGCTACCCGAGTTAGATAATGTCAATCGCAACTGTTGGCCCATCACCGGTGGTTGCGATTTGTCTCTTTCTGCGTGAGCTGTAGATGACTAGCAGCGCGAAGGTCGAAACAACTACAAGCAATCCGCAAGCTGCAATAGTTGTGCGAATTCCAAAGCTATCTGCAAGCCAACCGATTACAGGCGAGAAGAATGGATTACCTCCAAGGAACACAGTGAGGTAGATGCCCATTATGCGGCCTCGAATATGTGATTCTGTGGTGGTTTGCACATAGGAATTGGCAGAAATAAGCGTTAGCAAAGCAACTGAGCCACCGAATGGCAGTGCCAGCGAATAACTCAGGTAGTTTGGCATCATCGCTAAAGCGGTTAGAAGTAAACCAAAGCAGATGGCACCTAGCATTATTCGCCTTGGCACACGATTTCTTTCGAATCGTGAACTCAAAAGCGCGCCCGATAATGAACCAACGGCAAGGAATGTGCCAAGTACCCCAAACTCAGCCGGACCTTTATGAAACTCAATGGTAGACATCAGTGCGTTGAAAATCTGGTAATTCATGCCAAAAGTTGAAGTTACAAAAACCGTTAGCATCACGATCTGTAGATCT
>CANFOX010000038.1 GCA_947448845.1 Microbacteriaceae bacterium | reverse complement strand
TTGGGTTTTCTGCTGGGCCAACTTGGGCTGCACCAGCTTCAGGCTTTTCTCGCGCTCGCGCTAGGAGTCTTGGCTTCAGGGGTAGTAGTAGCTGTTGGCGCCGTTGCAGGAAAGCGCTCTGGCTTGCCGACGCTAACGCTTTCACGCGCAACCTTCGGAGTTTTTGGAAACCTTATTCCAGGAATTGCAGTGAGCGTTATCAAACTTGTTGCTCTTGCAGTTTTTGGTTTGGCGGCTCTTCAACTTCTAGATGGTCATCTTTTTTCAATCGGATTCAAACGCCAACTTCTAGTTTCAACTTCTTCGCCATACCTGGTTTGGGCTCTACCGGTTTTAGCTTCACTGATAGCCGTTCCCGCCATCATTTCAATTTTTGGAAACAGGATTACTTATCGTGCTCAGCAAGTGCTGGCACTAATTGGGCTAGCGTCTCCACTGTTGGTAATCGGTCAATCCAATGTGAATATTTCAAATCTGTTCACTAATCAGAACGAGAGCTGGTGGCTCGTGATTTCGGCAGGGCTAGGTATTTTTGCTGCCTTGGGCGGATTGTGGTCAAATGCTGCAGCAGATTTCTCTCAAGACGTTTCTTCTACCTCAAGCGGCTTTAAGGTTTTCGGTTTTGCGTTCCTTGGCTTCACATTGTTACCGCTGGTTAGCGGTTCCCTTGGCATTTTGTTGGCGCAAAATGTAAAAACTTCAGGCCTTAATCTGGTTTCTGAACTTGCCAAATCGCAATGGATGACGACTGTTGTTTGTGGCTTGCTGACGGTGTCTGCGATTGCCCTATTACTTTCCGGAATTAGCTCGCTGGTTTCTGCACTGAATGGCATTGGTTTGAGGGTTGAACGCAGAACCCTAACCGTCGTTGTTGCGGTTCTCGTTCTCGCCGGTTCGCTGGCATTGTTCGTTAATAAACATTCAGCTTGGGCTCTGATTGGCGACTATCTTGCCGTTGCTGGAGTAATTCTTCTTGGTTGGACGGGAAGCTTCGTCTCTGAAGTTTTGATTCGACGCATCGCCTACCACGAGGTATCGCTTCAGCGTTCGTATGGCATCTATAAATCATTTAATTGGGTAAATCTGACAGGCTTCTTAGTTTCAGTGGCGGTTGGCCTTGGATTTGTAACCAGTGGCGGGGCAGGTGTTGCCTGGGTTGGCTACTTCATTCGGGTCTTGCCAACCGCTAGCTTCTGGCAACAGGCTCAGTTGGGGTTGGCTTTTTCATTCCTGATCTCAGCATTGGTTCCAGTTGCATTTGGCATTAGCCGCATCAAGCGTCAAGAAGCCGAAGTTCTTGCCATTGAAAATCGCAGGAACGATCTGAACAACGTGCCTTTCTAGCAATGGTTGCCAAGTTAGAGCAAATTGTTCACGAGGCAAATCGGCTATGGCCTCAAAACCTTGCCGATGAGTGGGATGCCCCTGGTTTGGTAACCGGCAATCCCGAGCAGCCGATAACAAATGTTTTGCTGAGCGTAGATGTCACGGCTTCGGTATTGAACGAAGCCCTCGATAGAAACTGTCAGCTAATTTTCGCTCATCATCCATTTTTGCTTCGAGGGGTCACGTCGGTGGCTATTGTAGCACCAAAGGGAAAACTTCTTACCTCTGCCATCGAAAACTCGGTGGCGATATTCGCTGCACACACTAATGCTGACATAGTTGAAAACGGCGTTAGCGATATCTTTGCGAAAAGTTTGGGGCTGCAAAGTGTGCGAGCTTTGGCGCCAACAAACGGTAATGAAATTGGGCATGGCCGCATCGGCAAACTTAGTCGAACTATAACTCTTGGAGAATTGGCCCTCGCGCTCGGCCGGCTATTGCCGCCTACGGCAAGCGGAATTCGCGTTGGTGGCGACTACGATCAGCCAATTGAAACTGTTGCTCTGTGCGGTGGAGCCGGAGATGCATTTATCTCGGCAGCCACAGCTGCCGGTGCCGATGTTTACATTACGTCAGACCTTCGTCATCACCCTGTTCAAGAAGCCAGAGAAGCCTCATCGACCCTTAGTTTGATTGACGTTTCACACTGGGCAAGCGAATCGCTTTGGTTGCCGGTAGCTGCCCAGCAGCTTTCAAATGCCGTCAGCGATGTTAATTTCTTAATGAGTGAAGTGCGAACCGATGCATGGGATTTCACTGTTACCCAATAGGTTAGATTTCAAATGAAAATTACACAGCATCAGAGCGAAAGCATTTTGAACCTGGTTCAACTGGACCAGACGGTTTACCAACTTCAATCACAGATTCAGGCAATAATCGGTGGTGCAGATGT
The DNA here is from genome assembly GCA_947448845.1 of Microbacteriaceae bacterium. Lineage (GTDB taxonomy): Bacteria > Actinomycetota > Actinomycetes > Actinomycetales > Microbacteriaceae > Rhodoluna. The sequence continues at coordinate 9,160 of CANFOX010000038.1, read as the reverse complement.
TGCCGAACTCAGGGTGCAATATTCGGCTTTGGCTGCCGAGTTTCTAACCGCGAGAAATCAATTTGAATCAAATCAGACAGAACTTGAGCGTGCGGAGGCAGACCTTGCAACTGTCGAGCAGAGAATCAGTAAAGACAAAGATCGATTGAACTCGAGCTCATCCGCTAAAGACATTCAAGGTATTGAATCTGAGCTGGCAACCCTTGCAAAGCGCAAATCAGAGCTAGAAGATGCCGAGTTGGCTTTGCTTGAGAACCAGGATGACTTACAGGGTCAACTTGATGAAATCGGAATTCGCCACCGTGGTGCCAGCGATGCACTAACTGCCGCAGAATCTGCTGCCGAGGCAAAATTGCTTGAACTGCGTGCCGAGTTAGATCGCATTGCAAATGATCGTTTGCAACTTCATGCCGGTATTGGCACGGAGTTAGCGGCAATTTATGACCGACGGGCGGCCAAGGGTGTGGCTGCGGGTCGCCTAATTGGCGGCCAGTGTGGCGCTTGTCGCATGCAACTTGGCGCTGTTGATTTAGACCACCTACACGCGGCCGCAGCTGACGATTTGGTTTACTGCCCGGAATGCCAGGCGGTCTTGGTTCGCCAGTGACGTTCAAATACATTGTCGAAGCCGATGGAGGCTCGAGGGGTAACCCTGGTTCCGCGGGTTCCGGTGCCGTGGTCATGGATGCCCAAACTGGCGAAATATTGGCCGAAATCGCAAAGTTTATTGGTGTTGCCACGAATAACGTTGCAGAATACGTTGCCATGATATCGGGCCTTACTGCAGCATTCGAACTCGACGAGGCCGCCAAGATACTGGTTCGCATGGATTCCAAACTCGTTGTGGAACAAATGTCAGGCACCTGGAAGATAAAACACCCAGATATGCAGCAACTGGCTATCGAAGCGAACCACTTGATTGGCGGGCGTGAAGTTGTTTTTCAATGGATTCCGCGGGAAGAAAATTTCAGGGCTGACGCTTTAGCGAATAAGGCTATGGATGAACTGGCGGATTCCATTTCAACCTTCACCCAGGGTTCACCAATGGCCCCACAGGCCGCGGTTGCCGAGTTTAACCAGGTGAAGCCGAGTTCGGTTCGTGCACCGCAAAAGGTGACTGAGCCTCTCACTACCATTTACCTAGTGCGCCACGGCCGAACCGCACTAACCGAATCGAAGCGAATCTCTGGTGGTGATGGTGACAACCCACCGTTGTCATCCCTTGGCAGGCAAGATGCCGAATGCGTTGCCGAATTTATTAGCAAGATTGGCAAAACCGGCCCATATTCGCATCTTCCAGTGCCGACCGCCGTATTGTCGTCGCCCATGAATCGCGCTCACGAGACCGGCATGGCCATTGCCAGCAAATTAGGTTTGAAAGTAGAAAACTACCCTGAATTTATTGAAATTCATTTTGGTCGGTGGGATGGCTTGACCAACGAGGAAGCCATTGCCATTAGCCCCGAACATTTTGCAAAATGGCAAGGTTCGTGGAACATTGCCCCACCTGACGGTGAATCGCTTGAGGTGTTTGATGAGCGCATCAACGCCGGTCTGCAGCGGTTGCTTGCAACATTTGCGGGGCAAACGGTGGTGATGGTTTCACACACCATGCCGGTGAGGGGTATTCTGCGAAAAGTTCTCGAAGCCGGTGATTCGGCTTATTGGCGACCCCAGATAGCACCTTGCTCGCTCAGCATTGTTCGTTTTTGGGGTGAAGATTACGCAGAATTGGTGGTTGCCAATTCAACTAGCCATTTGGCATGAGCTTTCTAAGCCCTAGAGTTGAAGTGGATGGGTCGGCAAGACGGTCGCGGCAGGTAACTGACGAGGAACGTCCGGGCTCCACAGAGCGCAGCGGTGGGTAACGCCCACCCGGGGTAACCCGCGAGAAAGTGCAACAGAGAGTAGACCGCCGTGAAAACGGTAAGGGTGAAACGGTGGTGTAAGAGACCACCAGCGGTTCGTGTGAACGAGCCGGCTAGGTAAACCTCGCTGGGAGCAAGATCGTGCAGAGAGTGGGCTGCTCGCCTTTACTCTCGGGTAGATTGCTTGAGGGTTACGGCAACGTAACTCCTAGATAGATGACCGTCACCGATTTCGGTACAGAACCCGGCGTATCAGCCGGCCCATCCGCTAATTTTTTGAGATTTTGTAGGCCAGCGAAGCAGCGCCAAGTATGCCGGCATTATTTCTCTTGGATGCAGGAACAATTGGTGCATTAAGTGTCAGTAGCGGCAAGAACTGTTCGTGCTGCTTCGAAATACCCCCGCCTACAATAAAAAGATCTGGGCTGAAGAGACGTTCCAAGGTTGAGAAATAAACCTGAAGGCGATTTGCCCAAGTTTCAAAACTCAGATTTTCACGTTCCATGGCTGAATAAGCGGCCTTGGTTTCATAATCAACGCCACCAATTTCAAGGTGCCCAAGTTCGCAATTCGGCACCAGCTCGCCGTTCGTGAATAGTGCCGTTCCGATTCCCGTGCCTAGCGTTGTCATCATCACGGTGCCTTTGATTTTTTTACCGGCACCAAATTTAATTTCGGCAACACCAGCCGCATCGGCATCATTCAAAATGTGCACGTGCCGTTTCAGTTTTTCTGAAAACAAAGCTGCAGCATCTAGCCCAATCCAGTCTTTGGCAACGTTGGCCGCCGAGAGGGTTACCCCGTGACGCACGATTGATGGAAAGCAGATTCCGACCGAACTATGGTTTCTTGGCAGTTCGGCTAGCATTTTACGCACAACCTCGACAACGTCATTTGGATTGGCGCCTTCTGGCGTTTCATGTCTGATTCGATCACCAATCACAACACCTGCTTTTAGGTCAACCAAGGCGCCCTTGATGCCGGTGCCGCCAATGTCGATGCCGATTGCATGCTTTGCCAATGTCTACCTACTAACCGAGTGTGAGAATGTCGGCACCGGTTTCGGTTACCGCCATGGTGTGTTCAAACTGCGCTGTGATGCTGCGATCTTTGGTTACAACTGTCCATCCGTCTGACCACATTTGCCAATCGTGCGTGCCAAGTGTGAGCATTGGTTCGATTGTGAAGACCATGCCGACCTTCATATCGGTTGCATAATCAGGAGCCGAGTCGTAGTGGGGAATGATGAGCCCTGAGTGAAAGCTTTCTCCAATACCGTGGCCAGTGAAGTCACGAACCACGCCATAGCCGAATCGCTTGGCATAAGTTTCAATGCTTCGGCCAATCACATTCACTTCACGACCGGGCAAAACAGCCGCAATTCCGCGGTCTAAGGCGGTTCTGGTGCGCTCGACCAGGTCTTGCACTTCGGGTTTCACGGTTCCAACCAGAAAGGTTTGGTTGCTGTCTCCGTGAAATCCGTCGAAATAAGCAGTTATGTCGATGTTGATTATGTCGCCATCTATGAGCTTGGTGTCATCTGGAATCCCATGACAAATAACTTCGTTGAGAGAAGTGCAACAAGATTTCGGAAACCCTCGGTAGCCAAGGGTTGACGGGTAAGCACCCTGAGAAATAAGAAAATCGTGAGCTATACGGTCGAGTTCATCGGTGGTTATGCCCGGCTCGCAGCTTTTTCCAACCAGGGCTATTGCCTCGGCTGCGATTCGCCCCGAATTCCTGATTTTTTCAATCTGTTCTGGGGTCTTTACGTCTGAGCCTTCGAAAACGGCCGGGGAGCGCTTACCGACGTATTCTGGCCTAGTTATTGAGCTAGGAACTTCACGGGTCGATGAGATTTTGCCTGGAATCAAATGACCTGTTTTCGCGTCCCTAGGCATACTTCATACTAAATCGTGGAAGGGTGAAATCATGGATGAAACCGCCGAGCCAGAACAGTTTTGGTACAACCTCAAGACCAACATTGTCGAGAAAGGTAGGCTATCTGCGGCAATTTATAGAGTGGGCCCATTCGAAACTGAGGCGCAAGCGGCCAATGCACTCGCTCTGATTAGGCAACGGGCAGCCGATTGGAAGACCCAAGAGGCTGAAGAAGATTAGTTTTCGAATTCGTTTTCTTTTGCAGGAAACGAGCTGTCGGCGACTGCAGCCTTGTAGGCACGGGCCGCTTCGCTAAGGGTTTGGCCTATCTCAGCAAATCTGCGAACGAATTTTCGTGGCTTACCGCCCGACAATCCCGCAAAGTCTGTCCAGACCAGTATTTGCCCGTCGGTTGCAGACCCTGCGCCGATGCCAATGGTTGGAATACTCAGTTTTTCACTAATAATGGCGGCTAGATCGGCTGGAATCATTTCTAGTACTACCGCGAAGGCACCCGCCGTTTGAACCGCTAAAGCATCTTCAATTAGCGCATCGTGACCGGCTCCACGTCCCTGAATTTTGAATCCGCCTAGGGTATTAACGCTCTGTGGAGTGAAACCAAGATGCGCCATTACCGGAATTCCGTTTGCTACCAATAACTGGATGGTGTCAGACCTAGTTGCTCCACCTTCGAGTTTGACGGCATCTGCTGCGGTTTGCTTCATTACCTTAATGGAATTCTCTAGCGCCTGCTGCGGGCTTACCTCGTAGCTTCCAAATGGTAAATCAACCACCACCAAGGCCCTCTTTACCGCGCCGGCAACTGCACGACCAAACGGAATCATTTCATTTAAAGTGATCGGCAAAGTAGTTGAGTAGCCAAGTGCGTTGTCGGCAGCCGAATCACCAACCAGAATGACGTCTATTTCGGCAGCGTCAAAGATTTGAGCTGTCATGTGGTCATAACTGGTTAGGCAAGCAAATTTTTTACCTGACACCTTGAATTGTTCTAGGGTGCTGGTTCGAATCTTTTTGGGTTCGATCATGCGCGGTATGCGTCAACTTCGATTTCAACCAACATCTTTGGGTTGATGAACTTGATACCGGCGAGCATTGTGGCGGCTGGTCGAATTGCGCCGAACAATTCCCCGTGTGCTTTGCCAACCGCATCCATGTCTGCCTCGTTTGCCAAGTAAACCCTGGTTCGAACAACGTCGTCTAGCGTGAAACCAACTTGGGCCAGCGCTGTCGAGATGACTTCGAACGCAGTTTTCGTTTGGCCGTATGCGTCACCCTCGTGCTGAAGTTCACCATCTAAGGTAGCGGTGCTTCCTGAAACAAAAACGAAAGGGCCAGCCTTGGTGGCTCTTGAATAACCAATCACTGATTCCCAGGGACCTCCCGATGAAATAAGTTGATCTGCAGCCATGATGCTCCTATCTGTATTTGTTTGTAATTGGCATTCGGCGTTCGCGGCCGAAAGACATTTCGGTGATTTTTGGGCCAATAGCGCCTTGACGGCGTTTCCACTCTGCAGAGTTCACCAGATTCATAATGTGCTTCACCAGAGCAGGCTCAAAGCCTTTTGCAACTATTTGCTCGGCACCAAGACGCTCAACAAGGTAGAGGTCCAAAATTTTACAAAGGATGTCGTATTCAGGAAGCGTATCTTGGTCAATTTGACCTGGTCGCAGTTCGGCTGAGGGGGCCTTGTCGATGGAGTTCTGGGGTATCGGTGGCACCAAACCATTTTTCCGAGCATGTTCATTTCGCCATTCAGCGAGTTTCCAAACCAGTATTTTGTCAACATCTTTCAGTGGCGCAAAGCCACCCACCGAATCACCGTAAATTGTTGAATAGCCAACGGCAAGTTCGGTTTTATTTCCAGTGGTTAGCACTAGGTGACCATTTTGGTTGCTAAGGCCCATCAAAATAATTCCACGAATTCGGGCTTGCAAGTTTTCTGACGCAACGCCAGTTAGGTTCAACTGGTCTTCAATCACCTGGAAGGTTGGCTCAATGGGTTGAACGCTCAGTTTCACGCCAATTCTCTCGGCTAAATCGGCGGCATCTGACTTCGAGTGGTCAGATGAGTATTGGCTAGGCAAACTAATGCCGAAAACTCGGTCACTTCCGATGGCATCAACGGCCAGTGCGGCACAAACCGCAGAGTCAATGCCCCCCGAAAGCCCGAGAATCACCGATGGGAATGCATTTTTCTCGACATAGTCACGCAGCGATAACACCAGAGCATGCCAAACCTGATCGAATGTAGAACCCGCCTGGTGCGAAGTTGAAACAGTTTTTACATCGCCGGTTTCGGTTACATCCAGAATTAAAAGATCTTCTTCAAATTGCTTAGCCATGGCAATCAAGTTGCCTTGTGAATCAACTGCAAAGCTGGCACCATCAAAAACTAGGTCGTCTTGGCCACCAACCAGGTTTACGTATGCAACAGTTGAATTGGTTTGAATGGCAAGTTTCGAAGCAATTTGCACACGTTGATCAAGTTTTTCCAGCTCAAAAGGGGAGCCATTCAAAACCAAAGTTAGGTTTGGCTTGGCCTCTTCGAAGTCAACAATGTGGCCTCCGGTTTGCCAAATGTCTTCACAAATCAAGAGTCCAGCTTTTTTATCTCCAATTTCGAAGAAGAAACTTTCGTTTCCGGGAATGAAGTTTCGATACTCATCGAAAACGGAATAGTTTGGCAGGTGGCGTTTGGAATATCTGCCTACTATTTCGCCCGAATGAAGAACCGACGCGGCATTTTGGGCAATTGCCCATGGGGTATTTCGGTCGTAAGCGAATTTCGGATGCCCAATGACCACATGCATTTCACCAAGACCCGCAGCATACAGTTGTGCCGCAAACGTACTAATCGCCGTTTCGGTTTCCATCAAAAAACTTTCGCGATGCGCCAAGTCTTCGATTGGGTAGCCAGTGGCGGCAAGTTCACCAAAAACTAGCAGGTTCACACCTTTTGAATGCGCCAGTTTGGCTTGCTCCAGACAAGTTGCCAGGTTCGCGGCAATTGCACCAACTGTCGGGTTGGTTTGCGCCAGACCTAAGCGAATTGCGGGCATACCCATTAGCCTAGTAGCAGGCAGAGAGAGGATTTTCTATGGATAAGCAGCGCGATTTTGTGCTCAGAACCATCGAAGAGCGGGGAGTCAAGTTCATTCGCTTATGGTTCACCGATGTTGCCGGCACTTTGAAGTCGGTGGCTATCGCTCCAGCTGAGGTTGAAGGTGCATTTGCCGAGGGTCTTGGTTTCGACGGCTCCGCAATCGAAGGTCTTGCGCGCACCTACGAAGCCGATATGCTGGCTCAACCCGATCCGAGTACCTTTCAAATTCTTCCCTGGCGTGGCGAGATAGACCCAACAGCTCGCATGTTTTGCGACATTCAAACACCAGACGGTTTACCCGCTGCAGCTGACCCTCGAAACGTATTGCGACGTGCTCTTGCTAAGGCTTCAGATCTTGGTTTTTCTTTTTACATTCACCCAGAGATCGAGTTTTATCTTCTGAAGTCTTCCAAGATCGGACCCGAAGGTCCGATTCCGGTAGACACCGCCGGTTATTTTGACAATGTTCCAGGTGGTACAGCCCACGACTTCAGGCGCCGAGCGGTGTCGATGCTCGAGCAACTTGGAATTTCTGTTGAGTTCAGCCACCACGAAGGTGGCCCTGGTCAAAACGAAATCGACCTACGTTACGCAGACGCACTCACAATGGCTGACAATATTATGACTTTCAGAACCGTAATCAAAGAGGTCGCCATCGAGCAAGGCGTCTATGCCACCTTCATGCCAAAGCCATTTACTGAACATCCAGGTTCTGGAATGCACACCCATATGTCGCTTTTCGAAGGCGATACGAATGCATTCTTTGACCCAAGTGATCAATATCATCTTTCAAAAATTGCCAAGCACTTCATTGCAGGATTGCTTCGCCACGCGCCAGAAATCACGGCGGTTACTAACCAATACGTAAACTCTTACAAGCGACTTTGGGGTGGCGGTGAGGCGCCAAGTTTCGTATGTTGGGGTCACAACAACCGCAGCGCACTAATTCGAGTACCTCTTTACAAGCCAGACAAAGGAAACAGTTCGCGTTTGGAATACCGAGCAATCGATTCTGCTGCTAACCCTTATCTTGCCTATGCATTGCTCTTGAATGCTGGGCTAAAGGGTATTGAAGGTGAATATGAGCTTCCTGCCGAAACCGAAGACAACGTGTGGGATCTGAGTGATTCAGAGCGTCGCGCAATGGGAATTCAACCTCTACCTCAGAGTCTCGACCATGCCATTCGTAAACTAGAAGAATCCGAGTTGGCAGCAGAAACTCTGGGTGAACAGGTTTACAGCTTTGTTTTGGCTAATAAACGACGCGAGTGGAGCGAGTACCGTTCGCAAGTTACCCCATACGAACTGAAGAAGAATCTCGAAACCCTTTAGTCGTGGCAAACGAACGAGCTTTCGCGCTTTCTGAGTTAGCTCAGTATGGCTTTGCAGATTTGGGTGGCACCTTTGCGAAACTAGAGCAGCTTGTGGCTTTGGTAGGTGACCCAGCGAGATCTTCATTCGCTTCACTTTCCGGCGCTCAAGACCCAGACCAGGCCCTTAATTCGCTACTTTTCTTGGCTGAAAAAGATAGAGCCACGGTTAAGAAGCTACTCAAAAAGCCTGATTCTGCCGAACGACTTTGCAAGCTAATCGGCGCATCCAGCGCATTGAGTGATTTTCTCAACCGTCATATTGAGCAGTTGAGTTTGCTAGAAAAACCAGATAAAAGTTTTGCGTCCCTAGACCAAATGACGTCCAACATAAACAGTGCTGTTTCGCCGCACCTAATTCCATTGGATGTTCCATCGGCTTGGGCGGCGCTTCGAAAGGCATACCGCTGTGAGCTGCTGCTAATCGCGGCTCGCGACGTAACAAGCGAAAACCCTGAGTTGCTCTTGCCAGAAGTGGCGGCAGCACTCGCAGATCTTGCCGGAGCCGCACTTGAAGTTGCTATAACTGTGGCTCGTAACGAACTCGTGCAAACCTCTGAGCATGGTCAATACTCGAGTGAAGAAGTTTCAGATGTGGCACTGGCAGTGATTGCCATGGGCAAGTGTGGTGCCAGGGAACTCAACTACATTTCAGACGTTGATGTTATTTTCTTAGCCGAATCAAAATCTGGCGCTGACCAAACTCGAATGCTAGAAATTGCGACAAAATTGGCAAACCGCATGATGCGCGCCATCGATGGAACCTCTTCAGAACCTGGTCTCTGGCAAGTAGACGCTAACCTTCGCCCCGAGGGAAAAACGGGTGCGCTTGTAAGAACTCTAGATTCACACATTGCCTATTACGAACGTTGGGCCGAATCTTGGGAGTTTCAAGCCTTGCTGAAGGCGCGACC
>CANFOX010000037.1 GCA_947448845.1 Microbacteriaceae bacterium | reverse complement strand
GCCATTCCAAAGGATGTCTACGAGGCAGCCGCCATCGATGGCGCTTCTGAGTGGAGGCTTTTTCGTTCGGTGACACTGCCGCTACTTCGCCCAGTTATGGCGTTCGTAATGGTTATCACCATCGTTGGTTCCTTCCAGATCTTCGACACCATTGCGGTGACCACAAAGGGTGGCCCAGTTGTGGCAACTGACACCTATTCGATTTGGATTGCTCGAGAGGCATGGGGCAACAACGACTTCGGGTACGCCTCGGCTATCGCGGTCTTCCTAATGGTTCTGCTTTCGGTGATTGCGTTTGCTCAAACCAAACTGCTTTCAGCTAACCAGTCAGATTTGGATCGATAACCATGGCGCTGAAGAGAAATTCTGAACCGGTTGACACCCTGCTTCGCCAAAGCCGCAGTAGCAAAATCATCGCTTGGGTTGTGCTTGGCATTTTGGTAATCATCACCGTCTTCCCGGTTTACTGGATGTTGCGCACCGCGTTGAGCAACACCAGATTGCTGTTCGAAGACCCACTCAACTTCTTACCAACTCACTTCACCTGGGGCGGCTTCGCCCGAGTTCTTGGCTTGGCAACCGACAAGCAGGCTCTCGCCGAGGGTGGCTCCGGTGCATCCATCAACTTCGCTCAGGCGTTTTTGAACTCAACCATCGTTTCGGTTTGCGTCACCGTTTTTCAGCTGCTGTTCAGCTCGGCTGCCGCATATGCTTTCTCGGTTTTGAAGTGGCGCGGTCGCGACACGGTTTTCTTCATCTTTATTGTTGCCCTAACGGTTCCGGGAATCTTCTTGTTGATTCCAAACTTCTTGCTGATTGTTCAGCTTGGACTTGTGAACACGCTTTTGGGCATCATGTTGCCGCAGCTTCTTATGTCTCCGTTTGCAATTTTCTTCTTGCGCCAGTTCTTTCTTGGCACCAACCTCAGCATCGTTGAGGCGGCCATTATCGATGGCGCCAACCACTTCAGAATTTTCTGGCGAATCGTTGCACCGCTGGCCATGCCGCAGATTGTCACATTGGCTATCTTGCAGTTCATTGCATCTTGGAACGACTACCTCTGGCCTTTCTACATTGGTTCCGGGGACTCGGGCTCAACGGTGCTAACCGTTGCCCTTGGCGTGTTCAAGTCGCAAACACCACAGGGAAGCCCAGACTGGGGCGGTCTCATGGCTGGCGCGCTAATCGCCGCCCTGCCAATGGTGCTACTCATGATTTTCTTCGGGCGTCGAATCGTCGGAAGCATCCAAGCTTCGGGAGTCAAGTAGTGAACTACTTGACCCTGGGGGAAGAGCCTGCACGCAGGTTCGTCCAGTTCCAAATAACCGCAAACCCTATTCGTAAGGAAAAGGCATGATCAAACTAAAGAAGATCGCGGCTCTTGCTGTTGCGGTTGCACTACCACTGTCGGTAGCTGTAACCATCGCACCGGCACAGGCTGCAAGCACCACCATCACCTACGGTCTGTGGGACTCGAACCAGCTTCCTGCCTACAAGGCATGTGCTGCTGCATTCAAGAAGCAGTCAGGCATCACCGTAAAGATCACTCAGACCGGTTGGGATGACTACTGGAAAGCCGTAAACGCAGGATTCCTGTCGGGCAAGGGCTTTGACGTATTCACCTCACACTTGGCATTCTTCCCTGACTTCGTCGCAAACAAGCAGATTCTGCCTCTCGACAAGTGGATCAAGAAAGACAAGGTTGCTGTAAGCACCCTTTACCAGCCAGGTCTTGCTAACCTCTGGAAGGCACAAGACAAGAAGCAGTACGGTCTTCCAAAAGACTTCGACACCATCGCCCTGTTCGTAAACAAGAAGATGGCTGACGCAGCCGGCTACAGCGCTGCCGACCTAAACAACCTCACCTGGAACCCAACCAACGGTGGTTCTTACGAAAAGGTAATCGCTCACCTCACCATCGACAAGAACGGTGTTCGTGGCGACGAGTCTGGCTTCGACAAGAGCAACGTAGCAACCTACGGTCTCTGGATGGAAGGCTCAGGCGGTGGCGATGGTCAGACCCAGTGGTCGTTCCTAGCAGCTGCTAACGGCTGGAAGGTCAACAAGGGCCCTTGGAACACCGACTACAACTACGCTGACCCTAAGTTGGCTGCAACCATCAAGTGGTGGCACAGCCTAAGCACCAAGGGCTACATGCCAACCTTCGCACAGCAGCAGGGTGTTAGCTGGTCAGACCAGCTTGCAGCCGGCAAGGCAGCAATGGTTCCAAACGGTTCATGGATGACCATGGCTGTTGCAAACTCGAAGAACGCCAAGTTCGAACTTGAGTTGGCTCCGACCCCAATTGGCCCAACCGGCAAGCGTGCTTCGATGTACAACGGTTTGGCTGACAACATCTCGGCAAAGACCAAGCACCCTAACGAAGCATGGAAGTGGGTCAAGTTCCTTGGCTCGGCTGCATGTCAGAACATCGTTGGTAGCAAGGGCGTCGTATTTCCTGCGATTCCAGCTGCAACTTTGAAGGCAGTTGCTGCCTTCAAGAAGAAGGGCGTAGACGTGAATGCGTTCTACACGCACATCAAGAACAAGACCACTTTCTTGTTCCCGATTGCAAACAAGAAGAGCCAGATCAACACCATCATCAACCCAGTCATGGACGCAATCATGTCAGGTTCGAAGGATGTCTCGGCTCTAGCTGCTGCAAACAGCCAGATCAAGGCCCTGTTCGGTAAGTAACCAACGACCTTGAGCTGAATTGCTCAAAAGCCCCCGGTAGCTTTCCCTACCGGGGGCTTTTGCATGCCCTGGTTATTTGCCAGCTAATCCCAAGCGGGTTCGGTGCCTGGGCGATTCTCCCAGGCCAGCTCGGTAACTTTGGATTTATCTACAAGCGGCGTTTTGGCTTCAAAATCGGCCAGCACAACATCAACGATGCGCCTGGCTGATTCACCTGGGTAAGGAATAGCCGCCGCACGAAGTGTTTCAATCTGCTTTGAGAAATCAGGCATCCCTTGTTTTTCGAAGGTTTCAAATGCCAAAACGAATTCATTGAAATTACTAACTCGCAAGTTCGCGGCAGCGGCTAGTTCACCAATCGGCGAGAATTTCCAGTGGTCAGATTTTTCGATGAAAATTGCTGGTTTGCCTGTAGCGAGCGGGTATTCACCCAAAAATGAAATGCCGTCGGTTGCCAAAAGGTCTGTGGCGGCAAATAAGTGAGCCACGTCGCCTTCAGAGTCAATGGCGGTGTTGTGCAAGGCGTTCCAGGCTTCGAGCCAATCTTCTAGAACTTTTGCTTCAAGCACACCGCGATCAACCAGAGTGCTGAACATCAGCGGATGCGGTCGCATCACAATGTCTAGCTTGGGGTGGCTCTTGGCGAATTGAAGCATGTCTTGGTAGAGCTCGGCGAAGGTTCCAAAGTTCAACCAAGCGGGCGAGTAACTGTGGTGTGGCGCCCAAATCATGCGAACATTTTCGGCGTTCGACAGCGGCCAACGGCTCGCACCCTCGCCAACCTGTCGCATCAGCGCGTCTAACTTCGGCGTTCCCGTGAGGTGCACATGTTTGTTGCCGCGTGACGTGTGGGCATAGGCTTCGAGCTCGTGGGAATCCTGAGTAAAAATTAGCGAAGCCAGTTGATGTGAACGCTGTTCGAAGTGGTAGGTCGCCAAACCGCCAGTTTGCGGGTCACCAACAAGGTCGAGCGCGTAATAGGGCACATAACAAACTTTGGTGAACTCGCTTAGCTGTTCAACGCGATAGCCCGGCTGGTAGTTGCGTTGCCAGGGGTAGTTGATGAAAACGTAGTCTGGTGACATTTCGCGAAGGCGGGCTAATCCGGCGAGCGAGTCGGCAAAGTTGAAGCGCTGGTGCTTCACGCCAATTCCGTCGAAGAATTCGCTTACCAATTCTTCTTCTGCAAACGGGGCTTCTCGGCTGAACCTGCGTGCAATCGAAATGACCGTCACATCGAATCTTGGGTCGGCCAGCATTTGGGCGTGAACATCGGCCAGGGCATCCCAAGCTTCGAAGTAAAAAGTTAGAAATACCACTTTGATGCGCTGGGTAGCAGCACCCTGGGTAATCGTCATTCACTTAGAGTAACCGCCAAAACGCCTATCGTGGTTTTTGTCTAGGGGCACTTGCCTTAGACTTGGTAAGTGAAGAGCATAAGTAAACGGCAGAACGCAACTCTCGGGCTAATTTCATCGCTTGGGCCGTTTCAATTCGACACCTATTTGCCGGCACTGCCTGCCATCATGATCTTCTTTGGCACCTCAAACACAATGGTGCAGCTCACTATTACCGCCAGCCTTTTCGGCATGGCCTGTGGTCAACTTCTGGTTGGCCCAATCACAGACTCTTTTGGCCGTCGTCGCGTGCTGCTCATTGCCTTGATGGTCTTCGTTATAACCTCGGTTGCCTGTGTGCTTGCACCAAACATCATCTGGATGATCATTTCTCGATTCGTTCTCGGCTTCTCTGCGGCCGGTGGTTTCGTGACGGTGAACGCGTTTATTCGCGACATGGCAAGCGGCAATAATGCCGCGAAGCTGTATGCCACGCAGGCCACCATTTCGAGCATGGCTCCGGTGGTGGCACCGCTAGTTGGCGGGCAGCTTCTCTTGCTTGGCGACTGGCACGTTGTGTTCATTTTTCTCGCGTTTATCGGCGCAGCCGTTATGGGTCTGGTTTGGCTCTACCTGCCTGAAACCTTGCCGGTGGCACAACGCAGCCGCCTTAGTTTTGCAAACACCTTTAACTCGTGGGGTTCGGTGTTGCGCGACCCTCGTTTTGTGCTGCTCACCTGTCTTAGCGGCTTTATGTTTGGGGCTATCGCAACCTTTATTGCCGGTGCGCCGTTTGCGCTTGAAGAAGGTTTCAAGCTAACCCCTACCCAATACACCTTTGCCTTTGCCAGCGGCACAATCGTGCTTTTCACCGCAAACTTCATAAACCGTCACCAACTTAAGCGTCTCGCCAGCATTCACCTGATTCGCTTTGGTCTGGCCATGGCGGTTCTAACCGTTGTGATTTTGACCACCGTAAACCTGCTTGGCATTCACAACCTGTTCATTTCAATGATTAGCTTCGGGTTCGTATTTCTAGCAATCGGATTCATCAACCCAAACGTTATGGGTCTTGCAATGCAAGAGCATGCCGAACGCGCTGGCGTTGCCGCCGGCCTCATTGGTTTCACGAGCTCGCTCTTCGGCGCCATCGCAGCCCCTCTAACCAGCGTGTTCTTTGGGCTCGACATTGTTGGCGTAACCACGTTCATGGCCATCTTGCTTGGCTGTGCCGCGCTGGTGGGGTTCATCGGCTTGCGCCGTGAGCAACCGGTAGTTCACTAGCGAATGCGAAAAAGCCCTAGCGAGTAAATCAGCGCCGGGGCGCTGGCAATCAAAAGCCACAGGCCAAGCTCATCGCCAACCATTCGAAGGGCAATGCCGCCGGCAAATAACGCGGTAAAAATCAAAGCGCATGTCGTGCGACGAACACTTCCATCGATTCGCCTCAGGTTTCGTTCAATTTCTGGCGATCGAAACGAGACCAGCCCTTGGTCGATTCGAGTAAGCACCGAGTCAAATCTCTGCGGCAACTGCAGCAGGGTTGAAGCCAGTGCCGTAGCCTCACGCCCAACCGCGCGCAGAGTGCCTGAGCCACCACCATTCAGAAGCGATTTGGCGAACGGGTCAACGGCATCCCACATATTGAAGTCACGATTTAGCGCGCTGGTAACGCCAGAGATAAGTGAGATTGAGCGAAAAAGTAAAAGAAAATCTTCAGGCAGCTGAAACGGCAAAGTTCGCAAGAGTTCGCTAAACCGAATGGCTAGGTCTCTGAATTCCTTCGGGTCGGTCTGAGTAATTTCGGCTACACCAACACCGCCAAATCGCTCGAATAGCGCAGCAATGGCCCTCTCAAGTTCAACGGTGTCGGCAATCGGCAGCAGCACACCAAGGCGCTGCATTGCCGAAACACAGCCGCGAGCATCGCGCGAAACCAGAGCAAAGATAAAGCTCTGCAAACCACGGCGAAGCTCATCGGTGATTTCACCCATCATTCCAAAATCAATGAAGGTCAGTTTGAAATCGCCGGCCTCAGAGCCAGGGGTAACAAAAATGTTTCCCGGGTGCGGGTCGGCGTGAAAATACCCGTGCACGAAAATCTGCTCAAAAGTTGAACGGGCCAATTCAGCCGCTACAACATTCGGGTTGATGACGGCGGCAAGCAAAGCCTCAACATCGTTTATCTTTATGGCTGTCACATCGCTCAGGGTCAACACCCGTCTAGAAGTGCGTTCCCAAGCGACCTCGGGTGTTTTGATTCGCTGATCAGACGAAAAGTTGAGACCAAAACGTTCGAGGCTTGCAGCTTCAATAAAGTAGTCAATTTCATTGAGACTTACCGCCGCGAATTCCTCAACTAGAGCCGGTGCGTCGGCACGGCGGTTCACCAAACGAATTCGGCTAAGCCACTGCCCAACTCGGCGCAGTGCCTTCAGGTCAACTTCAACCACCTGCTCAATGCCAGGTCTCAGCACCTTGATTACAACATTTTCAAACCCAACCTCGCCTGCAAGGGAAGCAGCGAGCTTGGCTCGATATGCCTGCCCAAGAGAAGCAGCGGCAATGGGGGTGACGTCGAAAGCGGCGAAGGCTAGCTCTAGCGACAGGCCAAGTTCTTGCTCAACTTGCCGCCGAATTTGCTCGAACGGGGCTGGTTCCACTTCATCTTGAAGTGATTCCAATTCAGATGTGATGGCTTCAGGCAAAACATCAAGCCGGCTCGAGGCAAATTGGCCCGCCTTGATAATCAGACCGCCAAGATCTAGAGCAAGAACCCTAAACCGCGCCGCCAGTCTCTTCAGGCGTTTAAGGCGCCCCCTTGTTGCGAGAGATTTCAGGCCAAACCTTGGCAGCACCAATTCGAACCACCAGGTTTGCGCCAACGCTAGGGCGGCAAACCGCAAAATGCGGCGATAGCGCGCCTTCAGTTGATGGGGCGAATCAAACGAAGCACCCCGCACTTGCTCTGAGCTCAAGGTTTATTTCTCGGCAAGTATTTCGTGCATGGCACGGCGGGCTTCGTCTAAAATCGCCGCAGCCCGATCTTGCTGATCTTTCGTTCCCTGTTGGGCAACATCCATTGAAACGCGTGCCAAACGGCGGCCGGCTTTCGCCAATTCGCCTCGTAGGTCAACCCAGTTTGGGCTAAACCAGTTCGTTCCTTCGGTTTCTAGCTCAGGTTCACTCACTGATTTTGGCTCGCTGGCGGCTTGTTGCCCAGCCTTAGTGATGCTGTAAGTTTTGCGATCTTTTTTGAATTCAGCGGTGACTAGTCCAACATCCGTCATGTTTTCAAGCAGCGGGTAAAGGTTTGCTGCCGTTGGCTTACGGGCAGATTTAGTCGTGTGGCTAATGAGTTCAAGAATTTCGTGGCCCGTTTTTGCGCCGTCTTCAAGGGCTAGCAGAACGTAGTGGCGAAGCGCCTCTTCGCCCATTGAACCAGCTTTGCGCACCTGCTCGGGGTTGAAGCCCCCGAACTGTTTGATGCTGCTGCGAAGGCTCTCGGCCATTGCTCGCAAATCTGTGGTTACCCAGTTGTCGCTCATGATTGCCCACTCTCTTTGCCGGCTTGAAACCGTGCCTTAAGGTGAAGAGCGAATTCGGGTGATTTTATTCCGCAAGTGCGAATTTGGCAGCCGCCGCAGCGTGCAACGCCGAGGTGGGAAAGTAGTGAACCTGCAAGTCACTCGGTTTCACCAAAAGTTCGATCTCGGTGCAACCTGCAATCACTCCCTGCACGCCCGATGCGGCGTGCCTTTCAATCAGCGCCTTTAAATACTCTCTCGATGCGTCAATCACCTTGCCCTGCACCAGTTCTTCGTAGATGATGCGATGAATCTCGGTGCGGTCATCTGGTTCAGGAATTGAAACCTCGAGTTCAAAATTGTGCTCGAGTTTGCTTCGATAGAAGTCCTTTTCCATAGTGAAGCGGGTTCCAAGCAGCAGCACCTTTTTTACGCCGGCGTCTTTTACAGCTTGCCCCGTGGCATCGGCGATGTGCAAGAGCGGAACGCCGATTGCGGCTTGCAGTTGCTCGGCGAAAATGTGCATGGTGTTGGTGCAAATTAAGATGGCCTCGGCACCGGCTAGTTCGAGTTGCTTGGCGGCCTCAATTAGAAGTTGCCCCGCGGCATTCCATTGGCCAGAAGCCTGCAGCTCTGAAATTTCGGCGAAGTTGAAAGAACGAATGATTAAATCAGCGGATGCCGTTCCACCGAGTTCGTCGCGCACCGCGCGGTTGATGAACTTCTCGTATTCAATTGACGATTCCCAAGACATGCCGCCAAGCAGGCCGAGCTTTTTCATGGTTACTGAACGTGCTCGGGGTTCATCCAGAACAGATCCCAGAGGTGACCGTCTAGGTCTTCGAAGCCCCAGCTGAACATGAAACCCAAGTCTTCTGGGTCGTTTACCTGCTTGGCACCAAGCGAGAACGCTGTCTCGGCCACGGTGCGCACCTCATCTGCTGAATCGCAAGAGAGCGAAAGAATTACTTCGGTTTGTTCGCGGTTTGCAATTGGTTTTTTGATAAACCCGGCGAACTTCTCGTGCTCAAGCAGCATCACAAAAATGTTGTCGGCAACAATCATGCAGGTGCTGGTCTCGTCGGTGAACTGGGCGTTGAAGGTGAAACCAAGCCCAGTGAAGAAGTCGACTGAGCGCTTTAGGTTGTCGATGGGCAGGTTTAGAAACAGAGACTTTTGCATGCCTCCAACATAGTTGAGAGTTTCAGTTGATAAGGTTCATTCGCTTCACTCAAATCAATTACGAAGAAAGTGAAGAACCATGAATGAGCAAAAGAAAGCCGAAAAGATCCAAGAGATGTCTGAATGGGTCGAACTGCGCGATTCTTGGACCAGAAAGCGTTTTGATTTTCAAGAACGCTGGCACGGCTGGGCGTCGCCTGTTGGCTTAGGTTTAGGTTTCGTTCTGCTTTGCGCAGGGCTATTCCTAGCCAGCCTGGCTTACACGAACCTGGTTCGCTAGAGGAATGCCCCCGATGAAAGTCGGGGGCATTCCTTCTTCGCTGTTGAATAATGGATGAATGAACCACCTAAAGCGATTCCTTGGCCGGTTGCCGCATCCGATTCGATGGATCTTGACCATTGTGATTGGTGTTGCCCTAATTGTGCTTGGACTAATCATGCTGGTGACCCCTGGGCCTGGAATCGTTTTCTTGTTTCTAGGAATCTCGGTGCTGGCATTCGAAATCGAGTGGGCTCGAGAGCTAAACAAGCAGGGTGTTCAAGGGCTTGAGATACTGCTGAAGAGACTAAAAACAATTTTCAGCAAGAAACCTAAGCACTGAGGTTAATAGCTGCTACAAGTTCACGCGAATCTTTTTGAACTTGTCTAGGTACTTAATTGTCGAGCCGTCTGATAACGGTTCGTCTACCCAAGATAGATCTGGATTTTCAGCAAAAGACCAAGATTGAATCTCAGGAAGTACCGCTTTCAAAAAAGCTATGGTTTCAATCTCGGTTATGTTCTGGCCAAGGCAGCTATGGGGGCCAAAACCGAATGCAATGTGAGCGTTTCGTTCGCGTTGAAAGTTGATGGTTTCGGGGTTTTCGAAGCGTTCACGATCGTGGTTAGCCGAAACAAACCCGAGAAGCACATATTTCTCAGTGTCGCGGCTGGCATCGTTGCCAACGGCATATTCTCGTGGCACACGCTCCATCCTTGGAAGTGGCGTCAGGTAACGAGCCATCTCTTGAATCGCGGGCCTGAAGTGCTCTTCATTTTCGCGAATGAAATCGGCGTCACCAGAGGTTTGAGTAAGGTGCCATATAAAACCTGCAAGCAATTTAATAACGGTGTCACGCCCACCCGCCAGAAGCACATTTGCAATCCCTTGCATTTCTGCTCGGTTTACTGGCGTTTCGTCAATAACTAAACCAGCCACGAAATCCCAAATGTCGCGTTCCTCTTCAGCGGCGGCAACACGAGCCTCAGCCTCATCGAAGACCGTGTCTAAATAGGCCTGAAGCACTTCTCCAGACCTAGGGCTAGCCACCGAGAAGTCGCGGTTTCGATGAGCTATTTCTGCGGCGTGAACGTCTTCGCCTCGTTGGTAGGCCGCCGCGTTCCAAACATCGGGGCCCCAGGATCGCCACTCGTCGTAATCTTGAGGGCGTTTGTAAATAATAGTTAGACACCCGATTACATAGGGAATCACTAAATCTTCAAGCACCTCGAAGCCGCCCTTTGGTTTCAACTTGTCGATCAGGCGTTTAGCGAGTGCTTCAAAATCTGGGGCTAGAGGCCTAAGTGCCGAGGGGCTAAAAATTGGGTTTAGCGCCATTCGAAACTTGGTGTGTCTGGGAGGGTCGGCCTCTAGGGGAAGTTGGCGGTAATCGCGCACGTCTCTATCGCCCAGAAGATCACTGGAATAGGATTCCCAGTCTCTGGCTGCTTCGCGAACCTCGTTGTAGCCGCGAATCTCTTTGCGCATGTGATTATTTAATCACTAGGTTCGACACATTCTGCATCAACAGATCTCGATTGAATTCGGGCGTTGGAATTGGTGCAGCATCTAGCCGTCAGATAAAGCATTCCGGGTAGCCCTTCGGCTTACGCTTATTGAGTGAAGAATACGCGAATGGTTAACAGATGGCAGTAATGCCAATGTTTCCGCTGAGTACGGTGTTGATGCCAGCGATGCCGCTATCGCTTCGCATCTTTGAAGAGCGCTACCTCAAGCTACTCGGAGACCTCATTACCGAAGAGAATCCCGAGTTCGGTGTTGTGCTTATTGAACGCGGTCTCGAAGTTGGCGGCGGAGAAAAGCGTTCAGCTATTGGAACGGTGGCGTCAGTTATCGACATTGGAACTCTTGATGAGTTTTACGGCCTTGAGTCGTTTGGCTCGAAACGTTTTCGAGTGAACGCCTGGCTGCCAGATGACCCATACCCAATCGCTGACATCGACTTCATCCCAGATCTAATCTGGGAAAACTCACTGATGCCCTCGAGGGTTCACCTAGAAACCAAAGTTCGAAAACTTTTAGCCTTTGCCAGCGAGTTCGGTGATTTGCAGTACGACGCAGACACAGCCCTTAGCGATGACCCAATGGATGCCTGCTGGCAGCTAGCTGGAATGTTGCCGATTGGCCAGTTAGATCAGGTAGACCTTCTAAGTTCCCAGTCGGCAGAAGAACTGATTTCAAGAACCTACGAAATCGTCAAGACCATAGACGAAACACTGAAGGCCATGATGAGCCAGATGGATGAGCCGGGGGAGCTGTAGCGGCGGGTCGATTACGGTCGAGTAACCGCGAACCAGCGGCCCTCGTTGTCTGAGAACGCGAACGACTCAACCCCGGAATGTTCGCCTACTTCGGTAGTTTGAACGCCTGCGGAAACGAGGCCTTCGCGAGTGGCAGCTAGATCTTCAACGTGGAAAGCCATTGACGGTGTTGCTAGGTCAAGGCCATCGGGGTTGCCTTGCATCAGAGCTAGCGGCACAAGTTCGAGCGAGAACTGCTGGTCGGCAAACCCAACCTGCACGATTGCAATGTCACCTGCCATTTTGCGACTTTTTTCGACCATGCCAACCTGCTTGGTCCAGAAGGCAAGGCAAGCGTCAGCATCGT
>CANFOX010000036.1 GCA_947448845.1 Microbacteriaceae bacterium | reverse complement strand
GATTGGGAATAGCCGACTTCAGAATTTCGGCGACCGTAGCTGCTTGGCGTTTGGCAAGTCGAGATGCAAGCTCGAAAATTTCTTTTGTCAAAACTGGAACAGTCGATACCACCGATTGAATCTCAGCTAAGGTACCCTGAAATTGAGCTTCGTCAGACATCGCCACAACATATGCTTCATAAAGCTTCTTCGTATGCCCGACGGCAACTTTCACTCGAATGCCTTCGGTAATCTGATGTTGCATGTTCTCAGGAACTTGATACTCAAAGATTCGATCGAGTTGCGGGAGTGTGCTGTCGATAACGACCTTGGCTATCAATTAGAGCCTTATGGCTGCCCGAAGCTGTTCAACTCGGTCGGTTAGTTCCCAGGTAAAACCCTCTTCTTCTCTACCGAAATGCCCATAGGTACTGGTTTTTGAATAGATGGGCCTCAATAGATCCAGTTCTTCAATAATTGCTTTTGGTCGAAGGTCAAAAACTTGGGTGATTGCTTTTTGAATGATCGACTCTGAATAAATACCTGTGCCGAAAGTTTCAACGTAAATGCCCACCGGATGAGCCACACCGATTGCATATGCCACCTGCACTTCGACACGTTTTGCCAAACCCGCTGCCACAACATTCTTCGCTACCCAACGCATGGCATAGGCAGCCGATCGATCAACCTTAGAGGGGTCTTTACCGCTAAAGGCACCCCCGCCATGTCTAGAAGCACCTCCATATGTGTCAACGATAATTTTTCTACCGGTTAGGCCGGCATCACCGTGTGGGCCACCAATGATAAATAAGCCAGTTGGATTTATTTTGGCTTGATAGTCGTCGAACGAAAGCCCAGTTTGCCCAAGAACTGGTTCGATAACGCATTCCCGAAGATCGGCACGTAACCGCTCAATATCAATTCCTTCATCGTGCTGCGCTGATAAAACCACGGTATCAATGGTTTTGGGAACTGAATTTTCAAAACCAATGGTTACCTGGGTTTTACCGTCTGGGCGAAGGTACCCTAAGGTTGAGTTTTTTCGAACCTCGGCAAGTTTTCGGCTCAACTTATGTGCTGTATCTATTGCAATCGGCATGTAGTTCGTTGTTTCATCGGTCGCGTAACCGAACATTATTCCCTGATCGCCTGCCCCCTGCGAGTCACGTGTGTCAGCAGCTTCACCCGTCTGTTTCTCTAGCGAGACATTAACACCAGCCGCAATATCTGGAGACTGACTGCCGATTGAGATGATGATTCCGCAGGAACGAGCATCGAATGCTAGAGCCGGAGAGTCGTACCCTATGTCGCTAATCTTCTTTCGAACCAATCGCTCAACATCGGCATAACCTTCAGTGGTCACTTCCCCTGCGACCTGCACCAAACCAGTGGTAACTAGGGTTTCGACTGCCACGCGAGAATTGGCATCTTGATTTAAGAGGTCATCGAGAATTGCGTCGCTGATTTGGTCGCAAATTTTGTCGGGATGCCCCTCGGTCACTGATTCCGAGGTGAAGAGTTTAAGTTCAGTCATGGTCACCCAAGTATATGCTCGATAGCCGACACTGATTCAGAGAAGGCGAACTATTTCATCTAAAAGGTAGTTCGCTGCTTCAGATTTTGTTCCTTGCTTGGTTCCCAATAAACCATTTGAACCAACTACATGGATTTCGGTTTGATCCCGCCCGAATATTTTTCCATCGGAAACATCGTTAGCTACGACCAGGTCGCATCCTTTTCGGATCAATTTTTCTTGAGCGGAATTGACTAACGGTTCGACGGTAAGAGGCTCGGCAGCAAAACCAACTACAACCGAATTCGGATTTGAACTTCGCATCAGCTTTGAGAATTCGGCTAACAAATCTTTAGTTGATCTAAATTCTAAATTGAAGTTTCCATGGTTTCGCTTTAGCTTGGTTTCCGAAATCTTCTCTAATTCGAAATCGGCTATAGCTGCTGCCATGATCAATACATCTTGCTTGGGCAAATGTTCTTGCACCGCGGCTTCAAGTTCAGCATTGCTTGACACGTTGATTGTTCTTACCGAAAGATTCGCTTCTACATTGGCTAGAACCAATGTAACTTCTGCTCCTCTAACTTGAGCTTGTTCGGCAACAGCAATTCCCTGTTTTCCAGATGAAAAATTTCCTAGAAATCGCACTGCATCGATTTTTGCGCGAGTGCCGCCAGCGGTAACGAGAATTTTCTTTCCCGTCAAGTCTCTTGTTCTTAACATGCCCAAAGCCGCACCCACAATACTTTCGGCGGTAGGCAGGCGACCAACTCCAACATCCCCCGATGTAAGAGCCCCTACGTCGGGTTCAAGAATTTGCACGCCCCTGTTTCGAAGAGTTTGAACGTTTGCTTCGGTGGCCGGGTTTTGCCACATTTCGGAATGCATAGCTGGTGCAACTAGAACGGGTGCTTTGGTTGCCAAAAGCGTATTGCACAGCAAATCGTCGGCACTACCTGCTGCATACCTAGCAAGAAAAGAAGCGGTTGCCGGGGCTATTACTACCAGATCCGCCGATTGACCAATTCTCACGTGATTTACAGATTCAACTTTGCTGAATACGTCGTCGTCTACCGTATTCCCGGAAAGCGCTTCAAGAGTGGCTTTACCGACGAATTTCAAGGCATTAGCAGTAGGAATCACGAAAACCTCGTGACCTAACTTCTTAAATCCTCTAATGACCTCGGTAACTTTGTAGGCAGCTATGCCGCCGGTGACACCGAGTACAACTTTCAAAACTACTCTTGACTGTGTTTCTCTAGCTTGTCTTCGTCAATTTCACGCAGGGCGATGGAAAGCGCTTTGTCGTCTACGGCGCTGTCTACCAGTGGGCCAACGTTGTTGAAAAGACTTCCGGCTTGTAGTGCCGAGTAGTAGTCGTTGATTTGACGGGCGCGCTTTGACGCGAAAATGACCAACTCGTACTTTGAAGGCACTTTTGCAAGCAGGTGGTCAATTGACGGCGATACGATGCCTTTTAGTTCTTCTGACATGAAAAAATTCGATTCATTTCGAGGTGGATTAGCGTGAGACCAATTTTACGACTTCTTCGGCGCATTTACTAACGTCTGCGTTGATTACTTGAAAATCAAATTGATCGGCTTGTAACAATTCGCTGTCGGCGGTAGCCAACCTAACCTGTTGTTCGGTTTCGGTTTCTGTTCCCCTGCCGGCAAGGCGTTGAGCTAGTTCCTGAATGCTGGGTGGTGCAATAAAAACCGTTATGCAATCAGGCATGTTGCGCTTAACCTGCATGGCTCCCTGAACGTCAATTTCGAGAATCACCGATTTACCAGATTCGAGGGCTGCAATGACGGGTGCCTTTGGGGTGCCATAGTGCTTGGTTCCGTGCACCGTTGCGTACTCAAGCATTTGTTGGTCGGCAACCATTTGTTCGAACTCGGCGTCCGTTAGAAAAAAGTACTCGCGACCATCAACTTCGCCTGGCCTAGGCGCTCTGGTGGTAGCAGATACTGAAAGTTGAAAGTTCTTGTGGCTTTTCAAAATTTCACGAACTACGGTTCCTTTGCCAACCCCACTTGGGCCAGAGATAACCACAACCCGATTACTCATCTAACCCACCAATTCTCGAAGTAGATTTCAAGTCATCTTTGGCGGCAAGCACGTTGGTTTCAAGATTTATTGACCCACCTGCCAAAACAGACCTAGACACGGTGGCTATCGTTCGATCTGCTGCAGATGCAAAGAGTCGAGAAAACTGGCTTAGCAAAGCTCCTTGTGCCCCAAAACCTGGGGCCAAAATGGGCGTTGAGGCGGCTTCTTCAAAGCTAATTCCGAAGTTAGCAGGGTCTACCGTGGCACCAATTACGGCACCAAAAGATCCCATTCGATCGCCGTCGACGGCTTGATTGGCTTTTCCGAGCTTTCTCCAAACGTTAGCGGCAACTTGACTTGAACCGAGCGATGCTTGCTGCACTTCAGCGGCTTCAGGGTTTGAGGTAGCAGCCAATACAAAAACACCTTTTCCGCGTTCATGAGATTGCGAAAGCATTGGAAGCAGTGAATCGAAACCGAGAAAAGGTGAAACTGTTAGTGCATCTGCCACAAAAGGTGCCGATTTTCCGAGCCAAGCGTCGTAATAGCCGTCCATTGTGGTTCCAATGTCACCGCGTTTGGCATCCATTATCACCAACAGTTTGGCTGTTTGGGCTATTTCGGCGAGCTGCTCTAGAACGGCGAAACCCTTGGATCCGTGCCTCTCGAAGAAAGCTACTTGAGGCTTGATGATGCCAACTCGACCAGCGCACGCTTCAATAACAGTCTTTCCGAAGGTCATTAGTGAATCTGCAGAGTCACTGAGACCCCATTCACCTAGCAGATGCGGATGTGGGTCAATTCCAACGCAAAGGTGCCCGAATTCAACAAATGTGGCCGAAAGTCGGCTGCCGAAACTAGCTGGCAAGGGCATCCGCCCGATCCTTGGCGTGGGCTTGCAGGCTCTTTACGGTGAACGGCCCTTCTCGCACTACTTCAAAAGATCCGATTGCAGCGCTCAGTTGAGCCACCGTGGTGAAAATAGCTTTGTCGGCAGCGGTCGTTGCTGCGCGAATCTCATAGCCATCCTTTCGAGCATCTGAACCGGAAGGGGTATTCACTACAACGTCAACTTGCCCGTCTCCTATGAGTTCGACGATGCTAGGGTTTCCGTCGTCGGCTGCACTGTGTTTACGAACGGTTTTTACCGAAATACCGTGCCTCAGAAGCATTTCTGCCGTTCCAGAGGTGGCAAGTATTTGATAGCCAAGCTGCTGAAGTCGACGAACCGGAAGAATAACTTGGGGTTTATCTCGATCTGCTACCGAGATAAAGACTGTTCCTGAAACAGGGAGTGGGCTTCCGGCGGCTGCCTGACTTTTGGCAAAGGCAGTTGGAAAATCAACCGCAATTCCCATTACCTCACCTGTGCTTCGCATTTCAGGCCCAAGCAAGCTATCAACATATCGGCCATCCGGGGTGGCAAAACGTTTGAATGGAAGAACTGCCTCTTTTACAGAAATTGCAGACCCGGTTGGCACATAGGTGCCGTCTTTAGCCGGCAAATGACCATCTCGAATCAGATCGTCGATGGAACGGCCAACCATGATTAGTGAAGCTGCTTTAGACAATGTAATTCCGAGTGCTTTAGAAACAAATGGAACGGTGCGAGAGGCCCGTGGGTTGGCTTCAAGTACATAGAGAACATCCGATGCCAACGCGAACTGCACATTCAAAAGACCTCGCACGCCGATGCCAATAGCGATTTTTTCAGTTGCTTCTGCCACGCGAGTTATCTGGGCGGCGCTGAGAGTTATTGGTGGCAAGGTGCAACTTGAATCGCCAGAGTGAATTCCAGCCTCTTCGATGTGCTCCATCACTCCGCCAACGTATAGTTTTTTACCGTCGTATAGGGCATCGATATCGATTTCAATGGCGTCATCCAGAAATTTATCAACCAGAAGTGGATGAGTGTCATCTACTAAACCAAATTCAGCGATTCGGTCGAAATAGCCTCGCATTGATGGGCGATCATAGACAATTTCCATTCCCCTGCCACCAAGAACGAATGATGGTCTTACCAAAACTGGATATCCGATTGAATCTGCAATTACTTCGGCCTGGGCAAGCGTGGTTGCTATTCCATTGGCTGGTGATAGTAGTTCCGCTTCGTCAAGAATTCGACTGAATTGACCCCGCTCTTCCGCGAGGTCGATAGCTTCAGGTGACGTTCCGAGAATCGGAATACCGGCGTTTGCAAGACCCTTCGCCAAACCAAGGGCGGTTTGCCCGCCAAGTTGAACAACGACTCCAACTATCTCGCCAGATTGCCCCTCTGCGTGAACAACTTCGAGCACATCTTCAAGTGTCAGAGGTTCGAAATATAGGCGATCTGATGTGTCGTAGTCGGTAGACACAGTTTCTGGGTTGCAGTTGATCATGATAGTTTCAAAACCGGCTTCTGATAACGCAAATGATGCATGAACGCAGGAGTAGTCAAACTCAACACCCTGGCCTATTCGGTTCGGCCCCGAGCCAAGAATCACGACTTTCTTGCGGTTTGAAGGAACAACTTCAGTCTCTTGCTCGTAGCTGCTGTAGTGATAAGGGGTTTCAGCGGGAAATTCACCCGCACAGGTATCTACGGTTTTATAACTTGGGCGAATATTGAGCGAGTGTCTTGCGGCGCGCGCTTCGGTTTCCGAAAGCCCTCTCAACTCGGCGATTTGTACATCGCTGAAACCGTGTTCTTTAGCCAACATGAGAACTTCCACATCTAACTCTGTTGCAGTTTGAATTTGCGCTGCAGTTTCATTGATAAGAACGATCTGATCGATGAACCAGGGGTCGATTTTGGTTGCTTCGAATACCTGTTCAGGCGTTGCGCCAACAAAAAGAGCTTGTTGAACACTAACGATGCGTCCATCTGTTGGAGTTTTGATGATTTCAAGCAACTGTGCGACCGATTTACCCTGGTGGTTCCAGTGGAATGACGATCCCCGCTTTTCCAGGCTTCGCAACGCCTTTTGAAGGGCTTGTGAATAGTTTCTGCCTATTGCCATAGCTTCACCAACCGATTTCATAGTGGTTGTGAGAGTGGCGTCGGCAGCAGGGAATTTTTCAAAGGCAAATCGCGGAACCTTAACCACGATATAGTCCAATGTCGGTTCAAAACTTGCTGGAGTTACCTTGGTAATGTCGTTTGGAATCTCATCAAGGGTGTAACCGATTGCCAACTTGGCAGCAATCTTGGCGATTGGGAATCCGGTTGCCTTTGACGCAAGTGCCGATGATCGACTTACCCGCGGATTCATCTCAATCACGATTACCCGTCCATTCTGCGGGTCAACCGCGAACTGAATGTTGCAGCCACCGGTGTCTACGCCAACATCCCGAATAATTTGAATGCCAATGTCTCGAAGGTTCTGAAATTCTCGGTCGGTAAGAGTGAGTGCTGGTGCAACCGTGATTGAGTCGCCAGTATGTACACCAACTGGGTCAACGTTTTCTATCGAGCAAACAACAACACAGTTGTCGTTCTGGTCACGCATTAGTTCGAGTTCATATTCTTTCCAGCCGAGGATCGATTCTTCAAGCAAAACTTCGCTGGTAGGACTGGCCTGCAAACCGCTGCCAGCAATTCTTCGCAAATCGGTTTCGTTGTATGCGAAGCCTGAGCCCAGTCCACCCATTGTGAACGAAGGCCGAACCACCACTGGGTATCCAAGCTGATTTGCGCCCTCGATAACCTCATCCATGGTGTGAGCGATAACACTACGCGCCACCTCGGCACCGGCATCAAGAACCAATTGCTTGAATATTTGACGGTCTTCACCAGCCTTAATGGCTTCAACTTTTGCACCAATTAGTTCAACGTTGTACTTGTCGAGAATGCCCAACTCGTGAAGTGACATAGCGGCGTTTAGGGCGGTTTGCCCGCCCAGAGTTGGCAAAATCGCGTCTGGTTTCTCTTTAACAATGATTGCCTCGATAACCTCAGGGGTAATCGGTTCAACATAGGTGGCATCTGCAAAATCGGGGTCAGTCATAATGGTTGCCGGGTTTGAATTCACCAGGATGACACGAATTCCCTCTTCACGAAGCACTCGGCAGGCTTGGGTTCCCGAATAATCAAACTCGCAGGCTTGACCAATCACGATTGGCCCGGAACCGATTACTAGAACAGATTTGATATCGCTACGTTTTGGCATTATTTGACACCCTGCTGGCTTTCAATGAGCTCGACCAATCGGTCGAAAAGGTAGTTTGAATCATGAGGACCTGCGGCGGCTTCTGGGTGATATTGAACCGAGAAGGCTGGAATGTCGAGACACTGAAGACCTTCGACCACGTTGTCGTTGAGTGAAATGTGGCTGACCAGCACTTTTCCGAAGCCGGCGGGACTATCAATTTCTGGCCCACCTTCTACCCTGACAGCAAAGCCGTGATTGTGAGCCGTAACTTCTACCTTGTTGGTTGTTCGATCCATAACCGGTTGGTTGATGCCTCGGTGGCCGAATTTCAATTTGTATGTTTCGAATCCAAGAGCGCGCCCAAGAAGCTGGTTTCCGAAGCAGATTCCGAAGAATGGAATCTTTGCTGTGAGAATTTCTCGCAGAACGCTTACCTGAGTTTCGGCTGCTTCTGGGTCACCAGGGCCGTTTGAAAAGAAAACGGCACTTGGCTTGTTTGCCAATAGTTGATCAGCGGTCGAATGGGCGGGGAAAACATCAATATCTAAACCTCTGGCTGCCATGTTTTCAATGGTTGACCGCTTTATTCCGAGGTCAAGAATCGAAATTCGACCCTTACTCGCACCGTTAGCAGAAACGGAGTAAGGCTCTACCGTAGTGACTCGTGCACTCAGAGATAAACCCTTCATGAACTCAGACGAATTTACTTGATTTAGCAATTCGTCAACTGGTGTATCGGCGAAAGATCCAGAAAAAATTCCAGCTCGCATTGAACCTAAGGAACGCAGATGCTTGGTGAGAGCTCGCGTATCAATAGAACTGATGCCTACGACGCTTTGTTCCAGCAGGTTTTCATCAAGTGATTTTTCTGATCTGAAGTTTGAAACCATCCGACTAGCGTCGCGAACCACGTATCCGCTAACCCAAATTCGATCTGATTCCTCATCGCGAGCGTTTACCCCGGTGTTTCCTATGTGGGGTGCGGTTTGAACCACGATTTGACCGGCATAACTTGGGTCGGTCAAGGTTTCTTGGTACCCAGTCATTCCAGTGGCAAACACAATTTCACCAAGGGTTTTACCTTCGGCTCCGTAAGCCTTACCGACAAATGTTCTGCCGTCTTCTAAAACCAAGATTGCTTTAGTCAATTACTGTCTCCAAGTTTTGAATTTCTGAATTTGAAACCGTTTGAACTCCGCTATAAAAAGTGTGAATAACTTGCCCAGAAAGGGTTTCAGAGGCATAAGGGTTGTTCGAACTTTTCGAATGCTGAATTGCCCCTGAACGCTTTGCGGCTGGGTCTAATAAGGTCAGGTTGGCAGGGGAACCCTTAGCCACGCCCTGGCCTTGGTTGGTGAGCTTTGCGATGCGTGCCGGGGCTATTGAGAGCACCTGCTCTAAGCGCTCCCAGGTTGAAGCTCCAGAATCAACCAGAACGGATTGGGCAATGCTTGCTGCAGCCTCAAGCCCCAGCATTCCGAAGGCGGCTAGTGACCATTCGCAATCCTTACTTTCCGCAGTGTGTGGTGCGTGGTCAGTAGCAATGACGTCGATTGTTCCATCAATTAGTGCTTCCCGAAGTGCTAGAACATCTTCATTCAACCTAAGCGGAGGGTTTACCTTGTAAACCGGCTGAAAACCTCTTGCTTTCTCGTCGGTAAACATCAGGTGATGTGGCGTAACTTCAGCCGTTACCCGAATACCTTTTGCTTTTGCCCAGCGAATTAGCTCCACCGAACCTGCTGTCGAAACATGGCAAATGTGCAATCGGGCGCCAATTTGCTCAGCAAGCAGCACATCCCTAGCAATGATGGCTTCTTCTGCCACGGCAGGCCAACCGGTTAGACCAAGTTCTGCCGAAACCAGACCTTCATTCATTTGTGCATTTTCGGTCAGTCTTGGCTCTTGAGCATGCTGAGCGATTACGGCATCAAAAGTTCTAGCGTATTCAAGAGCACGACGCATAAGAAGAGCATCTGAAACACACTTACCATCGTCTGAAAACATAGAGACGTTAGCCGATGAATTCGCCATGGAACTCATTTCAGAAAGCTGTTTGCCTTCAAGGCCGACAGTTACTGCTCCAATCGGCTGAACGTGAACATAGCCAGCTTGCCGCCCCCTTAGGTACACCTGCTCCACAACGCCGGCGTTATCTGCTACAGGATTGGTGTTGGGCATGGCGTGTACCGCGGTGAACCCGCCAAGAGCCGCAACTTTTGAACCACTAAGGATGGTTTCACTGTGTTCGAAGCCTGGTTCACGCAAGTGAGTGTGCAAGTCAACAAAACCTGAAAGCGCCACCAAGCCAGAGGCGTCGATGTTGGTTCGTGCTGTAGCCGGTTCAACCACAAATCCCGAATCAATTCCGAAATCAATCGACTCCCCCGAAGCCAATTTGGCTCCTTTGATCAAAAAATCAATCATTGGCAAGCTCCTCGCTTGAACTAAGTAGGTGATATAAGACCGCCATTCTCACCGAGACACCGTTTGAAACCTGATTCAAAACCAACGATCGCTCGCCATCGGCAACTTCAGAAGTTATTTCAAGACCCCGATTCATCGGCCCTGGGTGCAATACAACTGCATTTTTCGATAGCTGCGCAGCACGCTCACTGTTTAGGCCAAACATGCGGGCATACTCGCGTTCGCTTGGAAAGTAAGAACCTGCCATTCGTTCCGTTTGAACGCGCAACATCATCACAGCGTCGGGTTGAAAATCGCTAATGGCCTCATCCAGATTGCTGTAAAAAGGGTTCGAATCTTCATTGAAGGGATAGAGGGTCACAGGAGCCGCGAAGGCAACTGTGGCGCCCAGAGTTCGAAGCAGATCTCGATTGCTTCTAGCTACTCGAGAATGAGCGATGTCGCCTACGATAAGAACATTGATTCCTTTGAGGTCCTTACCAATTTCGGATGACCCGAAAAGGTGGCGCCTAAGCGTAAAGGCATCGAGCAATGCTTGAGTTGGATGCTGGTGGGTTCCGTCACCCGCGTTGATAATCGGCACATCAATCCAGCCAAAATGCGCAAGCGCTTCTGCCGCACCGCTCGCAAAATGTCGAACCACAATGGCATCGGCACCCATGGCAGATAGAGTTTGAGCGGTGTCTTTGAGTGACTCACCCTTTGAAACGCTCGAACCCTTGGCAGCGAAATTGATAACGTCCGCTGATAACCGTTTTTCAGCTAGCTCAAAAGAAATTCTGGTGCGGGTTGAATCTTCGTAGAACAAATTCACTATCGATTTGCCTCGCAGGGTAGGTATCTTCTTGATGTCACTAGAATTCACACCTGCCATACCGGCGGCAATGTCAAGAAGTTGTATGCCTAACTTGTGGTCAATTTCTTTGGCAGAGAGTAGGTGTTTCATTCGATAACCACCGAATCTTCACCATCAACTTCATAAAGGCGAACCGAGATTCTCTCGTTTCTAGAAGTTGGAAGGTTTTTACCAACGAAATCTGCCCTAATTGGAAGTTCCCTATGACCACGATCAACCAAAACTGCAAGCTTGACAGTCTGAGGCCTTCCAAAATCATTCAATGCATCAAGGGCTGCTCTTACCGTTCGACCACTGAAAAGAACATCGTCTACCAGAATGACATTTGCTTCACCTATGCCCGATGAGGGAATTTTTGATTCGTGAGGAATCTTGGCCAGCTTATTAGCCAGGTCATCGCGGTACATTGTGACGTCCAGCTGTCCGACTTGGGTTTTTGGGTCAAAAGTGGGTTCAGCTTTCGCAAGTATCTCGGCAATTCGTGTGGCTAGCGCTACACCGCGGGTGGGAATACCGAGCAAAACGAGTTTGGATGTACCGTGATTGGATTCGATGATTTCATGCGCGATTCGCGTAACAGACCGACCAATGTCGTCTTTTGAAAAGACTGCGCGTGTAGGCACGCTCGCCTCCTTCTCCGCCTCTCAGTGCGGTTTTAAAGGAATGAACTTTAGAAAAGTCTATT
>CANFOX010000035.1 GCA_947448845.1 Microbacteriaceae bacterium | reverse complement strand
GGAATCATTCCTGAATCGAGTTTCGGAATCAGATCTGCTAACTCGTCTGTGTTGATTTCTGAAATCAAAGAATCGCGGTTTGGCCACTCGGCATAGAGCCCAGGAACATCAGTGAGCACCATGAACTTTTCGGCACCGAGCGCAACTGCGATCGCTGCCGCAGCTGAATCGGCATTTACGTTTAGAAGTTGACCGCTGACATCTGGTGCCACAGTGGAAATCACAGGGATGCAGCCCTCATCTAGAGCCTCGTGAACGATTCGTGGATTCACTAGCGCTACGTCGCCAACGAACCCGAAGTCGACGTGGTTTCCATCGGAATCCTGGGTAACTTTTTCTGCGCGCATCAAATTACCGTCTTCGCCATTGAGAACGACCGTGTCTGCGCCTGCAGCATTTATTAGTTTGGCGAGGTGGGCCGAAATCTGGTTGCGAAGTACGTCGCGAATCACCGGAATGGCTTCAGCTGTGGTGACGCGCAGACCGTTTTTGAATTGGCTCTGAATGTTTAGTTCAGAAAGTCTTGCTGAAATCTGAGGCCCGCCACCGTGAACCACAACTGGGCGAATGCCCACCCAGCGAAGGTAAGCAAGGTCTTCTGCGAAAGCTTGTTGCAGGTCTTCGTCGATCATTGCGTTACCACCGAACTTAACCACCACAACTTTGCCGTGAAACGCCTGCAGCCATGGCAAAGATTCGATAAGCGTCTCGGCTTTAATTCGAGCTAGGGCGGCGTCTTGTTCGTGACCGGGAATCATTAGCTGGAATACTCGCTGTTCTCGGTGACGTACTCGTGGGTCAGGTCGTTGGTGTAGACAGTTGCCGATCTGGTGCCGGCATTTAGATTTACATCGATGGTCACGGCGCGCGCCTCAAGGCTGACCAGGTTGCGCGGTTGATCTGGTTGACCCTTGCTCGACACTCGAACACCGTTGATTGAAACGTCGATGTTGTATGGGTCAAATTCTGCGCTGGTGGTGCCGATAGCGGCAAGAATTCTGCCCCAGTTTGGGTCGCGTCCGAAGATGGCAGCCTTGAAAAGGTTGTTGCGAGCAATTGATCGACCAACCTCAACGGCGTCGTCTTCGCTGGCTGCACCTCTAACTGCAATAGCGATGTCGTGGCTGGCGCCCTCGGCGTCGGTCAGCAGTTGCTGACCAAGGTCATGACAAACCGCGGTGAGCAGCTCTTGAAACTCTTCAACACTTGGTTCGATTCCACTGGCGCCAGATGACATCAGAGCTACGGTGTCGTTGGTTGACATGCAACCGTCTGAGTCGAGACGGTCGAAAGTAACTCGAGTAGCTGAGCGCAGGGTTTGGTCGAGAATCTCAGATGAAATGACCGCATCGGTGGTGATAACCACAAGCATGGTGGCAAGGCCCGGGGCCAACATGCCAGCACCCTTGGCCATGCCGCCGATAACCCAGCCTGATTCAGCTACTCGATGCGCTGTCTTAGGCACCTTATCGGTGGTCATGATGGCTTCGGCGGCAATAGGACCCGCGTGATTGCTAAGTTCGGCGTGCGCCTGCTCAATGCCGGTTAAAACCTTGGCGCGGTCAAGCTGCTCGCCGATGAGGCCGGTAGAGCACACCAAAACATCGCCCGCCGAAATTCCGAGCAATTCGGCGGTCTTCTCGGCTGAAGCGTGAGTGGTTTGAAAACCCTCCGCACCGGTGTAGCAGTTTGCCCCACCAGAGTTCAGTAAAATGGCCCTAACTTCGCCGTCGGCAACCACCTGCTTGCTCCAAATAACTGGGTTAGCCAGGGCACGGTTGCTGGTAAATACCGCCGCTGCAGCCGCCGATGGGCCAACGTTTACCACTAGGGCTAAGTCGAGATTTCCTGACTTTTTCAGCCCCGCCCGAACCCCTGCAGCCAAAAATCCTTTGGCCGCGGTTACGCTCACGGTGCTACTCCATTGACAGTCAAACCGGTCTGTTCACTAACGCCAAGTGCCAAATTCATTGACTGGATTGCCGCCCCAGCGGTTCCCTTCACCAGATTGTCGATGGCAACCACGCTCACCAATCGGCCTGCGTGCTGATCAACGGCCAAGCCAATTAGCGCGTTATTCACACCGAGGGTTGAGCGAGTGGATGGAAACTCGCCCTCCGGAAGCAGGTGAATGAAAGTTTCGCTTGCGTAGGCGGCCTCAAAGGCAGCCCTCAACTTAGCCTCGGTTGTGTCTGCCTTCAAGCGAGCGGTGTTTACCGCCAAGATTCCTCTTGACATTGGCACCAAAACCGGTGTGAACGAAACCGAAACCGGGCGGCCTGCCGCTTTGGCAAGGTTCTGCTCGATTTCGGGAGTGTGCCGATGAACGCCGCCAACGCCGTAAGCAGAAGCCGACTCGTTAAGCTCGCTGAATAGCAGGCTGGTTTTGAAAGAACGACCTGCACCAGAACTGCCAACCGAGAGCACTGAAACCAGGTCGACTGGTTCAACGAGGCCGGCATTCAAAGCTGGGGCAAGTGCAAGGGTGATGGCGGTTACATTGCAGCCAGGAACTGCGATGCGTTTGGCGCCGCGAAGTTCTTCACGTTGTTTCGAATCGTTGGCGCGAAGTAGCTCAGGCATTCCGTATGCCCAAGTGCCGGCATGTTCGGTGCCGTAAAAATGCTTCCATGCAGCCGGGTCTTCGAGCCTAAAATCTGCACCGCAGTCGAGCACCAGAGTGCTTTCGTCTAGCCAGGCTGCCACCTCGGCGCTCTTGGCGTGAGGCAAGGCAAGAAAAACCACATCGTGCCCTGCCAGAGTTGACGCGCTGGTTTCGGCGAGGGTCAAGTTCGCGTAGCTGGTTAGATGCGGGTGAAGTTTGCCGAGTCGTTCTCCAGCATTGCTGTTGGCAGTGACGGTCTTGACCTCGAGTTCAGGGTGCTGTGAAATCAAGCGCAGCAGTTCGCCCCCCACGTATCCGCTGGCGCCAACAACCGCTACCGAGAAAGTCATTTTCTAATGCTCGCCCCAAGTTCTTTTTCGGCGAGCGCAACTGCGGCATCACGCGCCTCAGAAGCTTCTGCCTGGGTAAGAGTTCTGTCTTCTGCCCTGAAACGAAGTGCAAAGGTCAGCGACTTGGTTTCAAGTTCTAGATTCTCGCCACGATAGTCGTCGGTCAACACGGCACTTTCCAACAGTTCGCCGGCCCCTCGAAGAATTACCTGACGCACCGACTCTGCTGGCACGTTTTGTGAAACTACCAGCGAAAGCACCTGAGTGGCAGCGGTCATAACCCAAACCGGGCCAGCCTTCTGCACCTGAGGGGCCGCGTCAAGAAGGGCATCCAGATCTATTTCTAGAATTCCAACGCGGCGAGGAAGGTCAAGTTCTGGTGCTAGTGCTGGGTCAAGTTCACCAAGCGAGCCAACGGTGACCGCAGTTTCACCAATAACAGCAACCACTTCGGCACTTCGGCCAGGGTGAAAACCTAGTGGCGAAGCCTGATTTAGGCGGATGTCGATTCCAAGTGCGTGGGAAAGTAACCGAATTGACTGCACGGCATCCTGGTAACCGGCCTCAACCGAGCTCTGACCAACCTGCTCTGGAGTTGATTCGCCAATGAACACGGCGGCGAGGTGCCTGGGTTGGGCTGGTAACTGGGCGTCGATGGTTTTAAGTTGCGCCTCGGTTGGTCGCCCGCTAACTGCTGGCAAAACAGCCTTTGCCTCGATGGCACTTGCCGGCTTAAAAACCGAACCAATTTCGAATATTCCAAAACTGTTGAGACCGCGTGAAAGGTTGCGCTTGGCCGCCTCGAGCAGGTTAGGCAAAAGCGAGAGGCGCATTTGACCACTCTCGCTCTGAATTGGATTACTGAGCTTGAGCACGGCCTCGCTCGGCTGATTGAACCAGCGGTTAGCTTCCTCGCTAACGAACGGGTAGTTTAGAACCTCGGTGAGACCAGAGGCAGCAAGTGAGTTTGCCACTAGTCGGCGACCCTGCTGGGTCTTGGTGAGGCCACGCCCAGGAGGGGCAACCGGCAGCCTCGCTGGAATCAAATCGTAACCAGCAATGCGCGCAATCTCTTCAACCAGGTCTGACTTGTGCTTGAGGTCTGGGCGCCAGGTGGGCGCGGTAACTTCAAAGCCACCGTCGACTGTGGCAACGAGGCATCCGACTTCTCGAAGTAGCTCAGCCTGTTGGTCGTAGCCGTATTCAACGCCGGTAAGGGATTGGGCGTAATCGGCAGGCAACCAGATTGGCTGCAGCGGCTCATAGGCGCGATAATCAGAGCCAATCTGGGCACCGGTTCCGTGTGCGTGAACCTCGAGCAGCTGAACCGTGCGGGCCACCGCAAACTTGGCAACCGAGTGGTCTACCCCGCGCTCAAAACGCTTTGATGCCTCGGATGGCAACTTGTGGCGACGAGCGGAACGGGCGATGGAAACCGGGTCGAAGTTGGCAGCTTCAATCAAAACGTTCTTGGTAGTGCCGGTTACTTCGGTGCGCAACCCACCCATTACACCAGCGATGCCAATGGCACCCTGGTCATCGGCTATAACCAAATCTTGGGTGTGAAGTTTGCGCTCTTGGCCATCTAGCGTGGTTATGGTTTCGTTGGCCTTGGCGCGACGCACCGTGATTCCACCAGCCAAGGTGTCTAGGTCGTAAGCGTGAAGCGGCTGCCCCACCTCAAGCATCACGTAGTTGGTGATGTCAACAACCAGCGAAATCGAACGCATCCCCGCCATCTTCAGGCGGGCAATCATCCATGGTGGTGTTGGTTTTGAAACGTCAACACCATTTACGGCACGAAGCACAAACCGGGTCACACCCGGGGTGTCGCGAAGCGGTGCCTTGTCGTCGATGGTCAGCGGGTAACCCTCGTAAAGCTCCGGTGACGCGTTGCCAATTGGGTCGCGAAACGCTGCTTTGGTGGCGTGCGAATATTCTCGTGCCACACCGCGAATCGAGAGGCAGTAGCCGCGATCGGGGGTGACGTTGATTTCGGCAGCGGTTTCATCTAAGTGAAGCAACTCAATGGCGTCGGTTCCAACCTTTGGGTCAAGACCGAAGTTCTTGAGCAGCAAAATGCCTTCATGGTCGTCACTCAGGCCAAGCTCGCGAGCTGAAGCCATCATTCCGTCACTGATGTGGCCGTAGGTGCTGCGGGCGGCGATTTTGAAGTCGCCCGGCAGGGTTGCGCCCGGCAGGCAAACCACAACTTTGTCGCCAACCGCAAAGTTGCTTGCGCCGCAAACAATGCCTCGCACGTCTTCGCCACCGTCGGCAGCCTTCATTCCTGTTGCTGCAACCCGAACCTGGCACCAGCGAATGGTTTTGCCGTTCGATTGTGGTTCTTCTGCGAATTCAAGCACTTCGCCAACAACGAGCGGTCCGGTTACACCAAAATCGTGTGCACCCTCTTCTTCAAGACCAATCTTTACCAGTTCGGCCATTACCGAATCTGGTGTGGCATCGGTTGGTAGGTCTACATATTCGGCAAGCCAACTAAGCGGAACGCGCATTAGATCACCATTCCGAACTGCTCGCTGAATCGGATGTCGGCTTCAACCATGTCGTGCATGTCACGAACATCGTTGCGGAACATGAGGGTGCGCTCGATGCCCATGCCAAATGCGAAACCTGAGTACTCCTCTGGGTCGACACCGGCTGCAATCAAAACGTTTGGATTCACCATGCCGCAGCCGCCCCACTCAACCCAACGTGCGCCGCCCTTGGCGCCTGGGTGCCAAACATCTAGCTCGGCAGATGGCTCGGTAAACGGAAAATAGCTAGGGCGAAGTCGAATTTTGGCATCTTCGCCAAACATGATTCGCGCAAAGTGCTCAAGGGTTCCGCGAAGATCGGCCATGGTTAGACCCTTGTCAACTGCAAGCCCTTCAACCTGGTGGAACACGGGTGTGTGGGTGGCGTCAAGCGCATCGGTGCGAAAAACTCGACCAGGGCAAAGTACGTAAACCGGCAGTTCTCGATTTAACAACGAACGCACCTGCACCGGTGAGGTGTGAGTGCGAAGAAGCAGATGTGCCGATGCCGGCTCAACAAAAAATGTGTCTTGCATGGCACGTGCCGGGTGGTCTTCATCGAAGTTCAGAGCGTCGAAGTTAAACCATTCGCTTTCCAGCTCTGGGCCCTCGGCGATCTCCCATCCCATGCCAACAAAGACGTCAGAAATCTGTTCTTGCAGTAGTGCCAACGGATGCCTTGCGCCGAATCGGCGAAGCACCGGCGACGCCGTGATGTCGACGCGCTCGGCGGCTAGCTGGGCCTTGGCGTGTTCGGTCGCCAGAGCGGTTTCGCGCAGGCTGTATGCCTTTGAGATTTCGGCTCTAGCCTGGCCGACAAGTTTGCCGGCCTCGGCTTTTTGGCTTGGCTCAACGGTTGCCAGCAGGGCGTTTAGCTTGGCAATTTCACTGTTTTCACCGAGTGTGGTGCTTTTGATGCCCTTCAACGCGGTGAAGTCGGCGGCCGACCCAATAGCTTCGAGCGCCTGTGAAACAACCTTGCCTACTGTGGCAGCATCAATCTGAGACATAAGAACTAGATTCTACCCGTTAGGCGTTCTGAGCGAGGGCAGACGCGTAGATGCAAATGCTTGCAGCGCTAGCCAAATTGAGCGATTCTGCCTCGCCGAAAATTGGCACTGCCACCGCCCTATCGGCAAGTTCTAAATCGCCAGACTCGAAACCCCAGGCTTCGTTACCAAATACCCACACGGTTGGCTTGGAAAGCATGCCTGGTTCGAGCTGCGAAATCTGCGTGCCGCCCGCGGTTGCCCCGAAACTTTGCATTCCGGCAGCCTTTGTGGCATCAAGCACCTCGGCAAGGCCTGCGTCTAAAACCATGGGAACATGCCAAAGCGAACCGGTGGTGGCGCGAACCACCTTGGTGTTAAAAGGGTCAACGCTGCTCTTCGTAAACACCACTGCATCGGCACCGGCGGCATCTGCCACCCTCAAAATGGTTCCAGCATTTCCAGGGTCACGAATTTGGGAAAGCACAACGATCAACTTTGGGTCTGCGGTGAGAACGTCATCCAGATTGGATTTCGGTTGATAACAAACCGCAACTACCCCCTGAGGTTTCGAGGTGTCACTGATGGTTTTGATTTGCTGCTCGGTTGCCTCAAAAACCTTGAGCCGGTTAGCTGCAGCGCGCTTCATCAAGTCGTCATGACGTTCGGCAGCTTCAGGCGTGACAAAAATCTCAACCACCAGTTTTGGTTGGTCGAGAACTTCTTTCAAACCCTGTGGCCCCTCAAGCAGAAAGAGCCCGGTCTCAGACCGGGACTCTTTCTTTTGAAGCTTGGCGGCACCACGAATCTGATTATTCGTGGCAACTTGCAACTACTTGGCCTTTGGAGCCGAAGTGTTCGCCGGTAGTGCTGCCTTAGCAGATGCAACCAACGACGCGAAGGTCTTTGGTTCGTTCACTGCTAGGTCAGCCAATATGCGGCGGTCCACAACAATGCCGGCCAGGTTCAAGCCCTGAATCAGACGGTTGTAAGTCATGCCGTTTAGGCGAGCAGCGGCGTTGATGCGCTGAATCCAGAGGCGACGGAAGTCACCCTTGCGGGCACGACGGTCGTTGTATGCATAAACCAACGAGTGCAGCATCTGCTGCTTGGCCATGCGGTACAAGCGTGAACGCTGACCACGGTAACCCTGAGCGCGCTCGAGAACGGTACGACGCTTCTTAAGCGCGTTAACGGCGTTTTTTACTCTTGCCATTTTTGATAACTCCTATGGTTTGGTCGGTTACTTGCCGAGCTGCTTCTTGATGGTCTTGAAATCTGCTGGTGAAACTAGCTGGTCTTGGTTCAGACGGCGCTTACGGCGTGACGACATGTGCTCTTGGTTGTGGCGCATGTTGATCTGCTCTTTCATGAGCTTGCCGCTTCCGGTGAAGCGAAAACGCTTCTTGGCGCCCGAGTGGGTCTTCTGCTTTGGCATGGTTTCTCCTCTATTCAGCCGAAATAGGCTCGGTACTAGTGACCTTCTCGGGCTTATCGCCCTTGTCGGCCAAACGCTTTGCCTCGGCTTTTGCTTCGGCTTTGTTCTTGGTGGGGCCAATGACCATCACCATGTTTCGCCCGTCAACCGAAGGGGATGATTCGACTGAGCCAAACTCAGCGACCTCTTCGGCCAACTTTTGCAACAACTTCACGCCCATCTCAGGGCGCGATTGCTCGCGACCACGGAATACCACGGCAACCTTCACCTTGTCGCCAGCGCGCAAGAATTTTGCAATTTGGTTGCGCTTGATGCCGTAGTCGTGGTCGTCGATCTTCAGACCAAAACGCA
The DNA here is from genome assembly GCA_947448845.1 of Microbacteriaceae bacterium. GTDB lineage: Bacteria > Actinomycetota > Actinomycetes > Actinomycetales > Microbacteriaceae > Rhodoluna. The sequence goes on along the minus strand of CANFOX010000035.1, from coordinate 3,470 downwards.
CAGTTTTCAGAACAGTATTGATTTGGTTCTTGCGAGCTTCGCGAACCTTCTGGGCAGCTTCGTATTTGAACTTTCCGAAATCCATAAGTTTGGCTACCGGAGGTTTCGAAGTTGGGGCTACCTCGACCAGGTCAAGGTCTGCCTCCTGCGCCATGCGCAAGGCATCTTCAATTCTGACTACACCGATCTGCTCTCCGGCTGGGCCGACAAGTCGAACCTCAGGTACTCGAATGCGATCGTTAATGCGTGGGTCGCTGATCTGTATCTCCTTTTGACGTGACAGTAACGGCCACGTGAAAGGGTTGGACCTAATACGCGCAAAAGTTCAAAGCTTTACCCGGCAACCTATTTAGCGGTAGACGCGGGTGGGAAACTAATCCACTTCTGACCGAGGCGAACCTCGGAGCCATGGGATAGCCTAACAGAGTTGCCAGCAAGAAGGAAAGTGCCTTTTGGAAGAAATCAATGCCCTCGAAGACCTACCTTCGGTTGAAATCATTGGCCGCTACGCGGTTGAACTACTAACGGTGGCTGCCGTGCACTGCGGTTTAGCGGAAAATGGTCGCCCAGCCGACCTAGATGAGGCCAGAAAGCTGATTAACGCCTGCGCCGGATTAATTACTGCAGCAGCACCAGACCTCGGCGACCACCACGCTAGGCCGCTTCGCGATGCCCTGCGCCAAGTGCAATTGGCTTTTCGCGAGGCCTCACCGATTCCAGATGCACCAGGAGCTGGCCCAGGAGAAAAGTGGACTGGGCCAATCGCCTAAAGCCTCTAGGCCTGCGCCAACTTTAGGCGCAGCGAATCAACCTTTTCGGCAATAACCTCGCTGGCCGCTATGGCCTCGCCTACTCGCTTTAAAACCTGTTCGAGGGTTTCAGAGTCGAGACCAGCCACCAAGCGCAAAGTGAGTGCGAGTTCTGCCGAGCGAAGTAAAAACTCTGGATCTGCGTATTCGAGGTCAAAACTAACGACCTCTTCAACCGAATTCATTGCGTTTAGAAACGCCGCCTGCACCTGCCCGTTTTCGTTGGGCGGCATCCACGGTTCTTGTTTTGCAATAGCCTCAAGCGCAGGGCGGCGAATGGCAAACTCAGTTTCTGACCCCGGGTCTAGAACCACTCGCGGAGTATTCTCGCTTGCGGCAGCCAGGGCAACCCTGGTGGCATCGCTTGGCACAGGGCGGGCATCGAAGTGCCAACGACCCATGGCCGCCACCGAACTAAAAACTGGCAGAACGTTGTAGCCGTCTGGACCCTCAACGGTAACAATCGAAAGTTCGGAACTCTTGTCGGCCTGTAAGCCGTCAACGCCTTCCCCACCTTCGCCAAGATTTGCCATGAGTGGAATCAGCAGGCGGGCACCGCGAAAAGCGTCGATTATCTCAACGGCACTACCCTGACCGCTTCGAAAGTTCGAGATAGCCCTCATGAGTTCAGCCGGAGCCGTGCCATCGTCACCGGCGAATGGATTGGCGTCGAATTCCCTGCCCCGCCAAGGAACGCCAGCCGAATCGGTGAGACGATCGTGACTACTCACGGGTGATCGCAATGGCTTCGGCCAACGTGAATTTCTCGGCATATAGAGCTTTACCTAAAATGGCACCTTCGAGGCCAATTGTTGCTAGTGCCTTCAGGTCACGAATGTCTTGCAGCGAAGAGATGCCGCCAGAGGCAACCACGGCACGGTCGGTCTTACTCATCACAGTTTTCAAGAGTTCGAGGTTTGGCCCCTTCAAGGTGCCGTCTTTGGTTACGTCGGTTACCACGTAACGAGCACAACCAGCGTCATCCAGTCTTGACATAACCTCGTAGATGTCGCCGCCCTCGCGAGTCCAACCTCGAGCGGCCAGGGTGGTTCCACGAACATCTAAACCAACGGCAATGAAGTCGCCATGCCTAGAAATTGCCTTGGCCGTCCAATCTGGGTCTTCTAGAGCTGCGGTTCCAAGGTTTACACGGGTGGCGCCAGCTTCGAGCGCAGCTTCAAGCGAAGCGTCATCGCGTATTCCACCCGATAACTCAATCTTGATTCCCCGGCAGGCTGCCACCACTTCGCGAAGAAGTGCCCGGTTCTCACCGCGACCAAATGCGGCATCCAAATCAACCAGGTGAATCCATTCGGCCCCCTGGTCAATCCAGTTATGAGCAGCCTCAAGCGGGTCACCGTAGCTGGTTTCAGAACCAGCTTCACCCTGCGTTAGCCGAACCGCCTTACCGTCTGCAACATCAACAGCCGGAAGTAACTCTAAATAATCGCTCATGGCGCTCCTAGAAGGTTGAGATCCAGTTTCGAAGCAGTTGAATACCTGCCTCACCTGATTTTTCGGGATGAAATTGGGTAGCCGAAAGTGGACCATTTTCCACAGCCGCAACGAACTTTTCTTTATAGTCAGCCCAGGTAACGCTAGGTGGCTTGATGGAACCTCGTTCGGTCGATAACTGCCAGATACTGACCGCGTAAGAATGAACAAAGTAAAAACGCTCTTCATTGATTCCAGAGAACAGTCTCGAATCGGCCGGTGGTTGAACGGTGTTCCAGCCAATGTGGGGCAAAATATCTGCTTTTAGCAGTTCAACTGTTCCCGGCCACTGGCCCAAACCTTCGGTGTTAATTCCGTGTTCCACCCCGTGCTCAAACAAAACTTGCATTCCCACGCAGATGCCAAGCACCGCCTTGCCAGCAATAAGTCGCTGCTCAATAAGTCGGTGACCATTAACTTGATTCAACTGCTTCATGACGGCATCGAACGCCCCCACGCCGGGCACCACTAAGCCATCTGCCGCAGCAACTTTCTCGGGATCAGCTGTAAGAGTGACTGTTGCCCCAGCTACCTCTACTGCCTTTGAAGCCGAGTGAACGTTTCCGCTGCCGTAATCGAGAACGACCACGTTTACGGTCACAGGGCTCCCTTTGTTGAGGGAATACCAGAAACTCTAGAATCCAGGGTAACTGCGGTGCGAAGCGCCCGAGCAAAGGCCTTGAATTCGGTCTCGGCAATGTGGTGGGGGTCACGACCGTTCAAAACATTGACGTGCAACGTGATTCCAGCATTCAACGCAATTGCCTCAAACACGTGGCGCACTAGTGAACCAGTGAAGTGACCTGCAATTAGGTGAAGTTCGTAACCAGCCGGCTCACCACTGTGAACCAAGTACGGTCGCCCGGAAATATCTACGACGGCACGAACCAAAGCTTCATCTAGAGGCAGTGTGGCGTCTCCGAAGCGTGCAATGCCAGCCTTGTTGCCGAGTGCCTGTCTTAGAGCCTGGCCCAAAACTATGGCAGTGTCTTCCACCGTGTGGTGAACGTCGATGTGGGTGTCACCCGTGGCTTTGATTTTGAGATCAATCAGCGAGTGCTTCGAAAATGCGGTGAGCAGGTGATCAAAGAATGGCACCGTGGTAGAAATCTCACTAATGCCAGAGCCGTCTAGATTAAGCTCTAGCTCGATGCTCGATTCGGTGGT
>CANFOX010000034.1 GCA_947448845.1 Microbacteriaceae bacterium | reverse complement strand
GCGAACCGGAACAATGCGCACGGTGCGGGCAGGGTTCGGCGCCTCAAGCATCATTTCGCCGCCGAGGTAAATGGCAACGTGATACTTATCGCCGTTGAACGAAGAAGACTGCGAATACCAAATCAGGTCGCCTGGTTGCCACTGATTTAGAGGAACCAGCCGGCGCTCCGAAGCCATGGTGTTGAACTGATTGGTTGCCGAGTGGGTGCCAATGTAAATGCCGGCTGCCGCATAAGAGGCCTTGGTAATTCCCGAGCAATCCCAAACCGATGGACCCATGCCGCCAAGCACATAGGCCTCGCCAAGCTGCTGTTTGGCAAAGTTGACGGCGATGTTCACCTTGCCGGTGTCGGCATCACCAACCGAGTAGAGCTCTGGCGCAATCGGTTTCGAGGTGCCGGCATTTTGCCGAGCCTCTGCCGCCAGACCTTCGGCGCGTTGACGTTCTAGGTCGGCCGAGGTGTTCTGCAGCACCGCAAGTTGGGCATAAAAAATCTTGTTCTGCGCCTCGTTGGTGTTTACCACCGCCTGCTGCGCATCGGCAGCCGACTTGGCTTCGGCGTAAAGCCCCTTGGCGACCGCCGCTGTGGCTGCCAGTTGATCCTTGGCAACGGTGAGGTCGTCAGCCAAAGACTGAGCATATTTCGCGGTGGCAATCGAACGCTTATAAATGGTGTCGCTCTGGCTTGCGATTTGGTTTTGTGCGCCAAGTTGGTAAAGCAGGTCGTCTGCCTTACCGGCATTCAAAAACAACGAGAGGGATGTTCCTGCCGCCCCATCGCGATACATTTGCGCGGCGATGCGACCGAGTTGGTTCTTGGCCTGATCTGCCTGAGATTGTGCGCTATCCACCTGCTTTTGCAGCGCATCAACTTTGGCGGCTTCTACGTCGACGGCATCTTGGGCCTGGTTGAAGGCTTCGCCCTTGATTAGCGCCACCTTTCCAAGGGCATCCGCTTTCTTGGCTTCTTCTGCGATTACCGCGGCCAGCTGTTTGATAATTGCCTTCTTTTTGGCAACATTTCGCTTGGCGGCTTGAACCTCGGCCCAGCTTGGGTAACTTGGCTTGGCGAACGCAGGGGCAATGGTGAGGCTAGCGACCGCAATCGAAACGCTGGTGAGCACTGTGAGTGCCACCTTGAAGCTGCGTTTTGAAAACATTTTTCTGCCTTTTTCTAAAGCCAACTTTCAACTTAACACGCCACTTGGCACATCTGCGGCAACGAACCGCGCCCCGCAGCCACTTGCCAGCAGTGGCCAGTCTGCACTAGGCTCTTTGCTGGTGCTATGAAGTTCCAACTTTGTAGGCCCCATCGTTTAGTGGCCTAGGACGCTGCCCTTTCACGGCAGTAGCACGGGTTCGAATCCCGTTGGGGTCACAAATCGGTGGTCATAGCAGCAAGGTCCTGTAGCGCAGTTGGTTAGCGCGCCGCCCTGTCACGGCGGAGGTCGCGGGTTCAAGTCCCGTCAGGATCGCAATGGCTCTGTAGCTCAGTTGGTAGAGCGAACGACTGAAAATCGTTAGGTCCCCGGATCGATGCCGGGCGGAGCCACCATTTTGAATAGGCGCGAATTTTGATTTCGATAACGCTCGGTTTTATAACCGCCCTGGTTTACGGCTTCACCGACTTTTTCGGTGCCGTCGCAGCCAAAAAAATCAGAGCCATCACTGTCACTTCTTTATCTTCACTGGTTGGCTTGGTTTTGCTCTTGAGCTGCAGTAGTTTTCTTGGCCTCAACTTCTCACCCACCGCAATATTCTGGGGGTTAGTTGGCGGGGCAATCTCGGCAATCGCAATCAATTCGCTTTACACGGCGTTGGCTATTGGCCCAATCAGCATTGCCTCGCCGCTAACCGCCGTGCTGTCTGCCATCGTTCCGGCCATAGTGGGCGTTTCCCTTGGCGAGCAGTTCAGTGGCATCGGATGGCTTGCCATCGCTTTGATTTTGGTTGCGGTCGTGCTGGTTGGTTTCATTCCTGGCGAAGAAGTGCGATTGCCTTCGCTTCGTGGGCTCATTCATTCCCTGGTGGCTGGAATCGGTATCGGCTTCGTGATGGTTTGCCTCGATGCAGCACCGCACGATTCCGGCGTTGCCACCATTGTTGTGATTCGAATCACAACAGCCTTCATTCTCGGTGTAGCCAGCATCATCTCGTTCAAGCGCCGGCCAAACCCGGGCGAACTTCGCGGTGCTGGCAAGCTCTGGTGGGCTGTGATTTTGGCTGGTTTGCTCGAATCACTGGCGAACGTGTTGTTTACGCTTGCCACTCGCGCTGGCACGCTTACCGTGGTTTCGGTTTTGACCGCGCTTTACCCGCTGGGAACAATCTTGCTGGCTAGAGTAGTTCTGAAAGAAAAGATTGCAAAGTTGCAGTTATTCGGCATTTTTATTGCCATCGGGGCATCTGCCCTGTTGGCACTCACCCACTAAGAAAGACGCAAAATGGCAAAGCTAGCAAGATTCCGCTGGATTGGATTGGTCTTCGTTTCGATGGCCATCTCACTGGTAATCATCGACGGCACCATCGTCAACACCATCTTTCCGAGCCTTATTCAGGCGCTAAATCTTTCTTCAACCGAGGTTCAGTGGGTTCAAGAGAGTTATGTTCTAGTTTTCGCCTCGCTGCTTCTGGTTTGGGGTTCCATCGCCGACCGCATCGGGCGACGCCTGTTGCTGGTTATCGGAATCATTCTCTTTATTGGTTCATCCATGTGGTGTGGCCTTTCTGACTCAGCCAGCACGTTGATTATCGCCCGCATTCTGCAGGGCATCGGTGGCTCAATGGTGCTGCCGACCACGCTCTCGCTGGTAAACGCCAACTTTCAGGGTCGCGAACGCGGCATTGCATTTGCCGTTTGGGGTTCCACCATCGGTGGCATGGTTGCCCTTGGCCCAGTTCTTGGCGGCTGGCTGGCAACCGACTTCGGCAAAGACGGATGGCGCCTAGCCTTTAACATCAACCTGCCAATCGGATTGCTGATTGTGATTGGTCTCTTGCTGTTCATGAACGAATCAAAAGTCGCTCAGCGCGAAGGTGGTCTCGATATTCTTGGGGCCGCCATCTCGGTGGTTATGTTCTTGACTCTGGTGTTCGGATTAATCGAGGGTCGCGCTTACGGCTGGTGGAACGCCAAGACAGACAACCAGTTCGTGCTTGGTGACTTCAAATGGCCAACCGATGGCATTTCGGTGATTCCGGTTTCACTTGCCATCTCGGTGGTGTTCTTCGCGCTGTTTACCCTTTGGGAACGTCGCCGCGAACGCCTGCACCAGAACGTTCTGCTAGATCTTGACCTCTTCAAAATTGCGTCGTTCAGAAATGGTTCGATTGCCGCCCTCATTATTTCGATGGGTGAATTCGGCGTGCTGTTCGCCTTGCCACTTTGGCTTCAAAACGTTGTTGGCCTGAGCCCGGTTTCTTCAGGTTTGGTTCTGCTCTGGCTAGCCGGTGGCGCATTCTTGGCATCTGGTGCCGGTGGTGCCATGAGCGGCAAGGTTGCCCCTGCCGTTGCCGTGCGCCTTGGAGTGCTGCTTGAACTGGTTGGCGTAATTGCCGTGGGTCTTGCCATTGGAACCGATTCTGGCTGGGGTTGGGTTGCACCTGGCCTCTTCTTCTACGGAATCGGAATCGGTTTGGCTACCGCTCAGCTAACCGGTGTGATCATGATTGATGTTCCAGTTCAAAAAGCCGGTCAGGCTTCTGGCTCGCAGAGCACCGTGCGCCAAATTGGTTCTGCCCTCGGCATTGCAGTTCTCGGAACCATTCTGTTCTCGGCCACCCAGGGAGTGCTTGAGAGCAAGCTCACCGACCTGAACGTAACCGGTGCACAGCAGTCAAACATCGTAAAGGTTGTGGTCGACTCAGCCGGCGGAGCCATTCCTCAACTCGAGGCTGGCTTAGTGTCTCAGCACGTGCCACAGCCGGTGGCTGCCAGCATTGCAACCGCATCTGGTCAATCATTCTCTGAAGGTTCTCGCTGGACTGCCATTGCTGCCGCGTTCTTCTTGCTGCTAGGGCTGCTATCAACATTCAACCTGAGTGCCAGAAAGCACACCGACTAAAAAACACTCAGGCCGAATCAGAGTAGAGTTTTCGTTCGTGAACGAATCGAAGCACGAATCTGAACTGGATGAAATTCCGAAGCCCTATCTAGACGCACCCAAGCGGTTATTGTTCGGTAGGCGCCTATCGAATGCCCACATTGAGGGCCAGTTGCTTCCGAAGTTCATTGCCCTGCCGATCTTCTCGAGCGACCCGCTATCTTCTGTGGCATACGGCCCACAAGAGCTAATCATGATCTTGACCCTGGGTGGCATTTCGATGCTCACCTTTGCGCCTGGAATTGCAGCAGTTGTTGTGATTCTGCTCTCGGTTATTGTGCTCAGTTACGGCAAAATCATCAAAGCCTACCCAGGCGGTGGCGGTGACTACGAAGTTGCCAAGGTCAACCTTGGAAACCGTGCCGCTCTCATTGTTGCCAGCGCCCTACTACTCGACTATGTGATGACCGTTGCCGTGTCGGTAGCATCTGGAACCGACAACCTGATTTCGGCCTTTCCAGCCCTAAACCCCTACCGTGTTGAAATCGCGGTGGGGTTTATTATTTTGCTCTGCGCCATTAACCTGCGTGGTGTTCGTGAATCTGGAACCGCATTCGCTATTCCTACCTACCTGTTTATAAGCACGGTTTTCATAATGATCGGCGCCGGAATCTTGAAGATGATTAACGGCGAAACGGTTTTGGCTCCGTCGGCCCACTATCACGTGACGGTTCTTGAAAACCTCGGCTCGATTCCAAACATCGCCATGATTCTGTTGCTGCTTCGGGCATTTGCCTCTGGCTGTTCAGCCCTAACCGGAATCGAAGCCATCGCCAACGGTGTTCCGGCATTTCGCGTTCCAAAGGTTCGAAACGCTCGCATCACCATGACCCTTATGGGTATCACCGCTATCTTGATGTTCATTGGCGTTACCGCTTTTGCGCTGATTTCGCACGTGCATTACGCAGAAGACCCTTGTGCGCAACTTAAGGATTGGGCGCAGTGTGCCACCCACCCGCAGATGAGCGTGATTGCCCAAATCGGAACCGCCATTTTCGGTGGTGACAGCATCCTGTTCTATATTTTGCAGGCCGCAACAGCCGCGGTTCTGCTGCTTGCAGCTAACACTGCATTCAACGGATTCCCGCTACTTTCGAGCGTTTTGGCCAAAGACGGTTTCGCACCAAAGGCGTTGCTAACTCGCGGTGACCGCTTGGTTTACTCGAACGGCATGATCTCGCTGATGGGTGCCGCGCTGGTGCTCATGTTTGTTTACCAGGCATCTGTAACCGGCTTGATTCAGCTTTACATCATTGGTGTTTTCACCTCGTTTACGGTTGGGCAAGTGGGAATGCTCAAACACTGGCGGCGCGGTTTGGCAAAGGGTCAAATCTCGCGCAAAGAGGCAACTTCTGGTCTTGCCATCAATGGTTTCGGTGCGTTCTTAACCGCAACGGTTTTGGTAATCGTTACCCTAACGAAGTTCACCCACGGTGCCTGGCTGGTGTTCATCATCATGCCGATTCTTTACTGGGTGATGTATAACACGAAGCGCTACTACGCCACCATCGACGATGAAATCAAAATGGATGCCGTCACCGAATTCGGTAGCAAGGGCGACTATGCCGTCGTGCTGATGGACAAACTGAACAAGCCGCAGTTGAAGGCCCTCGACTATGCCCTCTCAAGCAAGCACGCCTCGCTTGATGCCGTGCACGTTGCGGCCGACCCAGAACGCGCCAAAGAATTTGCCCGCGAGTGGAAGAAATACGGAATGAAGATTCCACTTCGCATCATTGAGTCGCCCTACCGCGAGTTCTCGGCACCGCTAATCGAATACCTCGTCGATCACCGCGAAGCCAACGGCTCTGAGCGCATTTCGGTTTACATGCCGAAATATGTTGTTGGTCACTGGTGGGAACACGTGCTTCACAACCACCGCTCGAATCGCATGCGTCGTCAACTGATGCACGTTCGCGGTGTAATGGTAACCATCGTGCCTTGGAAGCTGAAGTCGGCAGAAAAGTTCAACCCGTTTGTGCGTAAGCCACTACCAGGTGATGCTCGTCGAGGTGAAGTCGTTCGCCCGGCACTTCGTGAACACCGCAAGGGTGCCAACACCGTGCAACGAGTAAAGACCGATCAGGCAAAACAGGCCGCCAAAGAAGCGCCGAAAGAATAGTGCCAATTAACTTCGGCGCAATCTGGCGCGTTTTTCTTGGTGGTGCTCTTGGAACACTGCTTCGACTGGTCGTAATGGTTTTCACAACGCAGCTTGGGCTACTTGTGGTTGTAAACGTGCTCGGTTCGGCCTTCTTGGGCTGGGCTAACGGCGATCGCCGATTCGACGGCAACAACGCCAGCGCCTTCTGGAAGGTTGGCTTTTCTGGTGGCTTCACCACAATGAGCGGGGTAGCACTGTATCTCGCCGACATCCAAAGCGGTCTTGGCCAAATTGTGGTTGTGGTGCTCATGATGGTGGTTGGCTTGATGGCTTACCTGGGCTCGAAGAATTGGGCGAGTAAATGGGCTCGCTAGCAACCCTTGGTGTGGCCCTTGCCATCGCCCTAGCTGGTGGGGTTGGTGCCGTGCTTCGACTCTTTCTTTCGCGCTGGAATGGAACCCTGCCTTGGGGCATCTTGCTTGCTAATTCGCTGGCATCGCTGCTTTCTGGCTTCTTGGTTTGGGCGTCACCAAACGCCGTGGTCAGCGCCATTGTTATAACTGGCGTTATGGGTGGGCTCTCAACTTTTTCTTCGTGGGCCGCAGCCACCGCCGAGTTTTGGGTTGCCAAACAGCGCCTGCGCATGGTGCTGAACTGGCTCTACAACCTAGTTATCCCCATGCTGTGCGCCATGGTCGGGGCGGCTGTCGGCGGTTTGTTGCTAAACTAACGGCAGGTTTTCAACCGACATCTTGCAGTTTCAAATCCGCTGATTTATGAATAGGGGGTTGCGTCATGGGGCGTGGCCGTCAAAAAGCGAAGCACACCAAGGTTGCTCGCGAGCTGAAGTACTTCAGCCCAAACACCGATCTCACCGCGCTTGAGCGCGAAATCGGGCACCCAGAGCCGGTTGACGAAAACGAATACGTTGACAAGTGGGCCGACCTTTACGGCGAAGAAGCTGAGTCAGACGCAGAAGAAACCGAATCTTCCGAAGAAGACGAAACCACCGACAAACCTGAATAGTTTTGCAAGAAGTTGTTAACCAAAACAACACCAAGATTCGGGTAAGTCGTTAACCATCTGAATTCATATTGCTTATGTGAAAACCTCGATATTTCGAAGTTATGTGGCAATCGGTGACTCGCTGTCAGAGGGATTAGGCGATTTCGGTTTCGAAGTTCGGCGCGAAAACTGCGGCTGGACAGACCGACTGGCCGCACTGCTGAGTCTCGAAGCGGCCACCCGCGGAGTTGAGTTTCAATATGCAAACCTGGCGCTTCGAGGAAGCAAATTGCGCGGAATAATGACCGAGCAACTTGAGTCGGCACTGCGCTTGCAGCCAGACCTGGTAACCATTATGGCGGGCTCAAACGATATGTTCACAAGTAACGCTAAGTTTCCGGAACTTGAAAACATCTTTCGCGAAGGGCTCCAACTTTTGATCGCCGCTGGTTGCGAAGTTGTGGTAGCGAACACCATCAACCCAATTCACCTCAGGGTCTTCAAAAAACTTGCTCCTCGGGCAACCAAACTTACCCGCATGCTTGAAAGAGTTGCTGCCGAATTTGGCGTGCGAGTAATAGATGTGCACCGAATTGAATCGCTCAGCGAGCTTTACTACTGGGCAGAAGACATGGTTCATTTCTCTGGTCACGGGCACATCAAGGTTGCCAACCGAGCCGCCGAGGTGCTCGGGCTGACCCATCGCATGCCAGAAGCAGAACTTGAAGACATGATTGCACCATCACGCACATTTTTTGCCACTTTGGAATGGATCGGAATTCACGTCATCCCATTTATTAGCCGGCGAATTCGCAAAGTTTCTTCTGGCGATGGAATGCAATCGAAACACCTTAGTTTGATGCCATTTTCAAATAGTGAGTTTGAAGTTATTCGGGCTTCTGCGAACGAATACGTCGTCGCCGCATAATCCATGACCTAAGTATTTCGAGGGGCATTGGCAATGAGGTTGCCACAACAACAATTAACACTGCTAATTCAAGATTGTGCTGCACCCAAGCCAGCTGACCAAACCAGTAACCGGCATTCATAAAGCCAAGCACCCAGATTGCGCCGCCAATTAGGTTGTATCTTAAAAACTTGTCTCGCTCCAAATACGAAATGCCCGCCAACATTGGAACCAAAGCACGGATGATGGGCACAAAGCGCGCCAAAATGACCGCTCTTGCGCCATAGCGTTCGAACATTTCGTGGGATTTAGCCACGACTTTAGGGTTGAAAATCCATCCGCCACGGCGTTCAAAAAGTGCTGGGCCAAGCCGTTTACCCACCTCAAAGCCAACCTGAGTTCCCGCGATAGCAGTGGCCAAAACCAGCACAAGTGCCAGTGAAAAAGGAACCGCGCCTTTGGAGCTGGCAAGAGTCAACCCGAGAATAAAAAGTAGTGAGTCGCCGGGAAAGAAAGACGTGAAAATAAAGGCCGTTTCGAAGAAGATTAGGGTTGCCACAGCGAGCGCCGAATAGCCGCCAAAATGGGCGACTAAGAACTGGGCATCAAGCCACTGCAATGCGCGCGGCTCGCTGGTTCGCTACAGATTCCATAGTTTCACGATAGTGCTCGATCAGCCTGGCGTTGTTGGCTTCCCAACTCTTTTGAAGCACCGCGCGCCTTGCCTGCTCGCCGATGCGCGCATGTAGTCCGGCGTCATCTAGCAGGTGTTTGATCGGTTTGTTGTATGCATGCTTTTTGCTCGGGTGAACGAGGTAGCCAGAAACACCATTTTCAATTAGGTAGCGCGGGCCACCGCTTTCTGGGGCAACCACCGGAAGACCGCTAGCCTGAGCCTCTTGAATGGTTTGCCCAAAAGTTTCTTCAGTGCCGAAGTGAACAAAGGTGTCAAAACTTGCATAAGTGCGGGCCAGATCAAGCCCGCTTAGACGCCCAGTGAAGGTAACCGGTTTGCCAGCAAAGTCTGCCTCAAGCTTCTTGCGCTCAGGCCCATCACCAACTATCACGAATCTGGTGTTTGGCAGGTCGAACAGTTCGGCCATGCGGTGAACCTGCTTTTCGGCGGCGAGGCGTCCAACATATCCAACGATTCGCCCACCGTTTGGGGCAAACCGCGCACGCAGCTCGGCGGTTTCTGGCTCGAACTTGCGGTTCGGGTGATAAAGGTCGAGGTCGACCCCTCGCCCCCAAACCGCCACGCGCTTTACCCCAAGACCCGCCAAGTAGTCGGCGGTTTCTTTGGTTGGCGCGAGGTTCAGGGTGGCTGGGGCGTGAATGGCACCTGTCATTCGATCTAGCAACGGTTTGGCGAGAGTCATGTTGTAGCGGTCGAGGTAACCCGTGAGGGCGGTTTGGTAAATGGCAACCGATGGAATGCCCAATCGATTTGCCGCAGCGATGGCTTGCCCACCAAGAATAAAGGGAGAGGCAACGTGCACTACATCTGGCTTGAAATCCGCAAGCGCCTTCTGCAGCCAGAGTGCTGGCATGCCAACTTGAAACTGCAAAAGTGGAACGCTAGCCGTGCGAATTACCTTGTAGCCAAGGTGCTGCGGGGTTGGAGCGGTTGGCGAAATAATGATGGCCTCGTGCCCCTGCTGCCGAAATGTGTCAAGAATGCGAAGCACCGAATTGGTAACTCCGTTTAGCGACGGCAAGAACGACTCGGTAACGATGGCAACTCTTAGCTTCACATTCCAAAGATATGAAACCCACTTCTCTCGCGCCGTCGGCAAACCTAAATGGCGAGTTAACTTTGTGAAAACATCAATCGCGCTTGAGCGAGCTGGCAATTGCGGAGGCCAACACAGCGACCGCAAAGAAGGCAACAAGCGCGCAGGTGCCGGCAACCAAAAACGCTGGTTCGGTAAGGTTGCAGGCGTTTGCCTGGCCATTTTGGTGGCACTCACTGAATTGGATTCCCGAGGTGCCGAAGATTGAGATTGTTGCCAAGCCAAGAAGCGTCATAAACACCAGCGTGATCTTGCCAACTAGGGCAAAGCCCCACTGAATTTTCACTTGGTCGCGTTCGTCTTTTGGAGACAAGGTGAGGATTCTCTCAAAGGTGGTGCTGCTTTTTCGTCTGGCAATAGTTGCTAAACCAAGTAAAAAGATGCCAACGGCAATAATCACAGCACCTAGAACTGGTTTGATAACTGCCACCCCAGCACCAATCATCAGGATTGCAGTATTAATGATGGTGGGAACCACCGGGATGCGAGTTTGTGCTTTAGTCAACATGAAATACCTCTTCTACGGTTGTCTTGAAAAAACGGGCGATTTGAATTGCAAGCTCTAGGGAAGGGTCATACCGCTGGGTTTCAATGGCATTTACGGTTTGGCGAGATACACCCAAACGTTCAGCCAGATCGGCTTGCGACAGGTTTGCCTTGGTTCTAAGCTCACGTAGATTACTTTGCATGTGTAAAGTATGCTTTACACCGCGGAAGATGTCAAGTCTGCTTTACACTTAGTTGGAGTAAGACCCAACCAGCCGAACGGCGCCGCCGTCAACGCCCTTGGCGTTGGTTACGTAGCCTGGCAGATCGGCGTCACACGGGCTTGACTCGATAATGCCGAGCTGCCAGGTGTGAACGCCTGCGGCGGCAAGTTGAGCCGTGATGGCAGCTGCCGCATTAGCCTTGACTATTACCGCGAAGCCAAGGCCTAGGTTCCAGGTGCCCTCTAGTTCGGTTAGCTGGTAACCGCCCCAGCTTGCGAGGGTTCGAAAAACTGGCAGCGGGTTCCAGGTGGAACGATCAACATCGAGCGAAACACCGGTTGGAAGCACACGAGAAAGATTGGCTGCAATGCCGCCGCCGGTGATGTGCGACATGGCTCGAACCGATGAACCAAATTCGCCGGCCAAAAGTTCGTTTAACACGCCGGTGTAGAGCCGAGTGGGTTCGAGCAGCGCTTCGCCAAGACTTATGCTGCCGAACTCGGCAACCGTTTTGGTGTAGTCGAGCTTGCTGTCTGCAACAATCTTGCGCACCAGCGAGTAACCGTTCGAGTGCAATCCGCTTGCCTCGAGCCCGAGCACAATATCGCCAACTTGAACCCGATGGGCACCAAGCATTTTGCTGGCTTCAACAACGCCGGTTGCGGCCCCCGCAACGTCGTAGTCGTCAACCCCCAGAAGCCCTGGGTGCTCGGCGGTTTCGCCACCAACGAGGGCCACGCCAACCGCGCTGCAACCCTCGGCGATGCCGCGAACGATGTCGGCGATGCGCTCTGGAACAACCTTGCCGCAGGCAATGTAATCGGTCATAAACAAACTCTTGGCGCCAACCACAACGATGTCGTCGACCACCATTCCAACTAGATCTTGGCCAATGGTGTCGTGTTTATCGATGGCCTGTGCAATAGCAACCTTGGTGCCAACACCATCGGTTGAGGTTGCCAGCAGTGGCTTTTCGTAATTCTTAAACTCGCTCATGTCGAACATGCCGGCGAAACCGCCGACGCCACCGAACACCTGCGGGCCATGCGTTGCCGAAACGGCCTTCTTCATCAGTTCAACGGCTAGGTCACCGGCATGGGTGTCAACACCAGATGCGGCGTAAGCGTCTGCCATTATTTGCCGCTCTCGGCGCCGCGAATCACGGCATCCAATTCGCTGTCTGGGCCAGGCTCGCAGGCGGCAGGGTCTTCATCGCGCTCTAGAAGGTTCTTGCCGAGGCGATCTGCGGTTGGAAGT
>CANFOX010000033.1 GCA_947448845.1 Microbacteriaceae bacterium | reverse complement strand
TTGTTGGCCCTCAGCACGACGGGCAAGACCCGGCAGCCGTGGCATTTCAGGCTGTTGAAGCAGCCATAGAAAGTCAAACGGATGTTGTGATTATTGACACCGCCGGCCGACTTCAAAATAAGACCGACCTAATGCATGAGTTGGCCAAGATTAGGCGTGTGGTCGAAAAGCAGGTCCCGATTGCAGAGACACTTCTTGTCATTGATGCAACCACCGGTCAGAACGGCCTCGAACAAGCCAGAGCATTTGCCGAAATCGCTAACGTAACCGGCATCGTGCTAACCAAGCTTGACGGCAGCGCCAAGGGCGGTATCGCTTTTTCGATTCAAAGCAAACTTGGCATTCCAGTTAAATTGGTTGGGCTTGGCGAGCAAATCAACGATTTCGCTTTTTTCGACCCCGCCGAATTCGCGCGCGGTTTGGTTGGCTAATGACTCGATTAAACTTCTAGGGTGTTTCAAAACCTATCTAGTCGCCTAGTCGACACATTCAAGAACCTTCGCACCAAGGGAAAGCTCGGCGCTGCCGATATTGACGGCACCCTTCGCGAGATTAGGCGTGCACTTCTTGAAGCAGACGTTGCCCTAGATGTCGTAAAAGATTTTGTGAATGCGGTGCGCGAACGGGCGCTCAGCGACGAAGTATCGAAGGCTCTGAACCCAGCCCAACAGGTGGTTCAGGTCGTAAACGAAGAGCTCACCAAGATTCTGGGTGGCCAGCAGCGCCGCCTGCAGTTCGCCAAAAACCCACCAACGGTAATTATGCTGGCCGGCTTACAGGGTTCGGGTAAAACCACTCTCGCCGGAAAACTAGCTCGCTGGCTCAAAGAGCAGGGTCAGACCCCGCTGCTTGTGGCTGCCGACCTGCAGCGCCCAAACGCCGTCAACCAACTTCAGATTTTGGCAGAACAGGTTGGCGTTGCCGTTTTCGCACCCGAAGCCGGTAACGGAGTCGGCGACCCAGTTAAGGTTGCCAAAGACGCCATCAAACACGCTAATCAAAAACAGTTCAGCGTCGTGATTGTCGACACCGCCGGCCGCCTGGGCGTTGACACCGAAATGATGCAGCAGGCCGCCCAAATCAAAAAGGCGGTCAACCCAGACGAAACCCTTTTCGTGATCGACTCGATGCTCGGTCAAGATGCGGTCAACGTTGCTAAGGCGTTTCAAGATGGCGTGGGTATCGACGGTGTAGTTCTAACCAAGCTGGATGGCGATGCCCGCGGCGGCGCGGCGCTTTCAGTTTCGGCAATCACCGGTGTGCCAATTCTTTTCGCATCAACCGGCGAGGCGCTTGATGCTTTCGAGCCGTTCCACCCAGATCGCATGGCTAGTCGCATTCTCGACATGGGTGACGTTCTTACGCTCATCGAACAAACCCAGAAGGCGTTCGACCAAGAGCAAGCCAAAGAGATGGCCGAGAAGATGGCGAAAGACGCCTTCACACTCGAAGATTTTCTCGATCAAATGCAGCAGCTTCGCAAAATGGGCTCCCTAAAGAGCATGCTCGCCATGATGCCTGGTGCTGGCCAAATGAAAAATCAGTTAGATAACTTCGATGAGAAAGAAATCGATCGAACCGAAGCCATCATCCGATCAATGACACCTGCCGAAAGGCGAGAACCGCGCATTCTGAATGGCTCACGGCGACTTCGAATTGCCAAAGGTTCTGGCATGACCGTTACCGATGTGAACGGATTGGTGAACCGTTTCGAGCAGGCCGCCAAGATGATGAAGACAATGTCGAAAGGTGCCATGCCGCAAATGCCTGGCATTCCATCGAGCATGAGTGGGCACGGGGGCAAGGCCAAAAAGAAAGACAAAAAATCTGGTTCACGTTCCGGAAACCCAGCAAAACGAGCCGCCGAAAACTTGGGAAAAACCTTCAGCGATGGCGAATCTGGCTCAGGTGCCGGTTCCGCTTTTGGCCTTGGTGGCTAGTTGCTCGATTCACAGTTGCCTAGGTGGCACATTTCTGGCAGAATAGAGCGGTTGCCACGAGCCTGACCCTCTAACCAGGTTCGACCGGCCAAAATCAGAGCTTTACTACCGAGTGTGCCCCCACGCTCACGGTTGAAACGTTCGCCCCAATACAAATAACAGGAGCATCGTGGCTGTAAAAATCCGTTTGAAGCGTCTCGGAAAACTTCGTACGCCTCACTACCGCATCGTCGTAGCAGACTCACGCACCAAGCGTGATGGTCGTGTAATCGAAGAGATTGGTCGTTACATTCCAACCGAGCACCCATCGTTCATTGAGGTTAACTCTGAACGCGCTCAATACTGGCTAAGCGTTGGCGCACAGCCAACCGAGCAGGTAGCAGTTCTACTCAAGCTAACCGGTGACTTTCAGGCATCGAAGGGCGACAAGAACGCAAAGAACACCGTTTTGGTAAAAGAGCCTAAGGCTGCATTCGTTGCAGACGCCGGCAAGAAGGCAGTTCTTCGACCTAAAGAAGAACTGGCTGCCAAGAAGGCCAAGGTTGAAGCTGTTGCAGAAGAAGCTGCCCCGGCAGCCGAGGCCGCAGAAGTGGTAGAGGCACCTGCAGAGGTTACCGAAGCGCCAGCAGAAGCCGCGGCAGAGGTAGTAGCCGAAGCTCCAGCAGAAGAAGCACCAGTAGCCGAAGAGGCTCCTGCTGCCGAAGTTGTTGCAGAAGAAGCACCAGCCGAGGCTGTAGTAGCCGAAGCTGAAACCGCAGAAGAGGCTTAGTCTTTCGTGTTAGCCGCTGCGCTCGAGCACCTGGTGAAGGGCATCGTCGATCATCCCGACGATGTCAACATCACCCCACGTAACAACTCGCGCCAAGAGGTGCTTGAGGTTTACGTGCACCCAGAAGATTTGGGTCGGGTAATCGGGCGCAACGGCCGCACTGCGAATGCATTGCGCACCGTCATCAACGCACTTGCCGATGGCAAGAATGTTCGCGTAGACGTGGTGAAGACCGATTTCTAATCAAACTAGGTTGCGGGTTGGCCGTTTGGTCAAGGCCCACGGCCTAAAAGGCGCCATCAAACTCGAACTTTACACCGATAGCCCAAACGAGCGTTTTCACGCCGGGGCGGTCTTGCATCTTCAGGTTCCCGAAACATCCCCGTGGTTTGAAAAGACCATAACCGTGAAAGAACTTCGCTGGTACAACCAGTCGCCAGTGATCTTTCTAGAGGGCATTGATGACCGCGATGCGGCAGAGACCCTAATCAAAGCAATCTTGCTTGTAGACACCGACGTCACCGAACTTCCAACCGAACCAGACGCTTGGTACGACCACCAGCTGGTTGGCCTGAGTGTGGTTCGCGATGGTGTTGAAATTGGCAAGGTTGCTCGCGTTGAGCACATGCCAGCCCAAGACCTGTTGGCTATTGAATACAAAGATGGTGAGGCACTGCTACCGTTTGTGAAGGCCTTTGTTCCCGAGGTAGACGTGGTTGCAGGTCGGGTAACCATAACCCCACCGCTTGGCATTTTCGAAGAGCTCTCCGAAGAGGTTTAGATGAAAATCGACGCCATCTCGATCTTTCCCGATTATTTTGATGCGCTAAAAATCTCGCTTTTAGGTAAGGCGCAAGCCGCCAACCTCATCGATTTCACCGCCGTTGACCTTCGTGAATTCACTCACGACAAGCACCGCACGGTCGATGATTCGCCATATGGCGGCGGTGCCGGCATGCTCATGAAGCCAGAGCCTTGGGGTGAAGCGTTCGACTTCTTGATTCCAGAGGCTGATTCTGAAACTCAGATTATTTTCACTTCGCCCGCCGGTGAAGTTTTCAATCAAGCATTAGCAGTCGAACTGAGCCAAGCCAAACGCATCGTGTTCGCCTGTGGCCGCTATGAAGGCATAGACGAGCGGGTAGTTGAGTTCGCAAAATCTCGAGCCAGTGTGCGCATGGTCAGCATCGGTGATTATGTTTTAAATGGTGGCGAAGTTGCCGCACTGGCAATCATCGAAGCCGTGGCTCGCCTGATTCCGGGAGTTATCGGTAATGCCGAAAGTTTGCTCGAAGAGTCGCATAACGATGGTCTTTTGGAATACCCGAGCTACACCAAGCCCGCAAACTGGCGCGGGCTAGATGTGCCAGCTGTGCTACTCAGCGGCAACCATGCCGCCATTGCCGCCTGGCGACTCGAGCAGCAGGTTAAGCGCACCAAGGCCAACCGGCCAGATTTACTTGGCGAATAAGCCTGTTGAGTCAATAGGCTTTGCCTTCTGCCGCATTCTCTGGCAGAATAAAGAGCGAATAACGACGCTCTGCCGCAGGGGAGCCAAGTAAAACCCATTCGAAAACACCAAATTTCGTCATTTGACCTGCGTGCAGTGACAGAGAGTGATTCAAAATGCACATTCTTGATGTAGTAGACCAAAGCTCGCTTCGCAGTGACATTCCTGAGTTTCGCGTTGGCGACACCGTAAAGGCTCACGTAAACATCATCGAAGGTAACCGCAGCCGTGTGCAGGTGTTTCAGGGCGTAGTAATTCGCCGTTCGGGTGCCGGAGTTCGCGAAACCTTTACCGTTCGTAAGGTCAGTTTTCAGGTAGGCGTAGAGCGTACCTTCCCAGTTCACTCGCCAGTTCTTGAAAAGATTGAGCTAGTGACCCGCGGTGACGTTCGTCGCGCCAAGCTTTACTACTTGCGCGAACTTCGCGGCAAGAAGGCCAAGATCGCAGAAAAGCGCGACTAACAAAAAAGCCTTCAGTAAATGTCTAACCTTGGGTTTTTAGAAAGCCCAGAGCAAAAACCAAAGGGGTTGCTGCGCAGGTTTCGTCGGTTTCGCAAGAATCCGGCCGTCAACTTCATTGCCGATCTTGTAACCATTGTTATTACAGCACTGGTACTTTCTCTTCTGGTAAAAACCTTCTTGGTTCGCTCGTTCTACATTCCGTCTGAATCCATGCAGAACACCCTCATGGTTGACGACCGAATCATCGTTAACGAGTTAGCTCCTAATCTCATCCCAATTTCTCATGGCGATGTAGTGGTTTTTCGCGACCCAGGTGGCTGGTTGGGTAACACCAAAACCGGTGGCAATAACTTCTTAGTTGATTCTTGGGATTGGTTTCTGTCGGCGTTTGGCATTACCGCTCCAGATTCTGATGAGCATCTTGTTAAGCGAGTTATTGGCTTGCCCGGCGATCACGTGGTTTGTTGCGATGCAGTTGGAAAACTGCAGATCAATGGCGTTTCAATAACTGAGCCATACGTTGCCAAAGGCAGCGAACCCTCACTTCAAAAGTTCGATGTTGTTGTTCCACCAAACTCTTACTGGGTAATGGGCGATAACCGAGGCGATAGCGCCGATTCCCGCTATCACATGAGTCTTCCAAGCAAGGGCTTCGTAGCCAAGTCGTTTATGGTTGGCCGCGCCTTCGTTGTTAGCTATCCGATTAGTCACTGGGCTTGGCTAGACGATTTTCCGAATGTCTTCAAAGCCGTTCCCAAGCCTTGAGCTAGAACTTAGCCTTGCGGCACGCTTCGGCTGTCGCTTTGTGGTTGGGGTAGACGAGGTTGGCCGAGGTGCCATAGCAGGCCCGGTTAGCGTTGGTGTGGCCGTGATTGATCTCACTGACGAACCCACCGCTTGGCCAGTGGGCCTGCAAGACAGCAAATTGCTTTCAGAACCCAAAAGAGATGCCATTGCGCCACTGGTAGCCGAATGGGTAGCCGGTTGGGAGGTTGGTGATGCCTCGGTGGCAGAGATCGAAACCGTTGGCATTAATCGTGCTCTGGCCATCGCGGCAAAGAACGCCCTGGGAAAACTAAGCGTGCCAGAGTTAACCTGGGCCAACACAATTTTGCTACTAGATGGCAAACACAACTGGTTGGCCCCGGTTTCGGGTGGGGTGCCGGTGGTTACTCAAATCAAAGCCGACCAAACCGCCGTCATCGTTTCGTGCGCTTCGGTTCTCGCCAAGGTGCACCGCGATGGCATCATGCGTGAGCGCGACGCCGAGTTTGCCGCATACGGCTTCGCTGGCAATAAGGGTTACGCCGCCGCCACTCACATCGAGGCACTTCGAAGCATTGGGCCAAGTGAGTTTCACCGCATCAGTTGGCTTTCCAAAATCTTGCAATCTAACGACACCCCAACAACTTAGAATTACCGCAATGGATGAAAATGAGTTCGACGATTTCGATCGCGACGCCGAGTTAGCGCTTTACCGCGAATACAAATCAGTAGTAAACACGTTTAAATACGTAGTCGAAACCGAACGTCGCCTCTACCTTGCCAACGAGGTTGAGCTGAAGCGAGTCGACACCGAACACGATTTCTATTTCGAACTTAATATGCAAGATGTTTGGGTCTGGGATCACTACCGCACCGACCGCTTTGTGAAAACCGTGCGCGTGCTCACCTTCAAAGACGTAAACGTTGAAGAGCGCGAAGTCACAGCCTTTGACCTGCCGAAAGAACTCGCGGTCGGCGAGTAGACGCAACTCTCCACAAAAACCTACTAGCCCGCTAATTGACTTTCGGGTAGCAGCATGCTTTCTGAATGCAAACTACAAGACAACGTCTCGGAACGTTTGGCGAAAACGCAGCAGTTGAGTTTCTGAGCAGCCGTGGCTATCAAATTATCGATCGCAACTATCGTTGTGAACTCGGCGAGATTGACATTGTCGCGCAAGATGGTCGCTGGGTAGTTTTTGTCGAGGTTAAGACTCGATCTGGCGGTGGTTACGGGCATCCTTTCGAGGCAATCACGAAGCAAAAACTCAACAGGATGCGCAAACTTGCCGCACATTGGAGTGATCTACATTCTGCCCCTGGGGCGCGATTTCGGTTAGATGCCGTTTCGGTTTTGGTGCGAGATGGGCGAGTGCTTATTGAACACCTCAAGCAGGTTTACTAATGGCACTCGGTAAAGCATTTTCAATAAGTTTGCTCGGGCTTCGTGGCACTGCTATCGAGGTGGAATGCGACATTTCAAGTAACCTTCCTAATTTCGTTTTGGTTGGGCTTCCTGATGTCTCATTGAATGAATCGGTTTCAAGGGTCAGATCTGCCTGCAGTAATGCTGGTGTTTCGCTTCCGGCCCGCAGAATCACTGTGAATCTGTCACCGGCTGCCATTCCCAAGTTCGGTTCTGGCTTTGATCTGGCAATTGCCCTGGCAGTGCTTTCGGCAGCTGGCGAGGTTTCTGGCGAGAATGTTGCAAAGTGCATTCACCTTGGTGAACTTGGGCTTGATTCATCGCTTCGACCAATTCGGGGGGTGCTTCCTGCGGTCGTTGCCGCTCGTGAACTTGGGTTTCGTAAATTTGTGGTTCCACAAGAAAATCTCGGCGAAGCACGGTTGGTAGAGGGCGTCGCTGTTTTTGGTGCTAGTTGCTTGGCTGATGTCTTAGTTCATCATGGTCGAATCGGCGACAAGCTAAAACGGCCGAAACTTGTTTCGTTTGAGAACGAGGTTTCTGCCGAACAGTCAGCCGTGCACCCAGATGTGGCTGAGGTGATAGGGCAGGAGCTTGCTATAACTGCATTAACCGTGGCCGCTGCCGGCGGTCATCACTTGCTCATGATTGGCCCTCCCGGAGCAGGAAAAACCATGCTGGCCGAGCGTTTGCCGACCGTTTTACCCGATTTATCGGTTGAACAGGCACTTGAGACAACTGCTATTTACTCGTTGGCAAACGGTTCAATTGGCCAAGATTCGCTAATGCGACGACCCCCATTTGTGGCCCCGCACCATTCGGCCAGCATGACCTCACTCGTGGGAGGTGGCCTAGGTTCACCCCGGCCGGGTGCCATTTCCATGGCCCACAACGGCGTTTTGTTTCTTGATGAAACACCAGAATTTCAGACCTCAGCTCTTGAGTCTTTGCGGCAGCCACTTGAGTCTGGCCGCGTGGTCATCGCCAGATCTAAGGGTTCTGCCGAGTTTCCGGCTAGGTTTCAGTTAGTTTTGGCAGCTAACCCTTGCCCTTGCGGGCGAGCCGGTTCATCAAACTGCAGCTGCACCGCGCAACAGCTCATGCGTTACAAATCGAAACTTTCGGGCCCGCTACTAGACCGAGTAGACATTCAACTTCGGGTTCAATCAGCCAAAGCCAAAGTTTTGCGCGCTGCTTCTGGCGGCCAAACCACCTCTGCTGAAGTGCGACTCAGAGTGCAAGCCGCCAGAAATGCAGCAACCGAGCGGTTGCGCGGCACGTCTTGGGCAACAAATGCCACGGTTTCTGGCTCGTGGCTACGAACGCAGGCCAAATTGCCTCCCAAACTGCTCGGTTCACTCGATCGCGCCCTCGAGCGCGAGGTCATTTCTATGCGCGGCTACGACCGCTGCCTTCGTCTCTCATGGACCTTGGCCGACCTTGCTGGCAGAACCGTTCCGAGCGCCGAAGATGTCGCGATGGCAATGTATTTACGAGGGGTTGATTCAATTGGGTAGCCACAACCTGTTGAACCTTCTGGATGTTTCCGAGGGCAGGGCCATTGAGCTTATTCGCCCTCTCGTTCGCGAGTCACTAAGTGGTGACGCCGGTGACATAAATCAACAGTTACTAAACAGGTTTGCACTGGTTTGCCTTAGCAACTTGATTGAACCAGGCGACAGAGTGGCCAAAGAACTCTGTTGGCAGCTTGGTGAACAAAATGCTTTGGCTGCAGTGGCGGCGGCCGTTATAAGGCCTAAGTCACTCACGTTAAACTCCCTGCCGAAGCCAACCGTTCTGAAGCAGCTTGATTTAGACGCCGCCATTGAGCGCTGGCTGCCCAGGTTTTCGGTGAAACAGTTTCGTCACTGCCTTGAATGGCTTGCTCGCCTAGGGTGCGCTGTTTACAGCGATTTAGATTCGGCCTGGCCAGAAGGTCTGAATGATTTAGAGTTTCACGCACCGCTTACCCTTTACAGCTTCGGCGACTTGAACTTGAACCTTGAAAAAAGTTCGGTTGCAATTGTGGGTTCTCGTGCCGCCAGCCCCTATGGGCGCTGGGTTACTAAAGATTTTTGCGAAGAACTAGCAGATGCTCAACGCCCAGTGGTTTCGGGCGGGGCTTTTGGAATCGATGCCATTGCTCATCAGAGCACAATGGCTGTGGGTGGCAAAACGGTGGCCGTCATGGCAGGAGGGCTTGATCAGTTTTACCCGGTTGGCAATGCATCCCTCGTAAACGAAATCAAAACAACAGGGGCTGTTTTCGCTGAAGTGCCACCGGGTTTTGCGCCTACAAAATGGCGTTTTCTTCAGCGCAACCGATTGATTGCCGCCATTAGTAGTGCCACCGTGGTTGTTGAAGCCGGCTATCGCTCGGGTTCGATTAACACCGCAAACCATGCCTCAGAACTGGGCCGTGAGGTTGCGGCTGTTCCTGGCCCGGTAAGTTCATCAAGTTCGCTCGGTTGCCACGAACTGATTCGATCGGGTAGAGCCAAGTTGGTAAGTTCTTCCAAGCAGGTTCTTGAATTGGTGGAATCAACGTTTCAAATTGACGATTTTGAAGAGCGGTTGAGCCCAGATCAAACCAGAGTGCTCGATTCCATTGCCAAAAGTGGATCCAGCGAAAACGCCATCTCGGTGCGAGCAGGCATGAGCCTTATTCAATGTCAAATCACGCTTTCGTTCCTTGAGCTTGAAGGGCTTGCGGTTCGAAATAACCTGAAATGGATGCGCACCGGCCGTAACCTGTGAGTGTGACTGTTTGGTATGAATCGGTGCTGCAACGCTATGTGGCTTACCTTGCCGATGGTCGTGGGTTCTCGCCAAACACAGTGAAGGCCTACGAAACAGACCTACGTGACATCCTTCAATTTGCAGCAGAGAAGAAGGTTGCAGACTTTAATGGCCTCAGCCTCGAAGTGATTCGTGATTGGCTTTGGCAACTAAGCGAAGTTGGCATCGCGAAGAGTTCGATCGCCCGAAAGAACTCCGCCATTAGAAGCTTTACCGCTTGGTGCTTCAAGAACTCGTTTATTTCAAGCGATCCTGGTCTGCGGCTTCGATCTCCAAAATTGAGTAAGACGCTTCCTAAAGTGGTTTCGCGCTCTTCGTTAAAAGTGATTTTTGAAAAACTTGAAACAGCGGCTGCAAAGAACGAGCCGCAGGCGATTCGAGACCTTTTGTTGATTGAACTTCTTTACGCATCTGGCGCACGCGTGAGCGAAGTGGTTGGCCTGAACCTTGAAGATGTTGACTATTCGCGTAAGGTGCTTCGCGTTATGGGCAAAGGTTCGAAGCAGCGCATGGTGCCGTATGGCGAGCCGGCCGCCGACGCGCTCGACCGCTGGATTCGCCTTGGGCGCCAAGCTCTGGCAACCGAAACCAGCCCCCCAGCGCTTTTTCTCAACTCAAGGGGAAAGCGCGTTGGCGTGCGACAGGTTTACGGTTTGGTAGCCGCGCTTACCGCTCAAACACAAACCGGCGTTGCCGGGCCGCACGCACTGCGCCATAGCGCGGCCACGCACCTGTTAGACGGCGGAGCTGATTTGCGCGCCGTGCAAGAGCTGCTTGGGCACGCAAGTTTGGGAACGACTCAGATTTACACCCACGTGAGCATTGATCGACTCAAATCTTCTTACGAGCAAGCGCACCCAAGGGCCTAGTTACCATTTCAGAAGTCGAGTTGGAGAAAGCCCGCCAAGTAGAACCTGCGGCGCAAAGTATTCGCCAGCTTTACGAATAGAAAAGTGCAGGCAAGGAACCCCAGCGCAGTGCAGCGCGTAGGCGGTTTTTGGAACACAAAAGACCCCTAGCGGTTCGCCTTCAACAACAGGTTCCCCTGCCACCACAGTTGGGCAAATTGGTTCAACTTCGCTTTGAACGCCATTCGGATGGGTGATTACGACCACGGTTCGATCGAAAACAATGCCAACGTAGGTGACAACTCCAGCGCTTGGGGCCAAAACCGGTTCATCTTTTACTGCCGGGTAGTCGACACCGCGGTGCCCAGCGGAATATGGGCCAGCCGGTCTTTCGAATAAACGAAGCACTGGGCCAGCTACCGGGGCGCTCCATCCGAAAACTCGGTCTGTTCCGACCGGTGCAGCGAAGGCATTTTGCTGTTGCCAACTTAGGCAAACCACCAAAAAGGTGATTAGCAGAATCAGATTGATGCGAACGAATCGATTTGGGGTCATCCGGTAATGATTTCAAGTGATTTTGAACTCGTGAAAACTTCGCTACTGCCCGTGGAAAACTAAGCGAGCGCCTGTTATGCTTTTACCTAGCAACTTGTGCCTTTTGGCACTTTTTGACTTCGCGTGTCGAACCACATTCCGCTTCACTCAGTCCTTGCAATGCTTGGCGAAAACGGATGCGACACCAGGTGTGAGAGGCAACCGCCTCGAACTATTAACTGATGGCGCATTATTGCGCCGAGAGGAGCGCTGCTCATGGCAGTCGTAACCGTTCGCCAGCTACTTGATGCTGGTGTGCACTTCGGGCATCAAACCCGCCGCTGGAACCCAAAGATGAAGCGATTCATTCTTACCGACCGTTCTGGCATCTACATCATCGACCTTCAGAAGTCGATCTCACACATTGACAAGGCATACGACTTCGTAAAAGACACCGTTGCCCACGGTGGAAGCATTCTGTTCGTTGGCACTAAGAAGCAGGCTCAAGAGGCAATCGCCCAAGAAGCACTTCGCGTAGGCCAGCCATACATCAACGAGCGCTGGTTGGGTGGTCTTTTGACCAACTTCCAGACCATTAGCAAGCGTCTTGCCCGCCTCAAGGAACTTGAGGTTATGGATTTCACCGATGCTAACCGTTACGGCCTCACCAAGAAGGAACTTTTGATTCTTCGCCGTGAAAGAGACAAGCTTGAAAAGACTCTTGGCGGTATTAAGACCGTAACCAAGACCCCTTCGGCAATCTGGGTTGTAGACACCAACAAAGAGCACCTTGCCATCACCGAAGCCAAGAAGCTTGGCATTCCGGTAATCGGAATTCTCGACACCAACTGTGACCCAGATGAGGTCACCATTGGTATTCCAGGAAACGACGACGCTATTCGCTCGGTGCACCTGCTAACCCGTGTTATTGCCGACGCAGTGGCAGAGGGCCTGATTGCTCGTCACTCAAAGCCTGAATCTGAGGCAGAACCGCTAGCCGAATGGGAGCGCGAGCTTCTCGAGGCGCCAGTTGTTGCCGCCGAGGTTGCAGCACCTGCCGCAGAAGCCGTCGTTGAGGTTTCAGCAGCCGTTG
>CANFOX010000032.1 GCA_947448845.1 Microbacteriaceae bacterium | reverse complement strand
TCAGTTGCACGGCAAAGTAGATGATGAGTGCAACTGTGAAATATGACGCAATATCAGGCGTGAAGTAAGACACATATGCAGAAATTGGGCCAAATACCGTGAGCAATGCTATAAAAATCGACGGCTTTTCATTGGCGAAAAGGCGAGCCGTTAGGTACACAACCACGCCAAGTGCGAGCAGGAACACCAGGTTTAGCGCCTTGGCGCATCCATAAAAATTATTTGCGCACAGATTGGTGCTGCTAAAGATTAAGTTGTAAAGGTAGTTTGTGATTTGAGAATCAGCTGGAGCCAGTTTTCTGGAATCTAGGCTGTAAACCAACTCGTCACCAAGAATCTTCGGCAAAACTGGAACGACGCGGTTCATTGTCCAGTAAGAAATGAAGGCGAACATTGGAATGATCCAAAGTGCCCGACGTGCCAAAAGTTTGATTTTCATTTTGATCAGCCCTTGTTCAGAAGTTTAGTTACTCATGGCTGATTTGGTTCGCTGGGTAGAATTACCCAGTTCGTACTTTTCGAATGTGCCACCCTAGCTCAGTCGGTAGAGCAGCTCCCTCGTAAAGAGCAGGTCAGGGGTTCGATTCCCCTGGGTGGCTCAGCTAGACGCCCCAAACCGCCAGAATGGCGACCCGGGTGATTATGGATGCCATGAATATATCGAGCGAGATTTGAGAAATCGCCGAGAGCATCGCATCGGGTGCCTCTTCTTTGGTTGGCAGAGGCGGTAGCTCGCCGTCTTCGGCTTCTGAATAGAAGCCGAAGTATTCCATTAGGTATTTTCGCACTGCGTGCCATTGGCCCTTCACGCAGGCTATTGTGCGGGCAACCTGCGACATTTTCGTCACGATTTGGTAACTTTGTGCAAATGTGCTTACAAAGTTTGTTACTTTGTTCAAGACGAGAGTGCAACCTTCCTCCTCGCTGGAAAGTCCGGCGATGGTGGCTAGAACCAGAGACGGTTCGAAACCAAAAAAACGATTGGAAGGTTCAATGAAGAAATTCACAAAAGTAAGTCGCGTTGTTGCGACTTTGGCTGTTGCAGCCATTGCTTTGACCGGTTGTGCCGCTAACGGCTCAAATGGCTCGGGCGACACCAAGGCTGTCAAGATCGGCGCAACTTTCCCAGTTCTTGACGCATTCCTACAGAAGGTTGCAGACGGTATCACCGCTGAGGCTAAGGCCAAGGGCGCAACCGTTGACATCGTTGCTGCTGACAACAAGGTTGACACCCAGCTAAGCCAGGTTGAGAACTTCGTTTCTCAGAAGGTTGACGCCATCATCGTTATCGCCGTTGACACCAGCGCTGCTGGCCCAATGACCGATGCTGCCAAAGCTGCAAACATTCCTTTGGTTTACGTAAACCGTAACCCAGGTCAAAAGGGTGTTCCTTATGTTGGTTCACAGTCGCTTGTTTCGGGAACTCTTGAAATGGAACAGCTTGCAAAGCTTGCCGGTGGCAAGGGCAACGTTGTAGTCATGGAAGGTGAAGTTACCAACGAAGCCGCTCTAGACCGCACCAAGGGTTGTAACGATGTTGTAGCAAAGAACCCAGGCATGAAGGTTGTAAAGACCGGTGTTGCTAACTGGGATCGCGCACAGGGTCAGGCTCTTATGGAGAACTGGTTGCAGTCGGGTGTTGCCTTCACCGTGGTTTGTGCAAACAACGACGAAATGGCTCTAGGTGCAATCAACGCACTTAAGGCTGCAGGCAAGAAGCTAGGCGCAGGCGGCATCCTCGTAGGTGGCGTTGACGCCAACGCAGATGCACTTGTTTCGATGGAGGCTGGCGAACTAGCTACCACCGTATTCCAGGATGCTTCTGGCCAGGGAGCCGGCGGCGTTGACGCAGCGCTTGACCTCATTGCAGGCAAGACCGTTGCTGACTACGTTGACGTTCCTTACCAGCTAGTAACACTTGACAACATTGCTGATTTCAAAGGCTAAGTAGTCAAAAGATCTAAAGCAACATTTGTAACAAAGTCCGCCGGGCTGGGAAACCGGCCCGGCGGACTCACACAATGAAGTGAAAGTAGTAGTAAAAAAATGGGTGAATACATAGTTGAAATGCACGGAATCACTAAGCGATTCCCAGGAGTTCTAGCTTTGAATGATGTGCAGTTCAAGCTTCGACCTGGCACCGTGCATTCACTAATGGGCGAGAACGGCGCAGGTAAATCGACCCTAATGAAGATTTTGGCCGGTGTTTACGTGCTCGACGAAGGTCAGATCACGATCGAAGGCGTGCCAACTAGTATCACTAGCCCTCGCGACGGCTTGGTTCACGGAATCTCAATGATTCATCAAGAACTTGCCTTCATTCCCGAGCTCACCGCAGCAGAAAACATTTTTCTCAACCGCGAACTTCGAAACAAAGTTGGCCTAGTTAGCAAAAAGCACATGGTTGAAGAGACCCAAAAAGTTTTTGATCGCTGGAACATTAATATCAACCCAGCCTCGCGCATGAAAGACCTGAGCGTGGCTCAGGCTCAAATGGTTGAGATTGCCAAAGCCATTGCCTTCGGTTCGAAAATCATCATTATGGATGAACCAACCTCAGCAATTACCGAACGTGAGGTGGCTCGTCTTCATGACATGATTCGCCAGTTACGAGCCGCGGGCACTGCCATCATTTACATCACCCACAAGATGGATGAAGTTTTTGCAATCTCAGATGAGATCACCGTATTCCGCGATGGCACCTGGGTTGCAACCGAGCCAGCCTCAAAAATGGATCGCAACTCTCTCATTTCACTCATGGTTGGCCGCGAGCTAACTCAGCTATTCCCAAAGAGCGAAGCCAAGATTGGCGAAGTGATTCTTGAGGTAGAACACCTAAACCGTGGAAATCACGTCAAGGATGTTTCGTTCAGCGTGCGTCGTGGCGAAATCCTTGGTTTTGCCGGCCTCATGGGTTCAGGTCGCACCGAGGTGCTTGAAACCGTTTTCGGAATTCACGCTGCCGAGTCTGGCACCATCAAGGTGAACGGCAAAGAGGTAAAGATTCGCGAACCCCACCAGGCTATTGCCGCTGGTCTTGGCCTACTTACCGAAGACCGCAAAAAAACCGGAATCATGGGTGTTCTCTCAGTGCGCGACAACATGTCTGTTGCCGCACTTCCCAAATTCACAATTGGCGGCTTCTTGCGTAAACGGCTTATCGAAAAAGAGTGTGAGGACCAACGTCAATCACTGGCGCTGAAAACCCCCTCACTAAATCAACTGATTCAAAACCTTTCTGGTGGAAACCAGCAGAAGGTGCTGCTATCTCGTTGGTTGCTAACCGACCCAGACATTTTGATTATCGACGAGCCAACTCGAGGAATCGACGTTGGAGCCAAGTCTGAAATTCACCGCCTCATGAGTGAACTTGCCAAGCAGGGTAAGGCAATCATCATGGTTTCTTCTGAAATGCCAGAGATTCTCGGTATGAGCGACCGCGTGGTGGTTATGTGTGATGGCCGCCTGGTTGGCGAAATAAGTCGCGCCGACGCCACCCAAGAAAACATCATGGAGCTTGCCACCAGATTTAGCGAAGAAATCGCTGTCGCGTAGTTAAACAAGGAGAAATAATAAATGAGCAACCAACCACCAACCACCACAAGTCTTCAGGTGATCACTAAGGGCATCGACTGGGCGGCATTCGTGCGCAAGTACATGATCATCGGCATCTTAATTCTGTTTGTGATTGCGCTAGCAATTCTCACCGGAGGTAACTCGGTTCAGCCGGTAAACCTTGTGAATGTTATCCGCCAGGTTTCTGCCATCGGAATCATTGGTGTTGGTATGACCTTCGTTATTATCACCCTGGGAATCGATCTTTCAGTTGGTTCAATTCTTGGACTTTCGGCCGTGGTCGCGGCGTCGTTGGTTCAGATTCCAACCGGAAGTTTGGTCAAGTTCGCTGGCATTGACTTACCGGTAATCGTAGGTATTTTGGCAGGTTTGGGCGTTGGTGCCTTAGCCGGATTCGTAAACGGATTGCTGATCTCGCGATTTAGACTTGCACCGTTTATTGCCACCTTGGGAATGATGTCAATCGCCCGTGGTTTTGCCTACATTTACACCGGCGATGGTCGCCCGTTTTCAAACCTAAAACCCGAATACAACTACCTGGGCCAGGGCTACCTGTTTAATGACCCAAACACCCCACTATCGGGTATTCCACTGCCGGTTGTATTGTTCATTGGCGTTGCCATCATCGCCACCGTTTTGCTCGGATACACCAAGTTCGGTCGCTATGTTTACGCCATCGGTGGAAACGAAACTGCGGCTCGCGTTTCTGGAATCAGCATCCCAAAGATCACGCTGATTATTTACACCATGAGCGGTCTGCTTGCAGGGCTTGCGGGAATCTTGTGGTCGGCAAGAACTGGTTCTGGTAACTCAACTTTGGGTCAAGGCATTGAACTCGATGCCATTACCGCAACCATTATTGGTGGCACCAGCTTCAAAGGCGGTATTGGTTCAATCTGGGGAACTGTGGTTGGAGCCCTTCTGATTGGCGTTATCAACAATGGTCTAGACCTTCTCGGGGTCTCACCATTTTGGCAAATTGTTGTCAAGGGTGGAATCATCATCCTGGCAATCATCATCGACGAACGCAAGAACGCAAAGAAAGCCTAGGTAGACAGCCCAAAACAACAAGGTTATGTCATCTCAACTGCGCTGGGGTTTTTTAGGTACCGGCTGGATAGCCGACGTGTTAGCGAAAGATTTGGCCCTAATCGGGTTCGAAATCGCTGCCGTTGGATCCAGGGCCGAGCTCTCGGCGAAAGCATTTGCGGGTAAGCACGGTATCGAAAAGTCGTTCGGCAACTATGAAGAGCTCTGCGCCTCGCCCGATGTTGACGTAATCTACGTGGCTACGCCGCATCCGTTTCACGTGCCCCATGCACTTTTGGCTCTGCAGCATGGCAAACATGTCCTGCTAGAAAAGCCAGCTGCGCTAAACCAACGGCAGGTGAAAGAAATATTGGATGCCGCTAAAGCAGCGAATCGATTCGTCATGGAGGCGATGTGGTCGCGGTTTCTGCCAGCGCAAGTTTCGTTAAGGGCAGCTATAGGGGAGGGTGAAATCGGCGACGTCGTGATGATAAGCGCCGAATATTCTGAGAACAAGCTACCCGTTGAAGCTCACGAACGCATGTGGAACAAAAGTCTAGGTGGGGGCGCCCTACTTGATTTGGGGGTGTATCCGCTGGCTTTGATAAATAGCTTTTTGGGTCAGGCCGAAGAAATCAGCGCATTTGCTTCGCTAACTGAACTTGGAGTAGACCAAAGACTAGTTAGCATTTTGAAATTCAATAACGATGTTTTGGCTCAACTATCGACCCTGATAACCGGTGCGGGAGCATCAAAGGCAAGCGTTATTGGAACGCGAGGTCGAATCGAGCTGGATTACCCTATCTATGGTCAGTTTGACTACACGGTTTTTGATCTAGACCGCAACGAACTTCGTCGTTATCACGATTCGATCGTCGGCACTGGTCGCCAGCTTCAGGTGTTGGCCGCAGATGAGGCAATACGTGACGGTAACCTGGAGCATTCGATTATGCCCTGGAAAGATTCGCTCGCTCTGGCCGGCATGATGGACGAGATGCGGAGTCAGGTAGGTGTGGTTTATGACCAAGACTAGTCAATTTGGATCGGACCAAAAATTTAGCCCCCCGGGCGCCTCGTCGATCCGAAATTGCCAGTAAATCACGGAGTTCAACTTGACATCAGCATTCGAATTAAACAAAATTGAACCGTTCCAAAAATGCTTGCAACCTGCAAAGAAATTGGGAAATCGCAATGGCGCGTAAGGGTTTGATCATTGGTGGGGTTGAATCTCAACCAACTTCTGGCGTGTTCGAAGAGGTTCGTTCGCCGTTCAATGGTCAAGTCGTTGGCGAGGTAGCCACTGCGGATTTGCATGATGTTGACCTTGCACTCGATGCGGCAACCCGCGGATTTGAAATCTGGCGCCGCACCCCGGCTCACGAACGTTTTGCGATATTGACCAAAGCGGCTACCCTTGCCGACGAGCGCCAAGAGGCAATAGCCCAAATCATCAGTTCCGAGAATGGCAAGAGCCTCGTTGAGGCCCGCGGTGAGGCCGGACGAAGCGGCGAAATCATCCGCCTGGCGGCCTTCGAGGGCTCGCAACTTTATGGCGAATCTTTGCCACTAGATGCCAATAAGGGCACCGGCTTCGACAAGATTGGTTTCACGATCAAACAGCCAGTTGGAGTTGTGGTTGCTATATCGCCCTTCAACTATCCGGCGCTCTTGGTGCTTCACAAACTTGCTCCAGCACTTGCTGCCGGCAATTCGGTTGTGCTCAAACCGGCAAGGTCGACCCCGCTGACGGCAATTGCGTTGGCTGAGTGCTTCATTGACGCCGGGCTGCCAGCGGGTGTTCTTTCAGTGTTGACGGGTTCTGGCGCCCTGCTTGGCGACGCACTGGTGAGCGATCGCCGGGTGCGCAAGGTCTCGTTTACCGGTTCGACTGCCACTGGCGAGCACATTTCTCGAACCGCTGGGGTCAAAAAACTTTCTCTCGAGCTAGGCGCTTCGGGTCCGGTCGTAGTTTTGAAAGACGCAGACATTGAATATGCCGCCAACTCAATCTCTCTTGGTGGCTACATCAATGCTGGGCAGGTTTGCATTTCGGCGCAGAGAGTCATTGTCGAAGAGTCAATCATGGCTAATTTTTTGGATGCGCTGCGCCCGAAAGTGGAAGCAATCCGAGTGGGCGACCCATTCGCCGCAGAAACTCGTGTTGGCACACTGATTTCGCAGGCAGAAGCCGATCGAGTTGCGCAAGCGATTCGCACCGCGGTGAACGACGGCGCCACCCTGCTAACTGGCGGCGAACAGAGCGGCACCGTGATCCAGCCCGCGATTGTCACCAACGTTGACCCATACTCAGCCTTCGCCCAAGACGAGCTTTTTGGCCCTGCAATTGCCGTAAGTTCGGCGCGAGACGTCTCGCACGCCATCGAACTCGCCAACAGCACCGTTTACGGCCTCGGCGCGGGGTTCTTTACCAACAACCTGAATTCGGCCATCCAAGCAATGCGTGAGATCGAATCTGGCGTGGTTCACATCAATTGGACTCAGCTCTGGAGAGCAGACCTGATGCCTTATGGCGGATTCAAATCGAGTGGCATTGGAAAAGAAGGTCTTCGCTCGGCGATTGCCGAGATGACTGAAGTGAAAACCGTGATTATGCACGGCCAAGCTTGGAACTAGGAGATAAGCATGACAACACCAAACTACGGCGAAACTATTCGCCTTACCGTGGCTCAAGCGGTTGTGAAGTACATTTCGGCGCAATATTCGGTGACCGACGGTGTTCGAAAGCGCTTTGTGCCGGCTGCGATGGGAATCTTCGGGCATGGCAACGTTGCCGGACTGGGTCAGGCTTTAGACCAGTTCAGCGATGAGCTGCCGTTTGTGCAGGGTCGAAACGAACAGGGTCTAGCTCACGCAGCGATTGCCTTCGCAAAGGCAACTCGTCGCACCCAAATTATTGCGGTCACGGCATCGATCGGGCCTGGAGCTCTCAACATGGTTACCGCCGCCGGGTTGGCCACAGTGAACCGCCTTCCGGTTCTACTGTTGCCGGGTGACACTTATGCCACGCGCCGCCAGGGGCCGGTTCTTCAGCAGCTCGAGCAGCCTTTTGCGCCAGACATCACAGCGAACGACGCGTTCCGCCCAGTATCTCGTTTCTTTGACCGAATCAACCGCCCAGAACAGTTGCTCTACTCGTTGCCGAAGGCGTTTCGCGTTCTCGCAAACCCGGTTGAAACCGGTGCTGTAGTCATTTCGCTGCCGCAAGATGTTCAGTCGCATGCCTTTGATTTCCCGGTTGCCTTCTTCGAAGAAAGAGACTGGATCATTCGTCGCCCGGAACCAAGCCAGTCTGAGGTTGACGCGGTCGCAGCCATCATCAAGAAGGCGAAGAACCCACTTCTCATTGCCGGCGGTGGCGTGATTTATTCGAGCGCGACAGCCGAACTCGAGGCCCTAGCTGATGCCACTGGTATTCCGGTTGCCGAAACATTTGGCGGAAAAGGCGCGGTTCAGAAGAAGGCCGATTGGGCGGTTTGGGGCATCGGGCTCGAAGGTTCACCAGAGACCAACAAACTGGTGAATAAAGCGGACCTCATTATTCATGTGGGAACTCGCTTGACCGACTTCGCCACCGCTAGCCAGTCGATCTTCAAGAACCCAAACGTGCAGTTTGTTTCACTGAACGTTTCAGAGTTTGACGGCATCAAGCAGGGCGCAGAAACCATTGTTGCCGATGCCAAACTGGGCCTGAAAGCACTGACCAAGGCGCTCGCGGGCTATAGGGTGCCTGCCGAATGGACCGCCGAGATCATCGAAAAGAACTCGGTTTGGGTTGCCGCTCGAGATGCTGCCCTGAACCCCAACTACATTTTCGACAAGAGCACCCTGGTGGGTTCGCAAGACACCGATGCAATACTGACCCAGGGTCAACTCATCGGCGTCCTTCAAGAACACAGCCTCGCTGGCGACACCGTAATCTCAGGTGCTGGTGGGCCTCCGGGGGACATCCAGAAGGTTTGGGATGCAACCGAGGGTCGCACCGCTCACCTCGAGTTTGGGTTTTCATGCATGGGGTACGAACTGCCAGCCGCCATCGGCGTTCGACTCGCGAACCCGAACCCAGCCAACCGCGTCACTACTTTCATCGGTGACGGCACCTTCGTAATGGCCCCAACCGAGTTGGTCACCGCCTGCCAAGAAGGTTTACCACTAACAATCATCGTCTCTGAGAACCACGGCTACCAGGTGATTCGCCGACTACAGATGTGGCGCGTGGGTCACAACTTTGGAAACGAGTTTCGCTACCGCGAGCCTGGACCAGTGGTAACCGAATCTGCAGCGGCCCCAGGGAAGGCCCCTCGCCTTGACGGTGACTTCCTGCAGATTGACATCGTGAAGATGGCCGAAGGCATGGGCGCAGAGGCTTATCGCCCGATGACAGCCAACGATTTCCGTCAGGTATTGAATGACACCCGAAACGCGGCTGGCCCGGTTGTGATTGTGGTTCCAACTATTCCTCACGCAAACTTGCCTGCCAGTGAAGTTTGGTGGGATGTTGCGCCTGCTGAGGTTTCGAATGATTCACCATGGGTGGGCGGTGTCACACCAGACTACGAAGCTGGTCTGGCAACGCAGAGGTGGCACGGCTAAACATGCAAAGTCCACTTAGCCGCGGCTCCTTTCTCAAGACCGTGAAATCGGGCGCCCTAACGGTTGGCACGTTCTTGGGGCTGGCTTCGCCTATCGCTGCCGAGGTGGCCGCGGTCAGCGGCGCCGATTGGGTTCTTCTTGACCTCGAACACGGCGGCGGCGGCGAAGAGCAGGTTGGCGCAACAGTTGTTGCCAGCGGAGCCTATGGCGTGCCAACCCTGGTCCGAGTTGAGAGCAGTGAGCGAATTCGCATTGGCAGGGTTTTGGATGCAGGAGCCGCCGGAGTAATGGTGCCGCGGCTAAACAGCGCCGCTGAGGTTGCCGAGGTGACCCCGCACTTTGCCTACCCGCCTCTTGGCGACCGGGGGGCGGCAACCTATAACCGTGCTGCTCAGTGGGGCAAAGACCCAGCTGCACTTGATCCGGCCCCGAAAGCTGCCTGCATCATTCAAATCGAAACGTTGGGTGCGCTCGATGAGGTTGACCTCATTGCCGCGCTTCCCGGTGTCGACATCCTATTCGTAGGGCCGCTCGATTTGAGTTTCGCACTCGGGGTGCCTCGCGATTTCGCAAACCCAAAGTTTCAAGAAGCCCTGGCTCGAGTGGTGGTGGCTGCCAAGGCTCACGGCAAAGTTGCCGGCATTCTTGCCTCAAACGCCTTCGGTGCGCGCAAACTTGTCGAGCAAGGGTTCAATTTCATTGCCATCGGTTCTGACTCAACTCTCTTGGCGGCAGCGATTACCGACAGCATCTCAGAAATCAAAGGATAGACAATGAGCAACCAAGCAAAAACCGTAGGTATCGGACTTATCAGCGTTGGATGGATGGGCAAAGTGCACAGCCGCGCCTACCAAGCGCTGCCAGTGGTTTATCCGGAGCTAGGAATTAGGCCACGCCTCATCATTGCAGCCGACACAGCCCAAGATCGGGTTGACTACGCGGTTGATGTGCTCGGATACGAACAGGGCACTCTCGACTATCACGATGTTTTGAATCACCCAGACGTCGAAGTGGTTTCCATCTGTGCTCCGAATTTCTTACACGCCGAGATCGGAATCGCAGCAGCTAAGGCCGGCAAGGCTTTCTGGATCGAAAAACCCGTTGGTCGAGGGGCAGACGAAACCGAGGCTGTCGAAGCGGCCGCGAACGAAGCCGGAGTAGTTTCGACCATCGGCTTCAACTATCGCCATGCTCCGGCAGTTGAACACGCTAAGAAGATTATTGCCGAGGGTCAACTTGGCCGAATCACTAACCTGCGTGGCACCTTCTTTGCCGACTATTCTTCAGAGCCTAACGGTGCACTTTCGTGGCGTTTCGTTCGAAAACTTGCCGGAAGCGGCGTACTCGGCGACCTAATGGGGCACCTGGCCGACCTAATGCACTACGTGGTTGGCCCAATCGCGGAGGTTTCTGGCATTACCAAGACCGTTTATAACGAGCGCCCAGTTCAGCAGATGGGCGTTGGCACGCACTTTGACGTCATTGAGGGCGGCGAAAAGGGGCCGGTAGAGAACGAGGACTACGGAGGCATGCTGGTTCGCTTTGCCGATAATGCCGTGGCGGCTGGCGCGGTTGGTACTCTCGAGGCATCTCGCGTTGCCGTTGGCCCGCGTGCCAGCTACAACTTTGAGATCTATGGCACCGAGGGTTCGCTCAAGTGGGATTTCGAAAGAATGAATGAGCTTCATGTTGCCATCGGGCGTCGCGGCGAGCACCTCGGGTATCAGCGCGTCATGGTTGCCCCTGGTTTTGGCGATTTCGCACACTTTCAACCTGGTGCCGGCACCGGAATGGGTTACGACGATCTAAAGGTCATCGAGGCTCGCAAGTTTCTTGAGGCTTTCGTTGGTGGAAAAGCCGTCAACTCAAACATTCACGACGCCGTGGCATCTGCTCGCGTCATTGCTGCTGCCGAAAAATCGGCTGAAACTCGACAGTGGGTAACCGTTGAGCAGGCAGCCGGCACCACTTCGGCCAAGAAGTAACAAAGCGAGACGAAGGGAATATCAGGTGCAAAAGGTTGTTGGTCTAGGTTCGGTTGAAACTGCCGCGGTGCAGCCGATTCTTGGACCAGACCTGCACTTCATTGAGAACCCAACCGATCAAGACATAGCGGATGCCGTCGGCGCCATTGTGCGAGCCGCGTTTCGATTCGACTCAGCACAGTTTGACGCCATGCCAAAACTCAAGGTTGTGGCCCGCACGGGAGTTGGCACCGAACTCGTTGACCTTACCGCGGCAGCCGAGCGGGGCATTCCCGTCGTCATCACTCCAGGCAGTAACACCAATGCAGTTGCCGAAGGCGCCATCGGTCATGCCCTGCATCTACTGAAGCGACTAGGTCCCCTGACAAAACTGGTTCGTGAAGGCAACTGGAACAATCGAACCAGCTATGCAGTTGGCGACCTCGAGAATCAAACGATTGGAATAATTGGGTTCGGCCGCATCGGTCGCCGGGTTGCCCAACTTGCGATTGCGTTTGGAATGAAGGTGCTTGCCTACGATCCGTTTGCCCAGATTCCGGCCGAGTCGGCCGTTGACAGCATTGAAGATCTAGCTGCACGGGCTGATGTGGTTACATTGCATGTGCCGCTGACTGATCAAACCCATCATCTGGTAAACGCAGAGTTGTTAGCAAAATTCAAGCCAGGTGCCGTTCTGGTTAACTGTGGTCGAGGTTCGTTGGTTGACCAAGATGCGGCATACGAAGCACTTCAAGCTGGTCGACTTGGTGGCCTTGGTCTAGATGTCTTTGACCCAGAACCTCCAGAGCACCACCCACTTTTTGATCATGAGAATGTTGTGCTTACCCCACACGTCATGGGGCTAAGCATTCAGTCCACCCGTCAAACCTTCATCGATGCCGCTCAAGGTGTGCGTGACGTCATCGACGGGCGAACTCCCAGGGCCACCGCCAACTAACATCCGTAAATGTTTCGAGAGAAAGATAGAAAATGACCGAAGTCAAGATTGCCGGAGCCCCGATTCTCTGGGGAGTTTGTGAAGTGCC
>CANFOX010000031.1 GCA_947448845.1 Microbacteriaceae bacterium | reverse complement strand
GATAGCGAGATGCGGCGACGGTCTAGGTCAATGTCAATAACCTTCACGAAGACATCCTGGTTGATTGAAACAACCTGCTCGGCTAGTTCAATGTGCTTGCTCGAAAGCTCGCTAATGTGAACTAAGCCTTCGATGCCGTCTGCTACGCGAACGAATGCGCCAAACGGAACTAGCTTGGTTACCTTTCCAGGTGCATACTGACCGATCGCGTGAGTACGAGCGAACACCTGCCATGGGTCTTCTTGGGTAGCCTTTAGCGAAAGTGAAACGCGCTCACGGTCGTGGTCAACCTCAAGAACCTCTACGGTTACCTCTTGGCCAATTTCCACTACTTCGCTGGCGTGCTCAATGTGCTTCCAGCTGAGCTCTGAAACGTGAACTAGACCGTCAACGCCACCAAGGTCAATGAAAGCACCAAAGTTAACAATCGACGAAACAACACCGGTGCGAATCTGACCCTTGGCCAAATCTGCCAAGAAAGTGCTGCGGTTTGCCGACTGGCTTTCTTCTAGCAGGGCACGGCGCGAAAGCACAACGTTGTTGCGGTTTTTGTCTAGTTCTAGAATCTTGGCTTCAACCTTTTGACCTAGGTAAGGGGCCAGGTCGCGAACACGGCGAAGTTCAATCAAAGAGGCTGGCAAGAAGCCGCGAAGGCCGATGTCAACAATCAGACCACCCTTAACAACTTCAATAACAACACCGTTAACGGTGCCATCTGCTTCTTTAACCTTCTCAACATCGCCCCAGGCACGCTCGTACTGTGCGCGCTTCTTGGAGAGAATCAGGCGGCCTTCTTTGTCTTCTTTCTGAAGAACAAGAGCCTCAACTGAATCGCCAACATTGACGATCTCTGAAGGGTCTGCGTCGTGGCGAATTGAAAGTTCACGGGAAGGAATTACACCTTCGGTTTTGTAACCAACGTCGAGAAGAACTTCGTCTCGGTCGATTTTTACAACGGTACCGGTGATTAAGTCACCGTCGTTGAAGAATTTGAGGGTTGCTTCGACCGCTGCTAGAAAGTCTTCTGCCGAGCCGATGTCATCTACGGCAATCTGTTTGGTCGACTTTGCGGTCGTTGGGGTTGTCATATTTATTTGTACTCTCGTGGACATTGTCGGGTCGCGATTAGAAAACCACTTTTTACGGGGATTAACTCATCGAAACGATGGATTTGGTTTGCGCAGATGCGCCCTCTAACAATACCTTGAATTGCCACTTTGGGCAATAAACAAGCCGTTAGTGGCCAGCTGAATCCCAGTTGGTGCCGACTCCAATGTGAATCTCAAGTGGCAAAGACAGCGGAAGCGCCTCTGCCATAGCTTTTGACACTAACGCTTTGAGTCTTTCGAGCTCGCCTGCTGCCACCTCGAACACTAGTTCGTCGTGCACCTGAAGTAACATTCGGCTTTGCAGGTTTTGATTCATCATTTCTGCGGCAATTCGGTTCATGGCAATTTTAATAATGTCAGCCGCGGTTCCTTGAATTGGTGCATTCAGTGCTGCTCTTCTAGCGATTTCGCGAATTTGAAAGATTTTTGAGTTGAGATCATCAAAGGGGCGACGTCTGCCCGAGATGGTAGCTGTGTAGCCATCGGTTTTAGCGTGGTCAACCACCGAGCTCAGGTATCGCTTTACTGCCCCAAAGCGATCAAAGTAGTCAGACATAAGTTTTTTGGCTTCGCCGTTCGAAATTCGAAGTTGCTTTGCCAGCCCGTATTCGCTTAGGCCGTAGACCAACCCATAACTCATAGCCTTTACCTTTGACCTCATTTCTGGAGTGACTTCACCTGGTTGAACACCAAAGATTCTGGCGCCGACAAACCGGTGAAGGTCTTCGCCTGAGCGAAACGCTTCGATGAGGCTTTCGTCTTCAGAGAGGTGAGCCATGATGCGCATTTCAATCTGCGAATAGTCGGCTGTGAGAAGGGTTTCAAAGCCTTCAGAAATCTCAAAGGCGGCACGAATCTCTGGGCCGCGTTGCCCGCGAATCGGAATGTTCTGTAGGTTCGGGTTCTCAGACGACAATCGGCCTGTCGCCGCAGCGGTTTGGTTGTAAGTGGTGTGAATTCGCTTATCTTCACCAATGGCCTTGAGAATTACTTCAACCATTTGCTTGGTTTTGGAAGCTTCTCGGTGCGCCAACAGTCTTTCTAAAAACGGATGTTGGGTTTGCTCAAAGAGCGTGGTGAGTGCTTCAGCATTGGTAGAGAATCCAGTCTTTACTGCCTTGGTTCCCGTCATACCAAGATCTTCAAACAACACCGTTTGAAGTTGCTTTGGCGAAGCCAAGTTAATCTCTTTGCCAATGATTTCGTAGCATGCTGCTGCGATGGCTTCAACTTCAGCACAGAGTTCGGTAAACAGGGTTTCAAGTTTTTGGTTATTTACCTGTATTCCATTGGCTTCCATTTGAGCAAGAACTAACGTATTGGGAAGTTCGATTTCTGCGTATACGGCGAGCTGACCTTCAGCCTTCAATTTCTCGTGCAGTTGACTCGCTAGGTTTGCAATAAACCACGCTTCTAAAGACAGATCGCGTTCCTCAATGAGGGCATCAGTTTCAGGTTTTGGGTGGTTCACTCCGAGGTGTTCCTGCGCTAGCTCGTAGAGATCGTAGCCACGTTTCAGCGGGTCAACCAAATAGGCCATCATCATGGTGTCGTAGTCGAAACCGCCGGGCTTCAAACTTTCTGAAATTGCGAGATGAGCCCATTGCTTGAGGTGAAAAACGGCTTTGGCAGAACTTCCTGAGAGCC
This sequence comes from Microbacteriaceae bacterium, assembly GCA_947448845.1. Taxonomy (GTDB): domain Bacteria; phylum Actinomycetota; class Actinomycetes; order Actinomycetales; family Microbacteriaceae; genus Rhodoluna. The sequence goes on along the minus strand of CANFOX010000031.1, from coordinate 10,095 downwards.
ACTGCAAGAACATGTCATTAATTCGTCCGGTGTTCTGCCAAACCGCCCTTTTGGTTTCGGTTGCAAACCCAAAGGTTCCTAAGAAGTTCTTGCCTACATCGGCGGCAATGGCCACGGTTCCGGTGTGCGCCTTCAGCCAAGGTAAAACTGTTGAATCGTTGAGTTCTTCGATGTTTGGGGCCTCAAGATTTGCCTGAACTGGTGTTTCTGGTTCAGTTGAAACTTCGACAGAAACAGTGCCTGCCCCGCGAAGTCGCAGCACGCGTTCGGTGAGGGTTTTGAAAGCAAGTTCGCCAAACACTCTTCTCACTTCGGAATCGTTTACAGGCCCCAGTTGAAAAATGTTGAATTCAAAATCAAAATCTAGGTCGCGCACCAGATGGTTCAAGCGGCGATTTCGAACGGCAAGTTCCCGATGTTCTCTAAGGCTCTCTCCAACCTTTCCGCCAATCGATTCAGCCGCAGCAAGAACGCCATCTAACGAACCATGCTCCTGCAGCCATTTAGCGGCAGTTTTGGGGCCCACGCCAGGAATTCCAGGTAGGTTATCGGAGGTCTCCCCTACTAAGGCAGCAAGGTCTGGGTACTGCTTAGCGTGCACACCGTATTTTTCGTAAACGGCGGCATCATCCATTCTGGCCAGGTTTAGCACACCCTTCACTGGGTAAAGAATTGTTGTTCTCTCAGAAATAAGTTGAAAGGTATCTCGGTCGCCAGACACAACAAAAACCTGAAAACCTTGCTCGCCGGCCTGGTCGGCTAGAGATGCCAGAACGTCGTCGGCCTCATAGTTAACTCGTGTGAGCCAGCGAATGTTCATGGCGTCAAGTGCTTTTTGAAGTAACTCAGTTTGCCCATTGAACTCGGGTGGCGTTTCCCCTCGGGTTCCCTTGTATTCAGGGTATTCCTCGGTTCTGAAACTCTCCCGTGAGAGGTCGAATGCCACAGCCAGGTGGGTTGGTTTTTCGTTATTCAAAATGTTAAGCAACATAGAAATGAAACCATGAACGGCGTTTGTGTGTTGCCCATCCGGTGTTCTAAAGCCGTCAGGGTTGAGTGCATAAAAGGCGCGAAATGCCAGAGAATGCCCGTCAATCAGCAGCAAGGTAGGCTTTTCAGACGAGTGCATACTCAAAGCCTAGTTGGCGTATAAGACATTTGAGAAAGCGGGAAACTTGAGTCACGAAAATGCAAATGTGCAAAGAATGATCGATCGCGGTCTTGGTGAGTTAGCCACCACTATGGGCATAAAACTGGTTTCGCTTTCAGCCGAGCACGCAGAGGCGACCATGCCGGTTGCTGGAAACACCCAGCCTTTCGGGGTTGTGCACGGTGGGGCTTATGTAGTTTTGGCCGAATCGCTCGGAAGCATGGCCGCAAACGTCTGGGCTGGTGCAGATCAAGTTGCAGTTGGCATTGAAGTGAATGCATCTCATTCGAAGTCAGCCAGAAAGGGCACTGTTACTGCTGTGGCGACAGCCATTCATCTAGGCAGAACGCTAACCACTCACGAAATTGCCATTAGTGACGAAGCCGGAAATCGACTCTCAACCGTGAGAATCACTAATTTCATTCGCCCGAGGTAAATTTTTCAATAACTTTACTTGCAACATCTTCCATAGAAACTCGATTATCCATGGACTGTTTTTGAATCCAACGAAACGCCTCAGGCTCGGTCATTTGTGCGTGTTGATTCAAAAGCCCCTTAGCACGGTCAATGATTTTTCTAGCCTGAAATCTTTCGCTTAGGTCAGAAATCTCTATTTCCAGGGCACGCAGTTGGGCGCTTCTCGAAAATGCTATCTCTACGGCCGCCCGCAACTGTTCTGGGTTGAATGGCTTGATTAAGTAAGCCATTGCCCCGGCTTCGCTTGCGCGCTCGACGAGTTCCTTTTGGCTGAAAGCCGTCAGTAAAACAACGGGGATGTTCATTTCCGCAATTTTCTCTGTGGCGCTAAGTCCGTCTAAGTTCGGCATTTTGACATCCATGACAATGAGGTCTGGTTTCAACGTGCCGGCAAGTTCAATGGCTTGCAGTCCGTCTGAACCTTGACCGACAATTTCATAGCCGAGTTCAATGAGTGATTCGACAATGTCTAAACGGATAATTGACTCGTCTTCTACAACAAGAACTCTGCGTTTCGCTGCGGTATCGGTCATGAGAAATACTTTAGGCGCAAACGGGGTTTACCGAAAATAGTAAACTAGGCAGGTTATCGAGCCGAAGTGGCGGAATGGTAGACGCGGAGCACTCAAAATGCTTTGTTCGAAAGGGCGTGTGGGTTCGAATCCCATCTTCGGTACAAAAAAAACGGGTCCCATCTGGGACCCGTTTTTTCGTTTAGCGCTTATAGCCAGGTGCAGCTTCATTGAGGGCGTCACCAATACGGTGAACGCGTAAAGAGTTTGTTGAACCAGGAATGCCTGGAGGTGTTCCTGCAATCACAACAACTTCATCTCCTATCTTGGCTAATCCTGCCCCTAACACGAGCTCATCAACCTGATGGAACATCTCATCCGTGTGCTTCACCGGTTCAACAAGGAAAGTAGTGGCGCCCCATATCAAGCTGATTCGGTTTCGCATTGTTTCACTCGGCGTAAAAGCAAGAACTGGAATCGAGCTACGCAAGCGTGAAACGCGGCGAAGTGAATCACCAGATTCAGTGAAGACGCAAACAAACCTTGAACCAAGAAGTTCCGCAATCTCAACACCAGCGAGCGCGACTGCACCTGAGTGAGTGTGAGGTTTCGTTCCGAGTGCCGGAATGCGCTCGAGCCCGTTTTCTTCGGTCGATTCGATGATTCGAGCCATGGTGGCAACGGTTTCCACCGGGAATTCACCAACGCTGGTTTCACCTGAAAGCATCAAAGCGTCTGCACCGTCTAAAACTGCGTTAGCGACATCGCTAGCCTCAGCGCGAGTCGGTCGGCTTGCCGTGATCATTGTTTCAAGCATCTGGGTGGCAACGATTACGGGTTTTGCCCATCTACGCGAAAGCTCAACGGCTCGCTTCTGAACTAAAGGAACTTGCTCTAGGGGAAGTTCAACGCCAAGGTCACCACGAGCAACCATGATGCCGTCGAAGGCATCAATGATCTCTTCAAGGGCTTCAACTGCCTGCGGTTTCTCAATCTTGGCAATCACCGGAAGATATTTACCTTCCTCGTTCATAATTTCGTGAACGCGAACAATGTCTGAAGCGTTTCGAACGAATGAAAGTGCAATCATGTCAACACCGAGGCGGATTCCCCAGCGTAAATCATCTTCATCTTTTTCTGAAAGGGCAGGAACATTCACGGCAACGCCAGGTAAGTTGATTCCTTTGTTGTTTGATACGTTGCCGGCTATCTCGACAACAGTGGTAACCGTTGTAGCAGATACATCGGTAGCACGAAGCGTAACTTTTCCGTCGTCAATAAGCAGCAAATCGCCCGGTTTGACGTCATTCGGAAGACCCTTGAAAGTGGTTCCGCAAATATCCTTGGTGCCAACCACGTCATCCGTAGTGATTTTAAAGACATCACCTTTGGCCAGAAAGTGCGGGCCCTCAGCGAACTTAGCTAAACGAATTTTTGGACCTTGGAGGTCAACAAACACCCCGACAGCCTTGCCGGCATCAGCGGATGCTTTGCGCACAGTGCGGTAAATCTCCTCGTGCACGTCGTAACTTCCGTGGGATAGATTCATGCGGGCAACATCTACTCCCGCCTCGATAATTGCACGAATTTGTTCATAGGTAGATGTGGCTGGTCCGAGCGTGGCAACAATCTTGGCGCGTCTCATGGTGGTCCTGTCGTTTATTGGTTACTTAATTGGGTGATCTGTAGCTTTTACTGGTGAAGGAAGTTCGGTTACACCCTCGAGGTACTTGTCAATTGCAGCTGCAGCCGCGCGGCCCTCTGCGATTGCCCAAACTATTAAACTCTGGCCTCGACCGGCATCTCCGGCTATGAAAACATCTTGAGCTTCGGTTGAGAAATCTGGGTTTCTGTCAAAAAGGGCGTTACTGGAAATCGCCACGTCACTTGCTTGAAGAGTAACCGACTGGGTTTCTGGGCCGGTAAATCCGAGGGCAAGTAAAACTAGATCAGCCTTGATTATGCGTTCTGTTCCTGCTTTTGGTACGCGTTTTCCATTCACAAATTCGGTGTCGGCCACTTTGATGCCGGTAACCCTTCCCGCCTCGCCCACGAATTCGACCGTGGAATGAAGATATTTGCGCTCACCAAACTCTTCGTGAGCACTAGATACTTCAAACAGCGTTGGAAAAGTAGGCCAAGGTTGATGTTCCTGTCGTTCTTCTGCCGGTTGGGCACCAATAGCCAAAGTTGTCACCGACCGAGCCTTTTGACGCGTAGCTGTTCCTAGGCAATCGGCTCCGGTGTCGCCTCCGCCAAGAATCACTACATCTAAATCGGTGGCGATTATTTGATTAGTGATTGGTTGCCCAGCGACTGTTTTGTTTGATTGAGTTAGGTAATCCATGGCAAAGTGAATGCCATCCAAATCACGGCCTGCAACCTCAAGATTGCGAGGTTTGGTTGCCCCGGTTGCAATTAATACTGCGTCATATCGGCTTCTTAGGTCATCCCAGGTGATGTCGACACCGATGTTCACGTTGGTGCGGAATCGAACGCCTTCAGCCTCGAGTTGCTCAAGTCTTCTATCAATGTGCAGTTTTTCCATCTTGAAATCTGGGATGCCGTACCTGAGCAATCCCCCGATTTTGTCGTCACGTTCGTAAACGGCAACAGTGTGCCCAGCTCTGGTTAGTTGTTGTGCTGCGGCAAGACCTGCTGGGCCGCTACCAACGATTGCAACTGTTTTTCCGGTAAGTCGCTCTGGGGCGTTAGCAACAACGTATCCGGCTTCGAATGCATCATCGATAATTGAAACTTCAATTTCCTTGATGGTTACGGCAGGCTGGTTGATTCCTAGAACACAGGCGCCTTCACACGGGGCGGGGCACAATCTTCCCGTAAATTCTGGAAAGTTATTTGTGGCGTGTAAACGCTCAATTGCCTGTTGACCCTCGTTTCGCCAAGTGAGGTCATTCCATTCCGGAATGAGGTTGCCAAGCGGGCAACCTTGGTGACAAAACGGAACGCCACAATCCATGCAACGGCTAGCTTGATTGCGAACGACGGCCGCATCGCGCTTTTCATAAACTTCTTTCCAATCCAAAATGCGAATCGGAACCGGTCTTCTTGCTGCTGTTTCACGCTCAGTTAACTTCAGGAACCCTTTTGGATCAGCCATTGGTCGCCTCCAGAATTTCAGCCCAAACTGTTTCGGAATCAGGGTCGATTCCATTAGAAGTTGCGCGGGCTCTAATTTCTAGAACGTTCGCGTAATCGGTTGGAAGCACTTTGGTGAACTGACTTGCCGATTCTTCAAAGTTTGAAAGCAACCGCGAAGCCAACATAGACCCGGTAGCATTTTTATGATTTTCCAGAAGATTTCTTAGTTCAATTAAGTCTGCACCTTCAACAACTTGCAGCGTTAGATCGTTAGCTTCAAGCGCCTCACGATTGACATGATCAGCCCGTAACTGAAAAACAAAGGCTACGCCTCCAGACATTCCAGCACCGAGGTTTCGGCCGGTTTTACCTAGAATGACGGCGACACCACCGGTCATATATTCGAGCGCGTGGTCTCCAACCCCTTCAACTACCGCGGTTGCTCCGGAGTTTCTAACCAAGAAACGTTCACCAACGACTCCATTTAGGTAAAGTTCACCGCTGGTGGCTCCGTATCCAATGACGTTTCCTGCAATGATGTTCTCCTCGGCGTTAAAAGCCGCGGTTTCATCTGGGCGAATGGCTATGAACCCACCAGAAAGACCTTTGCCCACATAGTCGTTTGAATCACCTTCGAGCTCGATGTGAACACCTCGCGGAATGAATGCCCCGAAAGATTGCCCGGCAGAGCCTTTAAGTTTGATTGAAATTAACCCCGGTTCCGCTCCTTCTGCGCCGAATTTCTTGGTAACTTCGTTCCCCAACATTGTGGCAACAGCTTGCTCGGTATTTCTAATGTCCAATTCAATGTTTACAGACGTTGAATGAGTTAGAGCAGGTTGGCTTAGTTCGATTAGTTGGTGGTCAAAATGCTTTTCAAGTTCGTGGTCTTGTTTTGTGGTGTTTCGTAAATCACCCGAAATTGTTGCAGTTCCAAGAATTGGACTGAGGTCGAGTCCGTCAGCCTTCCAATGCTGCATGGCCCGATTTACATCTAGTAGGTCAGTTCTTCCAATTACTTCATCAAGCGAATGGAACCCGAGAGCAGCCAAATGTTCGCGAACTTCTTGTGCTAGAAATTCGAAAAAGTTAACGATGTGTTCGGCTTGACCGGTGAACCTCGAACGAAGTGCCGGATTTTGAGTAGCCACGCCCACCGGGCAGGTGTCTAGGTGGCAAACCCTCATGAGAATGCACCCAGATACAACCAAAGGTGCCGTAGCAAAACCATATTCTTCCGCACCTAGCAGTGCAGCAATAATCACATCACGACCAGTTTTCATTTGCCCATCAACCTGAACCACAACTCGGCTTCTGAGTTGGTTTACAAGCAATGTTTGTTGAGTTTCAGCGAGGCCGAGTTCCCAAGGCGTTCCCGCATGTTTTAGGGAATTCAAAGGGCTGGCCCCAGTGCCACCATCATGGCCTGAAACCAGAATTACGTCTGCCTTAGCTTTTGCAACACCGGCGGCAACGGTGCCGATTCCCACTTGGCTAACTAGCTTTACATGCACCCTGGCGTCACGGTTTGCTCGTTTCAGGTCGAAGATCAATTGTTTTAGATCTTCAATCGAATAAATGTCATGATGTGGTGGAGGTGAAATTAGTCCGACACCCGCGGTTGCGTGGCGAGTGCGTGCAATCCAAGGGTAAACCTTGGCTGGAGGCAACTGGCCGCCTTCGCCCGGTTTGGCGCCTTGCGCCATTTTGATTTGAATGTCATCGGCGTGCGTGAGGTACATGCTGGTTACTCCAAAGCGGCCCGAAGCAACCTGCTTAATTGCGCTTCGTCGAGATGGGTCGAGTAGCCGTGCCACGTCTTCTCCACCTTCACCAGTGTTGGATTTAGCGCCAAGGCGATTCATTGCAATCGCAAGCGTCTCATGGGCTTCCGGCGAAATGGAGCCGTAAGACATGGCTCCGGTTGAGAAACGCTTCACTATTTGTGAAACAGGTTCAACATCATCTACGCTTAGAGCTGGTCGCAGCCCTTCACGAAGTTTAAATAAACCGCGAAGCGTCATCAATCGTTCGGATTGATCATCGATAGCTCTTGTGTATTCACGGAAGATTTCCATGTTTTTTGAACGAGTTGAATGTTGAAGCTTGAAGATTGTTTCCGGGTTGAAAAGATGTGGAGGGCCTTCACGTCGCCATTGATATTCACCACCAGTTTCAAGTGTTTCGTGAACGTTTGACGCGGTGTCTACAGGGTAAGCCTTTGCGTGGCGCGCAGCATTTTCGTCGTGTATGACCTCAAGGCCTATTCCGCCAAGTTGGCTGGTGGTTCCAGTGAAGTACGTGTCTACGAAATCCTGACTAAGACCGATGGCTTCAAAGCATTGGGCTCCAGCGTAAGAAGAAACCGTCGAAATGCCCATTTTCGACATAATCTTGAGAACACCTTTGCCAAGCGCGTAGGTGAGATTCTTCGAAGCTTTATCAATGTCTACGCCAGCAAGTGCGCCTGATTTAACCATCTGTTCAGCAGATTCCATTGCTAAATACGGGTTTACAGCTGCGGCACCATAACCAATCAAGGCAGCTACATGGTGAACTTCGCGCACGTCACCGGCTTCAACGATTAAGCCTACTTCAGTGCGTTTGCCACTGCGAAGTAGGTGGTGGTGAACCGCAGAAGTTAGCAACAGGGATGGAATCGGGGCCAATTCACGATTGCTATCACGGTCGGAGATGACCAGATAAGTAGCACCGTCAGAAATAGCCTCATCCACCTCTTTGAAGATTTCCCGAATTCTTTCAGCCAAAGCCTCAGGGCCACCCTCCACCCTGTAGAGCCCGTTAGCCGTGAAAGTTTTTCCGGTGTTTGGTTTTTCATCGATGTGCTTGATTTTCGATAGGTCATCGTTACTCAAAACTGGAAAATCAAGCACTACCTGTTTTGCGTGCAAAGCACCTGCCGTCAAAAGGTTATGCTCTGGGCCAATACCGGTTGATAGCGATGTAACAACTTCTTCTCTGATCGAGTCAAGCGGTGGATTAGTGACTTGAGCGAATTGTTGAACAAAATAATCGAAAATTAGGCGAGGGCGATCAGAGATAGCGGCGATCGGTGTGTCGCTGCCCATTGCGCCAAGTGGTTCTGCTCCGGCACGTGCCATCGGGGCAATTAGAATTCGAAGTTCTTCTTCGGTATAGCCAAAGGTTCGTTGACGACGTGAAACCGATGATGCCGTGTGTGCGATATGTTCGCGCTCCGGAAGGTCGCGCAGGTTTATGCGGCTGCCATCGAGCCATTCTTGCCATGGTTCGCTAGAAGCAATCTCTGACTTGATTTCGTCATCGTCAATCAATCGACCAGCCACCGTGTCAACCAGGAACATTTTTCCGGGTTGTAGGCGACCTTTTCTAACAATCTTTCTAGGGTCAATATCGACTACCCCAGTTTCTGAAGCCAACACAACCAATCCGTCATCGGTAACAAGGTATCTTCCAGGGCGTAAACCGTTGCGATCGAGTGTTGCGCCTGCAAGCGAACCATCCGTGAATATAACGGCGGCTGGTCCATCCCATGGTTCCATGATTAGTGAGTGGTATTCGTAGAAGCTCTTTCGGGTGGCCTCGATATCAGATGCTTTCTCCCAGGCTTCAGGAATCATCATCATTATTGCGTGAGGAAGGGGTCGACCTGCCATGTAAAGAAGTTCGACAACTTCATCGAACGAGGCTGAATCCGACCCATCGGGGGTAACGATAGGTAAAAGATCTGGAATGGAGCCAAGGCGCGAATCTTGAAGCTTTGGTTCACGCGAACGCATCCAGTTTCTGTTGCCCTTAACCGTGTTGATTTCCCCATTATGAGCAATCATTCGGAATGGGTGGGCTAACGGCCACGAAGGGAATGTATTGGTAGAAAAGCGTGAATGAACGAGCGCCAAAGTTGATTCGAATTTTTCGTCACTCAGGTCTGGGTAGAAAGGTTCCAATTGCAAAGTGGTAACCATGCCTTTGTAAACCAAAGTTCGTGAAGAAAGCGATGGTAGGTAAATGCCTAAGCTGTGCTCGGCTCTCTTGCGCAATCTAAAAAGCTTTCGCTCTAGCTCTATTCCATCTAGATTTTCGTTCGACTCAACAAAGGTTTGCAAAATAAACGGCATGGCATTTCTCGCCAATTCACCCAGAACTTCAGGTTGCGTTGGAACCTCACGCCAACCTAAAACTCGAAGCCCTTCTTCGGCTGCTAAACCCTCAAACTTGTTAGTTTCAAAGGCTCTTTCACCGGAATCATTCGACGTGAAAACCAAACCGACACCATAGAATCCGGCAGCTGGTAAATCGAAACCCGCGACTGACCTAAGAAACTTGTCGGGAATCTGAGTAAGGATTCCTGCTCCATCGCCCGTTCCGGCATCCGAGCCCACCGCACCGCGATGTTCTAGGTTTGTAAGTGCCTGAAGTGCGGTATCGATTATGTCGTGGCCGGCCGAACCGCGAAGCGTGGCTACCATGGCTAAACCGCAGGCATCGCGATCGCGGCTTGGGTCATATAAGCCGTTAGCTCTTGGCGCGCTTGAGAACCTTGCAAATGGCGATAATCCGCTCATGCCGCACTCCAATCGAATAGTAAGAGGAGGGACAACGCTGGCCCTTGTTGCGAAGTCGGGATTTCGCTTGTGGCGCCCGAAAAACTATTCAGCCGTATCGGCCGAGAACTCCTTTGATTCTAATGCATCTGCATCTTTTTGCTCTGGCTCGCGACCAGGCAAGTACACAGATACTTCGTCACCGGTATGACGAATATCCTGCCAAACAAAAAGTGCAAGCCCAACCAAGATGCCGAAAACCGCCATCCATTGATTGGTTCGTAATGTAAAGAGAACATCACTCGGATCT
>CANFOX010000030.1 GCA_947448845.1 Microbacteriaceae bacterium | reverse complement strand
TTTGCAATCGCCAGTAGCACCCGCATATCTTCTCGGGCGCCATCGAGGTTAGCGAAAACCGGTGCGCCATTTTGCACCGAATCGGCGAAGGCAAGAAGTTGCCGCAGAAAACCGGTTTCGTTCAACTCTGTGTAAACGGTGTCTTGACGTTCGGTTCCATCGTGACGGTTCACGGTTAGGCGGCTTCGTTCTTCGAGAACGTATGGTTTGGCTAGTCGGTATTCCACGCGGCCGTTCGAGCCGAGCACCTTTAGTTCTTCTTCATATTCTGGGTATTCCGGCAACCAAATCCAGTCAATAATGAAACGGATGTCACCCACGGCACCGTAAACGTGCAGCGACGAAGGCTCGTTGCCAGCCAGTTTCGGAAACACCTCGGCTACCCACTGGGTTGGAAGCTCGATGCCAAGACCTCGAAGCAAACTGGTTTCGTGAATGATTGAACCCTGAATCACGTTTCGGTAGTAGGCGGCAAACGCAGGCGAAACACCAGGAAGCGCTATTTCGGTTTGCGCGGCCTCGTAGTCTTCGGCAGCCTGAATCACGCTCAGGTCGGCGTCTTTGGCTGGCGGCTTGAGTCGCAGGTGTTGAATCTGCGGGGCATCGGCCGGGTGGGCCACGGTAACCCGAATCAGGCGAACATCCTTTAGTTCTTTGATGGCGCTTGCGGCACGCTCACGCAGTGGGTCATACATTTTCATGTAGCCGATTTGCAGCACCTTGCCGCTGGCTTTTTGGGCAGCTTCGATTTGGTCGAGTTCGGCAAGGTTGAGGGCAAGCGGTTTTTCGGCCAACACGTGTTTACCCGCGTTCAATGCGGCGATTGTAAGTTGAGCGTGTGAACCGGGCGTGGCAATAAGCACGGCGTCAATGTTCGGGTCGGCGAAAACTTCGGCTGGGTCGGTAACGCCTTTCACTCCGAAGCGGCTAGAGACCTCGGCAGCTCTAGAAGGGGAAAGATCGCACACGGTTACCAGCTGAAAACCGGCTCGCAAAATGCTTGGAATATGAATGGACTGCGCAATGATTCCGGCGCCTAAGATTCCAATGCGAATCGGTTGAGTGTTCATTTCTTGCTCTTTTCAGTTATGAATGATGTTGCAGTTTCAACGGCGGTAAGGGCTGCGATGGCGTCGTCAATGTTGGCGGCGTTCGGGTTGGCGCCCTCGGCAAAGGCCTCGGCTTGGGCAAGCAGCGCGGCAAGTTGAGGCCCGTCGCCAACGGTGGCGTCAAGCAGATCGATGCGTTCGTGACCGAGGCTGCCGAAAACCTCGACGCCAACGTAATCGGCTTCAGGGTAAAACCGGCCGAGAGTTGCCAGCGCTAATGTTTGGTCGCCAAGCTGCATTTCAATCACCGCGCTGTCTTGGTCTTCGACCCCTACCTCGTGGCTCATGAGCTCGCGTGCCCCAAGTGAAACAATTTCGCTAGAAGTAAGCCAACGCACCTGATCAATCTCGTGCACACCCATGTCTTTGAAAATGCCACCAGAGGTGTTTCGAAATGCGGCAGCAGGCGGGGCGGAATCCCATTGGTTGCATTGAATCAAAAGCAGTTTGCCAAATGAACCGGCTTCAATGCGAGCCTTTAGCTGCTGAAGCTGCGGAAGAAAGCGGCGCCAGTAACCAATTTGCAGGCGCACGCCAGCGGCTTCGACCATAGTCTTGATTTTGCCCGCCTCGATGCTGCTCAATCCGGTTGGTTTTTCACAAAGAATCGGCAATTTCGCCGGCAATAATTCATGGATGCTGCCCAGATGCAGCGCGCTTGGAACCGCTACGAGAAAGCCATCGACGGCGTCGGCGGCAAGAAGTTGCCCGATGTTGGCGAATACTTGGTGGCCTTTGGCGGCAAGCTCGGCCGCCACTTCTGCCCTTGGTTCCACGATGGCGGCAACTTTTACCGAACTCGAGTTGGCAAGCGCGCGCAGGTGAGTTTGCCCCATGCGGCCAGCGCCAATAAGCCCCAAGCGAAACATGCTTTATAGGCCCAACCCGGCAAGGTATTTGCGGTTGATGGCTTGATCTTCAATGGCTTGGGCAAAACGCTCTTCAGTTTTCGGAAAACTGTCTTGCTCAACCACGAGCCAACCTTGGTAGCCACTTTGAATAAGGTTTTGCACGAAGGTTGGCACGCCGAAGTCACCTTCGCCGAGGCGGGGGAATGCTTCACGAGCCCAAATTGCCGAACTGCCCGCACCGTCTTTCAAGATGCCGTCAAAAATGCTTAAGGTTACGTCTTTCAGGTGAACCTGGTTGATGCGGGATATCCACTTGTGTAAGAAATCGTTGATGTCGCCGCCACCAAGCAGTTGGTGCCCGGTTTCAAGGCAAACACCAACGTCTGAGAGGCTAAGCGCACGCTCGATTTCGGCGGTGCTCTCTAGGTAAGAACCAGTCTCACAGTGCAGGGTGGGTTCGTAGCCTCTAGCGCGGCAGCGTTGAACCACGCGATTCATGCCAATGGCAAACTCATTCCACTGGGCATCACTCAAACCAGATTCTGGGTTTCGCGCACCAGAGCCGGGTGCCGCATGGCGTGCCTTACTGCCAGCGTCGGCAATGGTTGGTCGAGGTGCCGGTGCCGAAATAAACGGCTGCACGGCATCAAAGGTGTCGAGCATGGCATCAAGTTCTGGCAGCATGGCGTCAACCGAAGCGCTCTCGTGATACGAGAACTCAATGTAGGCACCGGCAAGTCCGAGACCTCGATCGCCAAGGCGTTTGCCAAGTTCTGCGCCAACGCCGAGATAGCCCACTGGGCCAAGATCAATGCCCTCGTAACCGGCTTTGGCTACAGCATCGAGCAGGGCTAAACCGTCTGGAACGTTAGGGTCTATGCCCACGGTAACCTCGAAGGCACCGTAACTAACCGGGGCATTTGCAACGTAAATGCCATTTTCTTTAGACATGACTAGTTCTTTCGTTCGAGTTCGTGGGCCAAATCGGCCATATCGTCGGCGCCAGCCATGAGCTTGGTCATGCGTTCGATGGTGAGCTCGCTCTTTTTGAAATAGCCAATGCTTGCCCCGAGCTTGAGCAGCAAGAATTTGTCGCCAACCGGCCAGGCATGGTTTGGATTGTGGGTAATGAAGATTACGCCGAGCCCGGCATCGCGCGCTTTGGCAATGTATTTCAGCACAACACCGGCTTGTTTCACTCCGAGCGCCGATGTTGGCTCGTCGAGAATAATGGCTTTGGCCCCAAAGTAGACGGCACGAGCAATGGCAACGGCCTGTCGCTCGCCACCTGAAAGGGTGCCGATGGGCTGCTCTACATCTCGCAAGATAATGCCCATTTCGGCTAGCTGATGCTTGGTTATTTCGCGCATGGCTTTTATGTTGAGTCGCTTGAAAAGGCCGCGGCCCTTTTTCAGTTCGGAACCCAAGAAAAAGTTGCGCCAAATGGGCATCAGTGGCACCACGGCGAGGTCTTGGTAAACCGTGGCGATGCCGGCATCGAGAGCGTCGCGAGGTGACTCGAACTTTTGCTCTTGGCCAAACACCAGAAGTTTGCCCTCGCTTGGCTGGTGCACGCCAGAAAGTATTTTGATTAGCGTTGATTTGCCGGCACCGTTGTCGCCCAAAATGCAGAGCACTTCGCCGCCGTTGAGCTCGGCTGAAATACCGCTGATGGCCATAACGGTTCCATAGCTTTTGCCCAGGTTTTGGGCTTCAATAATGGCCGTCATGAGCGGTCTCCGGCGCGACGACGAACGTAAAGATTCACCAGAACGGCGAGCAACAAGAGCACTCCCAAGAACAGTTTCAGCCAGTTGTTATCCCACTGCGCGAAAACAATTCCCTGCAGTGTCATGCCGTAAATCAGGGCACCAACTGCGGCACCAATCGCAGAGCCGTAACCACCGGTTAGCAAACAGCCACCTACTACGGCGCAAATCACATAGCTAAACTCTTGGCCAAGTCCGGTGGTTGCCTGCACTGTGGAAACACCGAAGAGTTGCAACATGCCAACTAACCAGCCGGCTGCCGAGGTTGCCATGAAAAGACCCATGCGAACCTTTACCACCGGAATACCAACCGACCTAGCGCTGTTGAAAGCGCCACCCACACCGAAAATCCAGTTTCCAACATGAGTGCGAAGCAGAATCCAAGATGCCACCGCGGTGACCAAAATCCACCAGATTATTGAAACCTTGATGTCCATTCCGGCAATCGTGAGAGTTGATCCAAACAGCACCTTGACGCTGTCGTAGCCGGGAACGTCGGCCATTCCTTGAATTGATACGGTGCCGGTAAGCAGCTTGGTAATAGCCAAGTTGGCACCTTGCAAAATAAATAGCGATGCCAGGGTGACAATGAACGAGGGCACCCCGGTTTTCATTGACAGATAAGCATTACCCGCGCCGATGGCTAGGGCGAAAACGAGTGCCAACACCAGTGAAACCCAAATGTTGATTTGAAACTGGGTTGTCATTATTCCAACGATTAGGCCGGTGGTGCCGGTCATGGCGCCAACCGAAAGGTCGAACTCGCCACCAATCATTAAGAGGGCGCCAACAACCGCCAACACACCAAAAAGCGAAGACGAATAGAGCCAGGTCGAAACCCCGGCAGGGGTTAGAAAGGCGTCTGTTGTGCTCGAGAAATACCCGAAGATCAACAGGGCCGCGACTGCGGCGCCCACCTCTGGGCGCCGCAGTACTCTGGCGGTTCGCCCCGACATGATCTGCCGGGTGTCTTTTTGGGTGCTGGCGGTTGTCATGGCCTAGCGGGTTCCGTTCTTGGCGAACCCGGCAACTGCTGCAACGTTGTCTTTGGTTACATAGCCTGGGCCTGAGTAGACCGGCTCGCCACCGCCAACCTCGTTACCGTTGATTTTGTGTAGGTACAAGAAGCTAACGCCGAGGTAACCCATTAGGTAAGGCTGAGCGTCAACCGCAAACAAAATCTTGCCAGAGGCAATCAATTTGGTCACGTCTTCTGAAAGGTCGAAGGTTGCCAATTTGGCCTTGCTCTTGGCTTCATCTAACGCTGCCGATGCGGCAACTGCCATTGGTGGGCCAAGGGTTACAACGCCATCAATGCTTGGGTCTGCCAGAAGTTTCGCCTTTACGGTGTTTTGTGCGTCAGCCAAGTTGTTGATGTCAACCTGAATGTTCTGCACCTTGCCACCCAGGGTGTCTTTGATTCCGCGGCAGCGGTCTTCAAGACCGGTGTTACCGGCTTCGTGAATCACACAAATGGCGTTCTTCACTCCGGCGGCCTTCAGCTTCTCTCCAGCGCCACGGCCAGCGATGTATTCGCTCTGGCCAATGTGGGTGAGAAGACCGAACTCTTTGAACCGCTCAAGGCCAGAGTCAACCGAAATAACTGGAATGCCCGCTGCAATAGCTTTGGCAATCGAATCTTTCAATCCATCTGGGTTAGCCATGGAAACCACGATGCCGTCAACGTGCTGGGCAACTGCAGAATCAATCAAGCCACTTTGCTTAACTGGGTCTGGGTCAGATTCATAGGTAACTTTGATGCCGAGGTCTTCCGCGGCACGAACCTCGCCGCTCTTCACGACATCCCAGTAGGTGTCGCCAGGTGAAGCGTGGGTAATGAAGGCAATCTTCATGTCCACTTTGTTTTTGTTTGTGTCAGTTGAAGCCTTAGAACTGCAACCAGCTAAAAGCATTGGAATCACTGCGATGGCAGCAACTAATGCGAATCTTTTCTTCATTGCGATTTGCTCCTTATTTTGAAGGTCATGTGCTTGCACATACTCGTGACTATACGCCTGAAACGATTCATTCAATACAAAAAGTTGGAGAATATTCCAATTCGTTACATTGTCTTAACATTTGAGCGGTTGAACCGTTTTTGTTCAAGCCGGTTTCGTGGATTCCCTGATTACCAGTGCCGGTTGAAAAACAATCTGCTGCGGATGAGCGCCGCCGTCACTTTCTGACTCTTCAATCAGCAACTTCACTGCCTGCAAGCCAATCTCGGTGCTTGGTTGCCGCACGGTGCTCAGCGGCACAATCGCGGTTTCTGCGAACGAAATATCGTCGTAGCCAATGAGGGCAAAATCATTGGGAATCTTCAAGCTTCCAGACATGAGCACCGCTTGCAAAATGCCGATCGCCAAAAGGTCATTAGCTGCGAACACCGCATCTGGCCTGGTTTCTTTTGGGCGACCAATGATCTCTTCGCCGATGCGGCGACCCTCGAGCACGGTTAGGTTGCTGGTGGCCAAAATCTCGAGGCTCACGTTTGGGTTCGCCGCGGCAGCCTTTTTGGCGCCCTCGAGGCGCTCACCGATTTGCTTGTCGGCCAGCGGGCCACCGGCGAAGGCGATGCGGGTTCGCCCGGTTTCAATCAGATGATCGACGGCCATCTGACCGCCGGCAGTGTCATCTACCGAAACCGAACTGATTGATTTGTCGTTCGATTTGCGGTCGATTACCACCACGGCACTGCCACGGTTTTTCATATCAACCAGATAGCCGAGCGACTCTTCAACTGGGGTAACTAAAACCCCAAGAACTCGTTGCTCTTCAAATAACCCAAGCAGCAGTTTCTCGCGATTCTGATTCTCGTCTGAATCGGCAACCAAAATGCCAAGCTGGTTCTCTATGGCGGCATCTTCTGCACCTCTGGCGAGGTCGGCGAAAAACGGGTTGCGCACATCTTGCACAATCAGCCCAATGCTTCGGCTGCGCCCAGCCCGCAATTGCCTGGCAGCATCGTTTCGCACGAACCCAAGCTGTTTTACTGCCGCTTGCACCTTGGCCACGTTTTCGGGCGCAACCGTTTGAGAGTTGTTGAGCACATTACTCACAGTGCCAATCGAAACCCCGGCGGCGCGAGCCACATCTCTAACGGTGACCGACATTACGCACGACCTTTCGTTTGGTGGCGCCCAGCGGTTTGGCACTCGAACTAAACGCCGCGGCTCGCCGGTGAACTCTGCTGTGAGCGGTTGGGCGAAACTTTAGCACCACACGGGTTGGCAAACCGGCTGCGGTGAGGGCGGCATCCTTCTTGGCCATTTTGCTAAAGAACCACCACTTGGCAAGCTCAACCAGCACCAGGTAAATCGCGACCATTCCGGCAAGGGCTGCGAAATATGTAGCCGGCAGGGGGGTGAAGTCGATGAGCTTGTTGATTGGTGAAACGGGCAGGTAGGCACCGATGCCAACCACCGTGAGGGCTGAAACCAATAAACCAACCGATGGCCGGCTGCGCACAAACGGAAACCTGCGGGTTCGTATTACAAACACAATCAGCGTCTGGGTGGCTAGTGACTCGATAAACCAGCCGGCGCGAAACTCGGCTGGGCCAGCGTGCAGCACCCAGAGCATGAGGCCAAAGGTGGCGAAGTCGAAGATCGAACTGATTGGGCCGAAGGTGATCATGAAGCGGCGAATGAAACCAATGTTCCAGTGCGATGGTTTTTGCAACTGCTCGGCGTCGACTCGGTCGCCAGAGATTGCCAACTGGCTGCTGTCGTAAAGCAGGTTGTTTAGCAGAATCTGGCTTGGCAGCATTGGTAGAAACGGCAGCACGGCGCTGGCTGCGGCAGCGCTAAACATGTTGCCAAAGTTGCTCGAGGTGCCCATCAGCACATATTTCATGGTGTTGGCGAAAATGCGCCGGCCCTCGCGCACTCCCTCAGCTAGCACCGAAAGCTCTTTGTCTAGCAGCAAAACGTTGGCAGCATCTTTGGCAACATCGGTTGCGGTCTCTACCGAGATGCCCACATCGGCGTCGTGAAGGGCAAGCGCATCGTTCACGCCATCTCCTAAGAAACCAACTGAGCTACCACTTTGGCGAAGCAGCCCAACGATTCGGGCTTTTTGCTCAGGCGAAACCCTGGCAAAGATTCTGGCATTGGCTGCCGCAACGGTTAGCTCTTCGTCGGTCATGGTCGCAATGGCGGTGCCGTTTAGCGTGGTGCCTTCGATGAGGCCAAGTGCGTTACAAACGGTTTCGGCAACCACCGCGTTGTCGCCGGTGGCAATCTTGACGGTAACGCCAAGCTTGGCCAGCAAGGTTAGCGAAGCGGCGGCCTGTGGCTTTACCGGGTCTGAAAAGACTAGAAAACCCTGCAGGGTGAGTTTCGATTCAGCCGCCGCGTTCAGAGTTTTCACGGCGTTGCGGCTGGCCACGGCAACAACGCGCGAGCCAGCGGCATAGGCGGCAGCCAGCACAACTTCGGCTTCGGCCGCCACTTTTTCACAGCACCTCAAGACATCTTCAGCCGAACCCTTGGTTACCATCAGCCCGTCAGCCAGCAGCACAGAAACCATGCGGCGGTCGTGGTCGAAGGGAATATCAGCCACTTTCTTGGCGGCAACCAAATCGGTTTTGCTGGCGGCGGCCGACCCCCAAAGGGCTGCGTCAAGTTGGCTCAAGCCAGATAGTGATTTTCGCGCCTCAGCGTAATCGCCATCGATAGCCAGCATTCCCAGCCGCACAAGTTCAGCCTCGGTAGCCGAACTGTCAAAGGTGAGCGGCCCCTCGAAGGTTAATCGACCGTCGGTTAGGGTGCCGGTTTTATCGGTGATTAGAACATCCATGTTGCCAAGGTCTTCAATGGAAACCAGGCTCTTCACCAAGACCCGCAGTTTAGCTAGCCGACGCGTGCCGGTTGCCAGGCTAGTGCTAACCACCGCGGGCAAAAGTTGTGGAGTAATGCCCACCGCAATGGCAAGTGAAAACATGATTGAGTCGATCAGCGGTCGATGCAGCAGCAAATTGGTAATAAGAATCAGTGCCGTCAGGGCAATGGCTACTTGCAGTAAGAGCATCGAGAATTTTTTGAGCCCAAGTTGAAATTCGGTTTGCGGTTGCTGCTCACCAAGCGCCAGAGCAATGCGCCCGAAAACACTGCTGGCACCGGTTGCGACCACAACTGCCCGAGCACTGCCCGATTGCACCACCGTGCCCATCAGCAGGCAGCTGGTTAGATCGGCAAGTGCGGTGTTTGCCGCCACCTCGGTTATTTGCTTGGCAACCGGCACCGATTCCCCGGTGAGAATGCTCTCGTCAACCGAAAGTTCGTTGGCAGCCAACAGCCGCATGTCAGCCGGAACCACCGCCCCGATAGCTAGTTGCACAATGTCGCCGGGCACCAGCTGGGTTACATCGAGATCAATCATTTTGCCATCGCGCAACACCGAACAGGTGTGCCGAACCTTGCTGTGCAGATCTTCACTGGTTTTTTCGGCGCGATACTCGTTGAAAAAGCCAAGCCCAACGCTGGCAAACAGAATCACTCCAATCACCACCGAGTTGCTGGTGTCGCCAAGGGCCAGTGAAACCGCCGCCGTTACGAATAGCAGAATCATGAATGGGCTGGCAAGTTGCCGTGTCAGCACCTTTAAGGCGTTAACTCGGTGGCTTCGCACCACATTTAGGCCGTGAAGTTGGGCGCTCGCTGCAGCTTGCTGGTGTGTTAGGCCAGAGGAACTCGCCCCCAAAGCGGTGAAGGTTTGCTCAATGCTGTAGTTGGCGAAGTCGAAAACTGCTTCTCGCCCATTGGTTGGCACAACATTGACCATGATGGCAAGTTACCACTTCAGCGTAGGCTTGCCACATGCACTCTTATAAAACCGCACTCATTACCGGAGCCAGCAGTGGCCTCGGCATCGTATTTGCCAAGCGCCTCGCCGCCCGTGGCGTCAACCTTATTATTTCGGCTCGAAGAACCGACCGACTTGAGGCGCTCGCCGCGAGCTTACGAGATGACCACCAGGTTGAGGTTCAGGTCATTACCGCCGACCTTTCGGCCGCCGATGGTGTTGCCAAGTTGATCAAAGCTGTTGGTAAGGCCGAGGTCGACATGCTGGTGAATAACGCTGGGCTCGGCCAAATAGCTGAATTTGCCACCGAGGATGTTGCCGAAATCAACGCGCAACTTCAGGTAAACATGGTGGCTCTCACCCAGCTGACGCGCGAGTTTATTGGCCCAATGCTCAAGCGCAACCGCGGTGCCGTGGTGAACCTCGCCTCAACCGCAGCTTTTCAGCCGGTGCCAAACATGGCCGTTTACGCGGCAAGCAAGGCTTACGTGCTTTCGTTCACCGAGGCTCTGTGGGGCGAGGTTCGCGGCAGCAACGTGAAGGTTTTGGCGCTTTCGCCAGGCGGCACGGCCACCGAGTTCTTCGATGTGGCAGGCGGGCGATTGGCTGCCGGAAAGCTAGACACCCCAGAGCACGTGGTTGACACCGCAATGGCGGCTCTTGAAAACGGCAATCGCCGCGCCAGCGTGGTGGTTGGCCGCGCCAACGCCGTAATGGCATTCGCAACTCGACTTGTGAGCCGCAGCGCAGTTATCAAGCTGGCCGCCAAAATCATGAAGCCTAACGGTAAGTAGCGAGCTCTTCTAAGCTGCCGAACTTTTGAGCGCCAGCACTTGAGGCAACCTCAAAACTGAAGCTTGGGGCGCCAACCTTGGTGTCGAAATCGAGCGTTACTCGATTGGCACCGTTGACCCACCCGAGGCGAATGGTTGAGTTGCCGGTTACCTGCCAAGCGAAGTTGCCGCCGAAGGCCGCGTGCTTGCGCAGTCTCGCCAGCGCAATAATCGCCTGAGTTACCGGTTGGGCAATGGCAACCTCAAGTTCGGCTGGTGTGTAGTTGTGACGGTTCACATCGCGACCCTGGCCAGATTGCTCGAAGAGTTTGCGGTCATCCATGCCATTTAAAAGACCAACGTAATAAACCTGGGGCTCACCGGGCAGCATGAACTGCACCGCGCGCATGATTACATATGCGGTGTCGTTGGCAACAATGTTTGGCAGGGTGGCGTTGATTTGGTGGGGCAGAGTGAACCACTGCGGCACCACGCTGGCAATGGCTGAGTGCCCGCCGGTGTTGATCTCGGCTTGCTTGAAAATGTCTGCCATTTCATCTTGGGTAATCAAGCCGGGGCGACCGTTAATCGGGCCTGCGTCAATAACGCCATAGCCATCGTGGGTGTCTAGCACGTTCAGGCAGTTGTTCGGGCGAATCTTGAACCAGTCATCGAGTCGGTCAACCGTGCCGGTGAAGAACGAGTGAAGCAGCAGCGGTGCGGTTTGAAAGTCGTAAATCAGATCAACCAGCGGGGCAATATCTAGCTGCTGGGTGTAGTGGGCGTGCACCTCAACCAGCACGCGCATTCCGTAACTGTGAATCAGCTCGGTGATTTCTTTCACAAACTCGAGGGTCTCAGCTGTCATGAACGAGTCGCTGCCTGGGGTTTTCACCGCATAGCCAACAGCGTCGAGGCGAACCACCTTGACGCCACCAGATTTCAGGGCCTCAAGAACACGCACCAGGTATGCCTTGCCGGCGTCGTGCTTAATGTCGATGTCGACCTGGCTAGGCATAAAGGTCGTCCACACTAGGCGGCGCTTGCCAGCTACCTCGTATGCGGTGAACGGTAGGCCCGGGCGGGGGCGGTAGAAAGCGGTGATGCCGGCTTCGTTGCCGCCATTAGGAAACACCACGTCAAAGGTCAAGAACATTCCGGCGAACTCGCTGGCATCGCCTTTTTCTTGCCAGTCAAGAAACTCGGGCGAGAGGTAAGAGGCGTGGTTCACAATCAGGTCGGCGGTGAGCTCATGGGTTTCCGAGATGCGCTCGAAGTCGGCCCAGGTGCCAAGGCGCGGGTCAACGATGCTGTGGTCAATCGGGTCGAAGCCGGCGTCGTCACCGTCGTATGGGTGAAAGAACGGTAAAACGTGAATGCCTTCAAAGTCGGCCAGCGGGCCCTTCAGCAACTTTTCGATTTCTGCCAGGCTGCCGCCAACTCGCTCGGCATAAACCAAAATGCTTGATCCGGCCATGATCTCTCCTGTTTAAAAAGGAATACAAACGCAGTCAGGCTACCTCATTAAATAGACTAGAAACACGCGCAGTTCGCGCAAGTTCAGGAGCCCAATGACCAAGCAGCCGCAGGTTCGCCCTGCCACCGAGGGCTGGAGTCAAAAGCTCGACGCCGCCGGCAAACCAGTTCTTGAGTTTGCCGAGCCAAAACGAAAGCAACCCCCGGTTCACCTAGCCGACCTCACGCCAGAACAGCGCGTTGAAAAGGCCAAAGAACTTGGGCTGCCGGGCTTTCGCGCCAAGCAATTAGCCACCCACTATTTCACGCACTACACAAGCGACCCGGCGGCTATGACCGATCTGCCAGCCGAAGGGCGAGAAGAACTTGTGGCTGGGTTGCTGCCACCGTTGTTGACCCAGGTGCGCCGCCTGCAGACCGATAAAGGCGACACCATCAAGTTCTTATGGCGCCTGTTTGACGGTGCCCTGGTTGAGTCGGTGCTCATGCGTTACCCGGGTCGAATTACGCTTTGCGTTTCAAGCCAAGCCGGATGCGGCATGAACTGCCCATTCTGTGCCACCGGTCAGGCTGGTCTCACCAGAAACATGTCGGCTGCCGAAATCGTTGACCAAATCGTGCAGGCAAACCTAGCGCTGGCCCGAGGTGAACTTGGCGGCGGCAAACGCTTACCGAACGACCCTCCAGAGCGCGTAAACAACATTGTGTTCATGGGTATGGGTGAACCACTGGCTAACTACAACCGACTCATGAGCGCCATTCGCACCATGCTGGCACCTCAGCCAGATGGGCTTGGCATGTCTGCCCGCCACATCACGGTTTCCACCGTGGGCCTGGTTCCCGCCATGCGCAAACTTGCTGCCGAGGGTTTGCAGCTCACCTTCGCACTCTCGCTTCACGCGCCAGACGATCAACTTCGTGACGAGCTCATTCCGGTGAACTCGCGCTGGAAGGTTGACGAGGCACTCGATGCCGCCCGCGGCTATTTCGAGGCTACCGGTCGCCGGGTGTCTATTGAATATGCGCTCATTAAAGACATGAACGATCACGCCTGGCGCGCCGATTTGCTGGCGCAAAAGCTGAACGAGCGCGGTCGCGGTTGGGTGCACGTGAACCCGATTCCACTCAACCCAACACCAGGTTCGATTTGGACAGCCTCAACCCCAGAAGCCACCCGCACCTTTATTAACCGCCTCGAGGCGGCAGGGGTTCCAACCACACTTCGCGACACCCGCGGCAAAGAAATCGACGGCGCCTGCGGCCAACTTGCCGCTGCAAACGACTAATCAATCAATAGGAATTAATGAACCCGCAAGATTTACGATTTGGCCTTGACACCTTCGGCGACATCACGGTTGACGAAAACGGTAAGACCGAGTCGGCAGGCACCGTG
>CANFOX010000029.1 GCA_947448845.1 Microbacteriaceae bacterium | reverse complement strand
ATGGTTGTTCCAGGTGCCCTGCGTGTATTCAGGAATGTGCACGTTTTCAAGCCAGGCCTCACCGCCTTCAACGGTTGCAAAGCCGTCAATTAGGGATGCCCGACCGGCCCGTAGCGACTTCACTTCGGTACCGGTGAGAACGAGGCCAGCCTCGTAAACGTCTTCGATGTGATAGTCGTGACGGGCTTTACGATTGCTGGCCACAACTTTCTGGCCGCGCTCTCTTGGCACGATTCACTCCTGATTTTTTTGCGCCGGGCTGACGCAGCCCTTCAGTTTAGCCTGCGGGCGGCTGCTTTGGTAGGGCTAGATGCGAAGGTAGCGGCGAATGGCGAAGAGTGAAGCGAACCAAGCCAAAAGCATTCCGGCGAGCACCAAAACCGGAGCCACGAGCAACGCGTCGCCGATTCCCACGAAACTGGTGAATGGAAGTTGCTGAGCGAGAAACCCTTGCACAAAGAACTGCACCAGCCCGGTTACAGTGCCTACCGCCAGCAAGCTACCCACGGTGGCGGCAACAACACCCTCAAGCACAAAGGGAAGCTGAATAAAGAAGTTGCTGGCACCAACGAGTCGCATGATTCCAAGCTCGCGGCGACGCGAAAAGGCAGAGAGGCGAATGGTGGTTGAAATCAATAGCGCTGCCGAAACCAGCATTAGAGCGGCGATAGAAATTGCCGTGAGGCTGGCTGCATTCAAGATAGAGAAGATTTGGTCGAGGTAGGTTCGTTGATCTCGCACCTGCTCTACCCCAGCCTGACCGGTGAAACTCTCGGTGATGATTTCGCCATCGTTGGCATTTTTGAGCTTCACCCAAAAGGTTTCGTTCAACTGATTGGCAGTTACATATTTGGCAACCGCGTTGCCCTTGAACTGCTGCTGAAACTGTTTATATGCCTGTTCGTGGTTCTCGAAATAGTAGTTCTGAATGTATGGCTTTAGCGTTGGTGACTTGAGTTTGGCCTCTACTGCCGCCTTCACATCTGGTGAAGATTCACCCTGGGGGCAAACCGTTTGCGGCGAGATTGCGTCGCAAAGGTAAACCGCAACCTGCGCGCGGTCATACCAGTAGTTCTTCATCTGCCCGATTTGAAGCTGCAACACCAATGCTGTGCCAACAAAAGTCATTGAAACGAAAGTCACCAAAATAACCGAAATGACCATCGACATATTGCGGCGAAGACCCTGACGAATCTCGCTTAGAACGAACCCCCACCTCACGCCTTGACCTCGTAACCGCCAGAGCGCTGGTCGCGAATGATTACTCCGCCAGAGAGTTCAACCACTCGGCGCTGCATTTGGTTCACAATTGACTTGTCGTGCGTTGCCATGATTACTGTGGTTCCAGCTTGGTTAATGCGATCAATAACGGCCATGATTCCCTGGCTGGTTGCCGGGTCAAGGTTTCCGGTTGGTTCATCGGCGAGCAAAATGGCGGGCTTGTTCACGATGGCGCGAGCTAAAGCCACTCGTTGCTGCTCGCCGCCAGAGAGTTCATTCGGCAGGCGGTCTGCCTTGCCCTCTAGGCCAACTAAGCCAAGAACATCTGGCACAGCGGTTTCAATGAGCCCGCGCGACTTGCCAATTACCTCAAGGCTGAAGGCGATGTTCTCTGCAACGGTTTTGTTCGGCAGTAAGCGAAAATCTTGAAACACCACCCCAAGTTTGCGACGAAAAAATGGCACTCGGCGGCTCGAAATGGTTGCCAAGTTATCGCCAAGCACATGAACCGAGCCGTGAGTGGGAACGTCTTCGCGAAGCATTAGGCGCATGAGGCTAGATTTTCCTGAACCAGAGGCGCCCACCAAAAACACAAAGTCACCCTTTTCAACCTCAAGCGTTACGTTGTCGAGCGCCGGGCGCGGGTTACCTGGGTACTGTTTGGTTACGTTTTCGATGCGAATCATGCTGGGTTCAGCCTAAGTTGCCGTTTCAATGATTCGTGGCAGATTGCCTGTGTGTTGCCTATTTATGCGCTTGCCTGAGATTGTTTGCGCCAACGAATGCCGGCATCAATAAAACCGTCGAGATCGCCATCGAAAACTGCGCCAGGGTTATTTACTTCGTATTCCGTGCGAAGGTCTTTCACCATTTGGTATGGAGCCATCACGTATGAACGCATCTGTTCGCCCCAGCTAGCCTTCACGTCGCCGGCAATCTGTTTTTTCTTGGCCTCTTCTTCGCGTCGCCTAACTTCGAGTAGGCGAGATTGTAAAACGCGCATTGCCGCAACCTTGTTTTGAAGTTGACTCTTTTCGTTTTGACAACTAACCACCGTTCCGGTTGGCAGGTGAGTTATTCGCACCGCAGAGTCGGTGGTGTTCACCGACTGCCCACCAGGCCCAGATGAGCGAAAAACATCAACCCGGATGTCGGATTCTGGAATGTCAATGACTTCGGTTTGTGCCACCAGCGGCACCACTTCAACCGCCGCGAACGAGGTTTGGCGCTTGCCTGCGGCATTGAAAGGACTCATGCGCACGAGGCGGTGGGTGCCGCCTTCAACCGAGAGCGTGCCGAAGGCAAAGGGTGAGTCAACCTCGAAGGTTGCAGATTTGATGCCGGCGCCCTCTGCGTAAGAAATGTCTAACACCGAGGTCTTGAGGCTCTTTTGTTCGGCATAGCGAAGGTACATGCGCAAAAGCATGTTGGCAAAATCGGTTGCGTCGTCACCGCCGGCACCAGCGCGAATGGTAACTACGGCGCCACGAGAATCGAACTCTCCGTTTAGCAGGGTTTGAATTTCAAGCTCGCCAACCAGTTTTTCAACCGAAACGAGTTCTATTCGCACCTCTTGCTGCGTGGCAACATCGCCCTCGGCGTTTGCCATTTCTACAAGCACCTCAAGATCGTCGACCCGTTGCTGCAAACTTTCTACCTTCGCGAGCATTGCCTGCTTCTGTGAAAGCGCACTGGTTACCGACTGAGCTTTGGCCTGGTCATCCCATAGGTTAGGGTCTTCGGCCTGAACTTTAAGTAACTCAACTTCGGCCTGAATTTTAGGCACGTCGAGCACTTCAACAATGTTCGTCACCGTGGTGCGAAGTTGTTTGAGTTCTTGTGAGATGTCGAGATCGGCCATTGCCAGATAAGTCTAACTTTTGACCAAGGGGCGATAATGGACGAGTGACCAAGGCAGCCCCATTTCGTATTGCAGATTTGGTGCTGCCTGTTTTCGTTCCATCACTGCTTTTTGCAACCGGCGAAGGCGCCTTCATTCCAATCATTCCTGCCTTGGCTTCGCAGCTTGGCGCCAGCATTCCTACCGCCGGCTTACTGGCTGGTTTATTTATGCTGGGCACCCTGCTAGCCGATCTGCCGGCGGCGCAGCTGGTGTTTCGCCTCGGCGAGCGTAAATCAATGATTGCAACCGCAATTGCAGCCTCAGCGGCCATTTCACTCGCCTACTTCGTGAATAGCCTTTTTGCCCTCGGTGCTGCAACCCTCATTGCAGGGGCCTGTGCCTCGGTTTTCGGGCTGGCGCGCCACGGATACATGGCCCACAACGTTCCCATCAGCCATCGAGCTCGCTCGCTTTCAACCCTCGGAGGAATGTTTCGGGGTGGCGGATTTCTTGGCCCAGCCCTCGCATCCGTTGTGATTTGGACCTTCAACCTGCGCTCAGTGCTGGTTGTTGCGGTTATCTTTTGCCTACTTTCTGCCGTTGTTTTGATTGTCATGCGAGGTGCCGGTTTCGAAGACGACAAGCCGGCGCCATCGGTTGGGGTTTGGGGCGTTGCAAAAGCTGAGCGGCACAAACTTCTTACCCTCGGAAGTGCGTCTGCTATTTTGGCTGCGGTTAGAACCGTGAGATCTATTGGGCTACCGCTTTGGGCGCTTTCGATTCACCTACACCCGGGAACTACCACGCTCTTCATAGCCATTGCCGGCGGCCTCGACTTTGCGCTTTTCTACACATCTGGCCAGGTGATGGATAGGTTTGGCCGCCGAGCTGCCGCGGTGCCCACCCTGATTGCCTCTGGCTTGGTGAACCTCTTGGTTTTTACCGCGCACGACGCCACCGGATTTTTGCTGATCTGCTTGGGGCTGGCACTTGCAAATGGAATTGGCTCAGGGGTAATCATGGTTATCGGGGCCGACCTCGCCCCGGTTCATGCGCGCAACGAATTTTTGGCGAGCTACCGAATGGTTATTGATGCGGCTCAGGCAGGGGCTGGGCCTGTGCTTTCACTGCTAACCGTGGTGGTTGGTTTGGCAGGGGCGATGTCTGGTTTTGGCTTGCTCGCGTTCTTCGGTGGGTGGCTGATGTATCGCTACATTCCAAGGTTTGAACGTCAGTAGGTTTTTGATTCGATAGAATAAAAACTTCGCGCGGGAGTGGCGAAATGGCAGACGCGCTGGATTTAGGTTCCAGTGCCGCAAGGCGTGTGGGTTCAAGTCCCACCTTCCGCACCAGATTGATTTAGTTATTTAGCAAGTCGGCAAGCTCAACAGCCGCCGCAACATTCAAAATTCCTGGCCCACAAACGGGATTTATTGCGCACTTTGTTTCTAAGCCAAATTCGGTGGCCGATTCCCTAAGAATCTTGATCACTTCTGCTTCTCTAAGACTTGGGTTCACCGAGAGCATCAGAGCAATAGCACCGGTTACCAGCGGTGCGGCCAAACTGGTTCCGAAATCACTCGAATAACCATCAGATGCGGCAATGGTCTTGCCAGTGTTAGTGGTTGTAATAATTCCAGAGGTTACATCGCCGCCCGGTGCTGCAACCGTAATCAAAGACCCGAAATTTGAATAGGATGCCAAATCACCCCGACGGTTAGTGGCGGCAACCGAAACCACACTCGCACAGTTTGCGGGAAAGCTGTTTACGGCATCCGTTGATCGGTTACCGGCGGCGCTCACCACAATGGTGCCCAACTGGGCAATATGCCTAAAAAGCGTTTGTGAAGTTGAGTCGCAGGTTAGATTCGAGTCGCTCGCCAGCGAAAGATTGATTACCTGAGCCGGATGCAGGTTGGTCTCTGTGCCAGCAACGCTTATTCCAGAGGCCCAGTTCACCGCAGCCAAGAGGTCGCTAAGTGAACCGCCGCTAGAACCAAGGGCTCGAACCGAGACGATTCCAATATTTGGGGCAACCCCAGCGATTCCCACCTGATTGTGCGTTGCCGCAATCAGGCCGGTTACGTCAGTTCCGTGCCATGAGCTGTCACTATTGGCCGAATAATCGCCCGGGTCGGTTGGGTCGGAATCCCACGCGTTACCATCGCCGCTGGTGGCGATGCCACTTACAAAGTCGTAGCCGTAAGGGTGGCCGTTGGCATCTAGAATCAATGACTTTGAGAAATCGGGGTGGTTAGTTATTCCGGTGTCGATAACGGCAACCGTCACCTTGCCGGTGCCTCGAGTTTTTGCCCAGGCATTTTCGGCATTAATTCCATTTTGACCGTTTAGGTACCACTGCTTCGAATAGAGCGGGTCGGCAATGTTTGGTGCTAGCAGATTGGAGGTGGAGCCTTTTGCATTCGTTGCGGTAACCGACACTTGATAACCGCCAAACACCGGGTCTAGCTGAATGGTGCAAGAATTGCCGGTGGTTTCACAGCCGACCGTTTCTGAACCAGCGGATGCCTCTACCCGATAGCTGGTTTTCAAGCCTCCTGACTGTTGCCTGGATTGCGCCTGCCAGCTCACAACCGAAGTAGTTTGAATCAACTGAGCGGTATTTAAAACTGGTGGCCGAGGCGCGGCAGATGCGTTGAAAGAGATTGTGTGGTGCACACCTCGATAGTAAGAGTCACCCTTTTTCACCACCGTGAAAATCTTGAAAAGGTACTTGGTTCCGACTTGCAGGTTTCGAATGGAAAAACTTCGCTGCTTGGTGGCTTTGACGGCTATGAACTTCGAGCCCCCGTCGAGCGAGGCAAAAATCGAATAGTTCACGAACTTGGCGCCGGCTAGCCGATCTGGTTTCTTCCAGGTCAACTTCACAGAAGACTGAAAACGACTGTTGGCATTCCAGGTGTCAATGGCTCGCAGCTGCCTCACCGCGCTTGGTCTAACTGCGCTAGAGACCTTAATGACGCTTGCCGGCTTTTGTGAAACTCGGCTGACCGAAGATGCTTTGATGTAAAAGTTTGGGCTCACCGACACCACGGTTGGGTCAACTGTAACGGCAGTAGCCACCCGCTGAGCGACTTCGAGCGTTGTTGGGTGAACGAAGGCAACCTCATGAAGCCCTGCCCCTAACGCCCTAGATTCATGAAGTACAAAAGGGCTGAAGTTCGAAACTTCTGCTTGACCTTGAGCGTTTCTAACTAGCGTGCCGGCAACATAGCGAACCACTAGGCCGGTCACCGGCCCATTTGGCAAAGTTTTCGAATCACTAGCCAGCGCTGCCGCAGGTGTCAAGGCTAGGCACGCGAGCAAAAAACTCGCGAACGACGCAAGAAGCTTGACTCGAGTGCTCACCGCGTGGGGCCTTAGAGACTCTTTTGAAGTAGCACGGTGCCAAGCCAGCGACCAAATTTGTAACCGACCTTGGCCAGGTGACCTTGGCTAACAAAACCGTATGCTTCGTGAAGAGCAATCGAGGTTTCGGCGCCCTTGTCGCTTATGACCGCAACAATCTCTTTCACGCCGGCTTTCTTCGATTGCTCGATGAGTGCCTCCATAAGTTTGCTGCCGAGGCGCTTTCCAATTGCTGCTGGGCGCAGGTAGATGCTGTCTTCTACCGTGCGCCGATAGGCAGCCTTTTGGCGCCAAGGAGCAACATAGGCGAACCCCAAAATCTGGCCACTCGGGCTTTCGGCTACCAGGAATGGCATGTCGAGACTCTTTAGCCACGAAAACTTTTCGGCCCAGTCGCTCAGTTTGAGCTGTTCAACGTCGAAGGTAACCACGCTGTTTTTCACGTAATAGTTGTAAATCTCGAGAACTTGGCCGAGATCTGACTCTCGGGCGGCGCGAATTACGGTTTCACCCTTAGCGTCTTCAGCCTTCTCGGCTTTAGCTCGGCGCGCTAGGCGCCAACGAGTTTCTGAATCAAGTGCCACAGGTTCTCCTAACAGTTCCAATCTATCGGCGGCTCGCCCATTTGGTGCAAGAGTTGATTGCACTTACTAAATGGCTTCGAGCCAAAAAACCCGCGATAGGCCGAAAGTGGGCTCGGGTGAACGCCAGAAATAACAGGGATGTTGCCAAGTAGCGGGCGCACCTGACCGGCTTGTGCCCCCCAAAGAATGGCCACCAACCGGCTGTCACGTTTCTCGGCGAGCGCCTGAACCACCGCGTCGGTGAAGGCGGGCCATGCTTGTTTCGAATGCGCGCCGGGCTCGCCAATTTTCGTGGTGAGGTGTCGATTTAGCAGCAGAACGCCTTGATTCGCCCAAGCCTGCAGGTTGCCCCCGGCTTGCGCGCTGGGCAAATCACTTTGCAGTTCGGTCATAATGTTTCGAAGGCTTGCCGGCAACTTTTTTGTTCCAGCAGCCACGGCGAATGCCAAACCGCAGGCTACCCCCGCTTCTGGGTAGGGGTCTTGGCCGATCAGCAGAACCCGCACCTGATCGAGCGGCTGCTCAAACGCTCGCATCACCAAATTGGCGGCAGGCGTGATGTCGGGGGTATTTGCCAAACTAAGTTCAATAGTTTTTAGCAAACTCTGCTGTTCGGCGAGCGCCACCTGCCAGGTTGGGTGCATCGCTTCGAACCACATGAGTCAATGTTAAAGTGAACCGAGGAGCCACCATGAATCTTGCTGAACTAGCGCGCGAAGCCCAAGCTGAACTTGAGAGCCTGCAGAGCCTGCGGCGCGAACTGCACCAGATTCCAGAGTTTGGCCTCGATCTCAAGCAGACCAAGGCGCGACTGCTGGCCGAAATCGAGCACCTTGGCCAAATAGTTCACGGCAAGACCCTCGACTCGATGGTGCTTCACATTGAAGGCGCCCAGCCTGGCCCAACCGTCTTGCTTCGAGCCGACATGGATGCCCTAAAGGTCGTCGAAGAAAGTGGCGAGAGTTTTTCCTCAACCAACGGCTTCATGCACGCCTGCGGCCACGATTTACACATGGCAATCGGCGTTGGTGCCGCTCGGCTACTGCACAGGCACCGCGACAAACTTCGCGGAAACGTTGACATTTGGTTTCAACCAGGTGAAGAGGGTCACGGCGGCGCCGACGTAATGATCGAAGAGGGTGCCCTCACAGCCTTTGCAGAAAAACCGATTGCGGCCTTCGGCATCCATGTATTTTCAACTCTCGATAACGGTGTTTTTGCCTCACGACCTGGCCCGCTGATGGCATCGGCTGGCGACATGCTGGTTACCTTCAAGGGCGTTGGCGGCCACGGCTCAATGCCATGGCTAGCCAAAGACCCAATCACGCCAATGCTCGAGGCTATGAACTCGATTCCGGCTTTGGTTACCAAGCACTTCAGCGCATTTGACCCAGTGATTGTAAATATCGGATGGGTGCGAGCCGGCGACACCGCCACGACCAACGTGGTGCCAAGCGAAGCCAGCTTCGGCGCAACCGTGCGCACGTTCTCAGACGCTAACTTCAAACAGATTCGTGTGGCACTTGAAGAACTCATGCGCACAACCGCGAAGGCTCACGATGTTGATGTTGACGTTGTGTTCACCCCCTCAAGTTTCGTAGTGAACAACGACAAGGCAGCCGTCGCACGCGCCGAAAAACTAGTGGTTGAAGCCTTCGGGGAAGACCGCTACATAAACATGCCGCAGCCAATTGCCGGCGGCGAAGACTTTGCCTCAATTCTTCGCGAAGTTCCGGGTGCCTTTATCTTTTTGGGTGCCCTAGCCGATGGTGAGAGCCCAGAAACCGCGCAGAGCAACCATTCCAACAAAGCTCGCTTCGATGATTCGGTGATTGGCGACGGCGCTGCCTTACTTGCAGCACTCGCTTTCGACGTGCTTGGCGAATAATCGCCACTAAGAAGTGTTACGCCCTGTTTCACGGTCGTTTTGTTGCACGCGATTTTTTTTCTAACCTTTAGAAACCAAGCTTCTTCAATCAAAGGAATCAGTCATGAGTAAAGACCCAAGCCAGTGGGGCTTTGAGACCGCACAGATTCACGCCGGTGCGGCACCAGACCCAGCCACCAACTCGCGCGCGACGCCGATCTATCAGACCACCGCATACGTGTTCAACTCTTCAGAGCACGCCAAGAACCTGTTTGGCCTTGCCGAGTTTGGAAACATTTACACCCGAATCATGAACCCAACCCAGGATGTTGCCGAGAAGCGCATCGCCGCCCTGGAAGGTGGCACCGCCGCCCTGTTGCTTGCCTCTGGCCAAGCCGCCGAAACTTTCGCGGTTCTCAACATTGCAGAAGCCGGCGACCACATTGTTTCTTCTTCGACCATCTATGGCGGAACTTACAATCTCTTCAAGTACACCCTGAAGAAGCTTGGCATCGACGTAACCTTCGTTGAAAACCAAGATGACCTAGCCGAATGGCAAGCTGCCGTTCGCCCGAACACCAAACTATTCTTCGGTGAAACCATTGGAAACCCGAAGGTGAGCATTCTTGACATCGCCGGTGTTGCCGAGGTTGCTCACCGCAATGGTGTTCCGCTCATTGTTGACAACACCGTTGCCACCCCATACCTGATTCGCCCGTTCGAGCACGGTGCCGACATTGTGGTTCACTCGGCAACCAAGTTCTTGGGTGGCCACGGAACCGTTGTTGCTGGCGCCATTGTTGACGGCGGAAAGTTCGAGTGGAGCAAGTCAGATAAGTTCCCTGGCTTGACCACCCCAGACCCTTCGTACCACGGCGTGAACTACACCGCGGCACTCGGCGACGCAATCGCCTACATCATCAAAGCCCGCGTTCAACTGCTTCGCGACATTGGTGCCGCTATTTCGCCAAACAGCGCTTTCTCGCTGATTCAGGGAATCGAAACCCTGAGCCTGCGAATCGAACGTCACGTTGAGAACGCCAACAAGATTGCCAACTTCTTGGCTTCGCACTCTCAGGTGCTCGGCGTGAACTACGCTGGCCTGCCAAGTTCACCTTGGCACGAAGCCGCCAAGAAGTACGCCCCTAAGGGTGCCGGTGCCATCGTCTCGTTCGAAATCGCTGGCGGGGTAACCGCCGGTGCCAAATTTGTAGACGGCTTGAACCTGTTCAGCCACGTGGCCAACATTGGTGATGTTCGTTCGCTGGTAATTCACCCAGCAAGCACTACCCACTCTCAGCTCACTCCTGAGCAGCAGTTGACCTCTGGTGTTACCCCGGGCCTTGTTCGCCTGTCGGTTGGGCTAGAGTCGATTGACGACCTGCTTGCAGACCTCGAAAGCGGTTTCGCAGCAGCTAAGTAACGAAAGCAGAAGGCTCCTGATTGGACTTTCAAACCCCAGAAGACACCGTTCCGTCGGCATTTGTAACCGACGAGCTCAGTCGCCAACTCATTGGTAAGCCAAAAGCTACCGGAGCCTGGCGCGACGGTGACCCACTGGGCGACCGCCAGTTCGCGCCCCTCTTTGACCTCGAGTTAGAGAGCGGGCGCGAACTGCGTTCGGTGCGAATCGCCTACGAAAGTTGGGGCGAACTGAATGCCGATCGAAGCAACGCTGTTCTGGTGCTTCATGCTCTAACTGGCGATTCTCATGCGGTGGGCCCTGCCAATAAGGCTCACCCAACTGAAGGTTGGTGGGCGGGAATCATTGGCCCGGGGCTCGCGATTGACACCGAAAAATACTTTGTTGTTGTTCCAAACATGCTCGGAGGGTGCCAGGGCTCAACTGGGCCATCGAGCCTCGACGCCACCGGCCGAGAATATGGGTCAAGGTTTCCGTTTCTCACAATTCGAGACCAGGTGCACGCGCAGCACCACTTTGCAGCCGGGCTTGGAATTGACCGCTGGGCAGCCGTGGTGGGCGGTTCAATGGGCGGAATGCAGGCTCTTGAATGGGCTATCACCTACCCAAATCAGGTTGAAAAACTTGCAGTTATAGCGGCACCGGCTATTTCTTCGGCCGATCAAATATCGCTCAACTCGGTGCAGACCGAAGCCATTCGAATTGACCCGGCCTGGGCCGGTGGTGATTACTACGAAGCGAAGCCGGGCTTTGGCCCACACCGCGGTTTAGCACTCGCTCGCCGCATGGCGCTGCTGAACTACCGTTCACCTTACGAACTTAACGATCGCTTCGAGCGCACTTGGCAGTCAGGCGTAAACCCGCTGGGCGGTGGCGGGCGCTTTGCCGTTGAAAGTTACCTCGATTTTCACGGAAACAAGTTCACGCGACGGTTCGATGCCAACAGCTACCTGATTTTGGTGCATGCCATGAACTCACACGATGTTGGCCGTGGCCGCGGTTCGGTGGCAGAAGCCCTTCGCTCGGTGAAATGCAAATCGCTCGTGGTTGGCATCGATAGCGACCGACTGTTTCCGCTTGAAGATCAGGCGCTGATCGCAGAAAACATTGGCGGAGAGCTGGTTGGCGGCAAACTTCACGTGATTGATTCGCAGTATGGCCACGATGGTTTCCTTATTGAAAATGAAGTAGTAGCGAGGCTATTGGCATTACTTTTTGAAAGCTAAGCCAAAAAGCCGCCAAATTACCCAAACGAAGATCGCCACCTCGATTGCGTTTCGAACCGTGAGTAAAATCACGGGCCAGAGCTGTGCCTCAAGCAAAGCATCATAAACGTTCGGATAGATCACCTGAGTGATTGCCGTTGCCACCAAAACTCCCGTTACCGCAGGCCACCAGTCTTTCAGCCGGTAACCTAGGCCAATAAGTACCGGAATGATAAGCCAGCCAAGGTACTGCGGCGAACCAACTTTGTTGAACAAAATTAGGTCAAGCGTGAATGCCATTGCCGATAACGCCAAAAGGTCTTCTTTCGGGGCTTCGCGCAGTTTGCAAAACCAAGTGAGGGCGGCGGTAAAAGCTAATGCAGCCAACATGAACCAGCCCATCGAATGAGAGGTTTGCTGGGTTAGGTTTCCTCGAACCTGAAAAGTCAAAATGTGAGTGTCGTAGTAAATGTGGGCACCGTGGTTTTGAACATCTGCCCAAACCCAAGGCATGGCAATCAATGATTCGATTTGAATGCCTCGGTTTTGTTGAGCCCAAATAAACGAAAACAAGTTTTGGTTGGCCCCGAGCAAGAACCCAACTAGAACCAAAATCACCGAAGTATAGAGAGCCGCACGAAACACTCTTAGCCGATTTTCTTTTGGTAAAAATAAGGATGCCAAAACCGCTACCGGCCAAACTTTTAGCCAACTTGCCAGAGTCAGCCAGAGCGCAGAACCGCTGATGTTCGAACCAAGAAGATAGGCAACCGCTATCAGTGCCAGCGCGATGCTCAAACCATCTAGCCGGCTAAGCGCCACCGGCCCTAGTGCCACCGTTGCCGCCAACCAGAACCAACCTAAACTTGCGGCTGCTCGAAAGCGCCACAGCAAGAACCAAAGTGCGGCTTCGTTTACGGCGATGGCGAGCACCAGCCATCCCGTTAAATATGAACCTGGCGCAATTACTTGAGCTAAAAGTAAAGGAACCAGCGCCGGGTAGGGGTAAACCCAGGCGGCATTAATGCCAAACCACTTGCCACCTGCAAACATGGCATCAACCCAGGGCTTGTAGGCAAAAATCACGTCTCCCATGGGGTGCTTATCGCTCGTGGCGCCAATCACTGCAATGACCACCTGCACCATAAGTGCTACCAATAGCAGCGTTGCGGGGTAATTTAGAAACTTTTTCACTCGAGAAACTCCAGCGCTGCGGTGCCTAGTTGCGTAAGCAGCGTGTGGGCCGAAACTGGGCCTTTGGTTGCAGCCAACTCTGCTGCCCTCGAGTGAACTTTCACGCCAAGCTCAACGACATTCATAATGTTCTGGGGGTTGGCGGAATGAAGGTTCGCAGCCAGCAGTGCGCCTAGAACGCCTGTGAGCACGTCTCCGGTACCGGCTGTGGCAAGCCAAGACGAGTTTGGGCCAACGCGGCGAATCTCGCCAGTGGCAGAACCAAGAATCGAGGTTGAACCCTTTAGTAGCACGAATCTGCCAAGTAAGGTAGCCAGTTTGATCACCTCAGGCACTAACTCATCGGGTTCTTCTGAATTAGACACGGGTAAACCAAAACGAAGTTGAAGTCTTCGAAACTCCCCCAGGTGCGGGGTCAAAACCGAGGCCTTCGCTGTTTTTGAGAAATCAACCGTCTGCAAAGCAAAGGCATCGATTACTGCGATTGGGGCGGCTTGCAGCGTTTGAACTTCGGCATCAGACACTGATCGGTCTTGACCCGAACCAATGCAAAGGCAATCTAGAGAACCTGCAGCCAAAACCACCTCGGGGTAGCTTTGCAAAACTTGCTCACCAACGCTTCTTGGGCCAAGGTAGCGAACCATTCCGATGCCAACCGCCAAAGCGCCGCCAACACTCAGCAGTGCCGCACCCGGGTAGGTTTCAGAGCCGGTGAAAAAACCAACAACACCTCGGGTGTATTTGTTGTCGCTAGCTAGCGGAATGCCGATTGTGGTCACCAGACCAAGGGTAGCCAAGGTTATGGTTATTCGGTGAGTAAGTTATTTTCGCCAATCATGCTTCGTGACCTCGTTGTCAAAAATCGCATTTGGATTGCGCCGATGTGCCAATACGCCTGCATTGGGGCCGACGGAATT
>CANFOX010000028.1 GCA_947448845.1 Microbacteriaceae bacterium | reverse complement strand
TACCTACGAAGTCACTGCGCCGATATCGCGCAGCTTTGTAAACAATATCTCCGTTAAAGGCTAATGCCCTTATCCATCTAAACCTGGCGGAGACGAGGAGATTTGAACTCCTGAAGGGTTTAACCCCTTACCTCGTTAGCAGTGAGGGCTGCAGTGTTGGCCTATCTCTCATCTACGCTTATTTAACCAGTTTACAGTGCATTTATTTGGTTCAAATACCTGCATCTAAAGCTAATTCCTGGGCAAAACATGGGCAAACGAAGGGTGGGTGAGTAAAGTCAAGATATGAGAAAGATTTCAAAGCTGGTGGCAATGGTTGGTGTTTTCGGAGTGTTGTCATTAAGCCAGTCTTTTGCAGCTGATATTGCTGGGACCAACTGCAGTAAATCTGGACTCACCAAAACAGTAAGCGGTAAGAAATATACCTGCATAAAACTGGGTAAGAGTTTGTATTGGAATAACGGTGTAAAGGTCGGCGCTACCCCTTCAAAATCCCCCACTCAGCCTTCTCTAGTTTTTTACCAGAGTCACAGAAATGGAAACTCCGAAGAACTGCTACAGGTCACAATCTCGCCTGACGGAATTCTACGTAATAAATTAAAACTAACTTCTGGTCCTAAATTTGGCTTAACTGTTGCAGATATGAGAAATAACCGAATCTTGTTAGAGGTAGATGCGGTTAAGTCTCAGCTCTACATTCTTGAACCTGGCGGAATTAGCACCCCTTTGGGCATTGAGAAGAATGGCGGTATTCCCACAGACTCCAGAGCCCTTAATGACCTAAGACTTGGGATTGATGGGAAAAGTATTTTCGCATTTGATTTTGATATGGACTTTTACAAAATAGACATTTCAACATCTGTACCAACGTGGACAAGGTTATTCACAGGGGCACAGCTCAAGAACTCAATTAAGAGTTTGGGAGGGGATTCGGAATACGATTGGGTCCAGGGTTTTGAATTGACTGGCAGCAATGAGATATTCCTTCTCACTAAAAATAGCTTCAAAGGTACATTGCGTTTTTGGACTATCAGCACATCATTGAGCTCTGCCGATAACCCAAGAATTGCCAAAATTGCGGAATATCAAAGTTCTAATGTGCTTGGAGACGACTCAGTTAGTATGGCAATTTCTCCAAGTAGCACTGAGGTTGCCATCCTTCATACCGTCAGTACATTGACTCCGAAAACAAAACTTCTTCTATATAACGTAGGAAATAAAACATTTAAGGATTTCCCTGTTTCGCAATTGTTTGAAGGAAACAACTACTTCCTATCCTGGCTGGGTGATTCTCGTCTTCTGATGACTATTGACCAGGTTTGGACAAACGATAAAGATGGAGGAAGAGTGACTTGCTTGCTT
This sequence comes from Microbacteriaceae bacterium, assembly GCA_947448845.1. Lineage (GTDB taxonomy): Bacteria > Actinomycetota > Actinomycetes > Actinomycetales > Microbacteriaceae > Rhodoluna. The sequence goes on along the minus strand of CANFOX010000028.1, from coordinate 12,282 downwards.
AACCTCACATCAGCCAATAAATGCACAAACCTTGCTGGAGTTAGTGGTTATTCATTGGCAGGAAATCGGTGAATATAGCCAAGAAACAGAGAAGGATTAGATTTCTAGTCACTTCTTTAGTTTTTTTGCTTTCTTCACAAATATTTCAGACTTATCATTCAAATGCCAGTGATGAGATTCAGATTAGAACCGCTGCGGAGTATCTCGGTGGATATGACCGCTCTCTGTTTAAACATTGGATTGATGCGGATAAGAATGGATGTGACACTCGCAAGGAAGTATTGATTGCTGAGGCGGTTGTTAAACCTAAAAAAGGTGCCAAGTGCATTCTCACAGGTGGGAAGTGGATTAGTCCTTACGACGGAAAGTCCTATACAAAAGATGCAAGCCTTGATATTGACCATGTAGTTCCTCTTGCAGAGGCATGGCGTTCAGGTGCATGGGCATGGACCTCTAAGCAAAGAGAAGACTTTGCTAACGACCTAACAGATTCAAGAGTTTTGATTGCAGTAACAGCGAGTGCAAATCGCTCCAAAGGCGACCAAGATGTAAAAACTTGGCTACCTGCAAAGAACAAATGCACCTACATTGAAGCTTGGGTTGCAGTAAAAGTTAGATACTCTCTGACATTTGATGCAGGTGAGTTTTCTGTAATTCAGAACTATTTTACTTCATGTCCTATTACTAATGTCTCTGTAGATGTACTGCCTGGTTATGAAACTATTGGGAATAAGATAATTCCGACACCAACACCCAGCGCTACTCAGACTCCAACGGTTGCTCCAAGCCCCACTCCCTCCCCAACACCAAGCAGTGCGGCAACCCAAACACAAATTTCTGCTATTCAAAAAGCAGCGGAATATAACGCTTGTCAGAGCCGCAATACGATTGCTTCTGCAAGTGCCACAATTGCAAATCCCAATCCAAAACTTGAAGATTGCGGACCGAACCCCGCAAGCGTGACTCCAACTCCAACCCCTACACCTACCAAATCGGCTTTACCTTCTCCAACTCCTGCAGTTACCCAAACAGCTACAGCAAGTGCTTCACCAACACCAACCGCAACTCAAGTTGCGACTGTTTCCCCTGGTGCTTTTTGTAGCCCTGCGGGAGCTACTGGTAAATCTGCTGCTGGGGTTACATATACATGTAAGACTTCTCCTACCGATACTCGTAATCGCTGGAGGCAGTAGTGAGAAAGATTTGGAATGAATTCTTAACTATTCTTGCTTTAACCTTCCTGTTTGCATTCTCATATCCCGCTTTTACCGAGTCAATCCCTGAATCCACCAATCAGATTCTTGGCATAATCCAATGGGTTTGTTGGCTGGCATTTGCAGTAGACCTTCTATTAGGAATTGTCACTTCAGAAAATAAGGTTGCTTACCTGAAACGCCACCCTCTTGAAATTGCTTCTGTCTTGTTACCGTTTTTAAGACCACTTCGTTTGATGCGGGTAATTTCATTTGGAGGATTGGCTCTTCAAAAAATCGCTATTGGCCGTCAATTCGCCATAATGGTGAAAGTTGCAATTACTACTGTATTTATCGCTTACATCGCAGCGGTTCAAATAACTATTACCGAGCGGGCCGTAGAGGGCTCGAATATCAAGACCTTCGCTGATGGCCTCTGGTGGGCAGTTACAACAGTTACCACTGTTGGTTATGGGGACCGTTTTCCAACGACTACCGAAGGGCGTCTCCTAGCCGTAATGTTAATGTTTATGGGGATTTCCCTAGTTGGAGTGATTACGGCTTCAGTAGCTGCGTGGTTTGTAAAAATGAATCAGGACGAAGAGTCAAAGTGATAACCGTTGATTGGTCCGCATGGAAACCTGGAGATGAAGATTCTCAGCTCATAGCGAGCGCTCCTGGGTGGCTAGCAGAAGGATTAAGAAATCAAAGAATTAGCTTTCCAGGTTCTGAAGATGTTGACCTGGATTCAATCGCAAGAATTATCGCCCTAGGTTTAGGAGAAGGTTCAGCAGAGGCCACGGTCACAAAGAAGATTGTTAACGAACTGGGACTGCTAAAGCCGCTTGCTACCAGCCTTGCACATTTTGGAATGGCGCTTGCCATGTCACAGCGAGCGCTAGGTGATTATCGAAATGTTGAAGGAGTTAGGGTCCAATGGGATAGTGCAGGATGCTGCGACAAGTGCGATAAAAATGATGGAAAGATTGTTGAAGCTGGGCAAGCTTTTACGACTGGGCATCAGTTCCCGCCTGCATGTAACTACTGTATTTGCTGCATCATGCCATTCATTGAGTTTTAGTGATTTCTTCTAAATGCTGGGTTATCCCTATCCAGGTTTGGATTTCTCTAATTTATAATTAATCAGCAGGGTGAGTGACTTTTGAAGGGCTAGTCCGTTGACTGGGGAACAGATAAGTTCTCACTTTGCCTAAATATTGAAAAAGGATTTAATATCGGAAGAGAGATTCCAACGGCAAGGAGGCTGTTGGGTATGATTGAAATCATGGAGCATGTGGAGAAGGTCATCACCGATACTCAAAGGAGAAGAATTTACTTGAGTTGTACTTGTGGCTGGCAACAAGCTCTCAGACTTCTAGATGGGACTGACTCCACTTATTCGGATGCAAACGCATGGGCAAGTCATTTTGACTTTGAATTGAGAACCTCCCCCTACCTATAAGTCCCATTTCCTGATTATTCAAGCTAGTCCTTCCAAATTGTGTCGTAAGCGCAATACCCTTTGCGGATGGGTTCCGTATATTTAGCATTTCTGTTTTTTGGGCTCCTCCTCATCCTCAATTTTTATAGGAAGAGAATCAACGCCTCAAACAGGATTATTGAGATAGGCACTATTCCAAACTCAAATTTTCCAAAGCTTCCCTTGGTGCGTCAGGCAGAGTACGAAAAATTCAATTACCAAGTTGTGGGGTTCTTAAGTTTGGTTTGCTATCTACTAGCAGGTCTTAACCTTCAGTATGACTTTGTGAGAGCTTGGATAGTCCTTTGTATATTTGGAATTTCGATTGCCATATCCTCTTACCAACTGAATACATCGCCTCTCAATCTCAATTTGGAGGAGCCAACTGAAGAAGATAATTTACGATTGAAATTGCGTAAGCAAGAAGCAAAGAATATTTCACTAATTATTCTTGCCCTGAGCGTGGTCGTGTCTGGTAACTGGGCTTATCAATTTCAAAAGAACGAATCTCTTACTCGTACTCAAGCGATGCAAGAAATCTCGGCTATCGCTGGGAATGGATGGTGCTCAAACTTCAGTGATATCAATGTTTACGATGGAGGAAGTGACGTCGTGAAATCTGGTGGCTGGCCATGCATAAATGTTGGGGATGTAAGTAACGAATACTTCTCTAAGGAAGGCAAATCCAACAAACTCTGTATTACGGCCTCCTTGAATAAGGAAAATGGAGCTCCAGGAGAAGAGCGATTTCTTCTCTCATACAAAGATGTTGACGTTTGTGTGGTTGATACATATTCAGAAGGTTGGAGCACCGATGAATTCTTGAGGAGAATTTATGAATCCATCGGTTCAGACCTTGACTCACTCCAAGTTTCCCTTTGTAGAACTTATGCATTCCGCATGGGGGAATTAACTCGAGCTTCATATTGTTGATTCCAATATTTTTTGATTATGCATTTAAAGGCTACTGCCTGGAACTAATACCCACACCCGTCGATGACACCTGGGGAATACCTATGCTAGCTGTCGTTAAAGGGTCGGGGGGGTCATTAACAATCTAATTGCCACGGGTAACAGGTTTTCTCCTCTAATCGCTTCTGCTTAAGTTGAATGGATAGTTGCTCTGATAGTTCTGGATAGTTCCTTTTCACGTATTTATTCATTTTAGGAAGTGGCGGTCTGTGGTTGTCAGACATGGAACTGAACTGACTTTTACTTGGATACATCGGTTCTGCTTTCTGCCCTCTTCGTCTACTGTTTAAATAGTTTTACTTATCTCTGCGCCTAGCATGGGGTTATTCAACAACTGTGTGGATATGAGCCACTCAACTTGTTCATAGCTGTACATAGGCGTTCAAATCAGGAACATATATTCCGCTTGTTATCATGTTAATTGCACGAATTTCCGCTTTTGGGCTCGTTGAATTTCTACTCTTATCATATATAAGTCCAGTGTTATCCATAGATTATGCAGCAGGCGTTAGCGAAGCGATAAAATCATTCATCTGGCCAACGGTGATTCTCCTACAACGTCCAATGTTTACTGAACTTAATCTTCCTTGGTTCATTAGTACATATACATGGGACCTGCTAACACCCATAATCTTTGCAGCTTGCACTGGTGTGAAAAGCATTGGTAAATCTGACATTTAAGCTCCTATCGTTTCTAAAATGTTCTCATTGATTTCCATGTCTGTCTGTCTTAACCCTAGGAAATCTTCCTGCTCCACCTCAACAAGTTCTCCTCTGGCAAAATCAATTTGAATTTGGAGATTTCCATAGGAGTCCAAGGGTTGCCCAAAATTGAAACCTAATTTCTTCCCTGTATCTCTATAAAACTTCAATGTCTTCGCATGCATATCAATTGGGAACCCAAATGCATAAGAGACCGCTAGCCCCAAGAATGTTTGTACCTGTTTCCCTGATAGATGCTTACCTAACTGCATAACCAGACTTGCTTGGCCCTCTCCAATGGAAATAGGGGTATCAAGATTGCTGACGTTCCACCTGTGCCACAGAAGCCTATAAACATTGCTATTAGTGACATCTTCCAGCGAGACTATCCCGTTGTTCTTTAGGTAGTGAGTTGTCATTTGAATTTCAAAGCGGAACCAACCTCCATTTATATCCTTATCGTGCTTCAAGGACTTGTTATAGAAGCTGTGACGGACATTGTTCCTTTTGCCCCAAGAAATAGTTTCCACGTTCCCGTTATTCCGTATGAGGGTATCTGTGGGGAAATGGGGCTTCTTAAGCCCTAACAACGACCTAGTGCCAAAACCTACAAAGGGTGAGTAGATGTCTCTTGCGCCATCTAAGCGATTAACTTTTACTGATTTACGCCAGTTTGGTGGCCATTGGTCAGGGTCTTCAAGGACAGTCTCTGATGTTTTATGGTCTGTTACCCAAATAGGAACCACTGAATGCATCCCCAGGAATCTAATAACTGCTGTAACAAGTTCGTCTATTAAATCGGGAGAACAAAGCGTGGAACCATCTGGGTCTAGAGAGCGTGAAGGATTGAACTCTACAACCGCTTGGCTAGCGTTGTTTCGAACTTCAAAAAAGACTTTATCGCCATTAGGGCCAGGTACTGAGCCCTTTGCATACTTGAGCTCTCCACCCTTGCCGAGGGTTTTGCGCACTCCATGTTTGGTAAACAGGTCATCAGACCCATCACTTAACTCCGTATCTAAGGGATAAGTGATACGTATCTTGTCTATACCCGCATACTCCGTATGCTTGGTAAAGGGCTTATAACTATCTAATAGGTTATCTAACATATTCATATTGATTATTTCTCCGTTTAGTGATGGTGTTACAAGGAAACTTGGACTTAGCTGGCTTTACGACGGTTTGAAGCTTTAGAACTTTTGTTGTGTAAGTCTCGTACTGACTGATAAGTGGCATCAGTAGTGCCTAAATAGAATTTGCGCACCGTTTCCGCATCGGCCCAACTCCCCTGTTCTAAGAGTTGGCGCTCGCTATATCCCCACTCATCCGCTGCAGTGGTGCCATAACGGTCACGGAAGCTGTGAATGGTGAAGCGATACATATAGCGGGCCTTACCAGCTGCATCAAGGTATGGGGGCATCTTCATTCCAAGTGCAGACAGAGTTGGTCGCATTTTCTCGCTGCTAAATGAGTTGAGGTTAATAACTTGGCCAGCAGAATTAGGGAAAATGAGAGCTAAAGGATTCGTTCCTGCTAATTGCTCTTCAAGAGCTTCTTTGGAACGTTGTTTAAGCCAACCAAGTACGTCAAAGCCAGTTTCAATCTTCTCCAGGGCTGGAATGACCACTGAGCGGAACTTATTGTTCTTGGTTACAGGTTCAGTACTAGCGCCTGGCTTCTTTTCATACTGCCAATGGACTCTTACGGCTTCCTCTTGGAGGTCTACATAATTGCCACGCTTTGCTTCAAAGACCTTGCGAGACGCTGTAAATATTAGGGTTTCGTTAGCTCTGGTTCCCATATTTGCCGAAACATGAACAAGAGCCTCGCCAAACTTATAATGCTTCTGGAGTTCAGTTGCAATTGCAGAGACTTGCTCATGAGTAGGAACTTGTCCGCCTGCACTATCGTCCGTACCAAAGTGAAGTTTAGATTGTTCTCTGCGAGATGGGGCTGCTTTGTAGTTGCTGCCTTCTGGGGCACGCCATACAACTCGTGAAACCGTCTCTAACTGTGCGGTCGTAAAATAGCCTGCTCCTATCCCCCATTTTATAAATGTACGAATTGTGACAAGTAAACCTTTCGCTCTCTTGCTGCTATTCGTTGCATTACTTAAGTATGTTCGGATGACACTTGCGTTTAAGTCTTCGCACTTATGGCTGTTCTTCTCACATAATTTAATTAGGTGAGCAAAATCCTCTGTACGATTCTTCGGAGTCTTGCCTCGCCATTCATTCTTAGGTCCACCTTGGTCAATGTAACCCCTGATAACTTCTGATAGCTGATGATGCGAATTCTCAGGTAATCCTTCTGCGCCATTTCGCAATGACTGAATTTCTGAACTTAAGTCTAAGTAGGCCGCATTTACATCACCTAGCGTATCTCTGGCGGAGCGTTCCTTTGGCATGTTGCGAAAGCTTGCACGCAAAGTCCAATACTTGTTCTTTGCATTAGGCGGAATGATTGTTATTTCATCAGTTTGTAGCTTTTGACCTAACTTCTGCGCCTTAAGCAGCATTCTTGCAAATTTAGCGTCTGGCTCAATGGGTTTCCTTCGTGGTGTTTTCATTAGCTATCTCCTATTTATGCTTTTAATCGCATGCTTTTTGGTGTTTGTGTTTTGTCAATCTTTTTTGCTTTCGGTTCATGTATTGCCCCCTGCGAGCGCTTAGCGAAGTAAGCTCTTACATCTTCCGACAACCATCTCCGATTTCTCTTTTGGTTTGTAAGAGGCAGAGGAAACCCAAATGAGTTAACGACACTGTTCAATGAATCAGGCTTCTGCCCTAGAAATAGTGCAATGTGCAGAATGGTCCAGACAGTGTCATCTAGGCTTACGGGGTCCTTTAGGCCCATTGAATGGCCCTGTGAGGCGGTCGTTGACTTCATACCTGTAAGATAGCATGAATCTTACAGGCTGTATTAACTTGCTGGACTTCCATGGTCTTTGGGGGATAACCTAGGCACATGTCTCGCCCTAGAGCTTTGCAGCCTTCGGGCATTCCAGAGCTTGTTTGCTTCTCAAAGGGATGGGCTGGGTCGAAGCACACCTTGGGCGACTCTCCGAACGAGGAAAATGACCAGTTCGGTCCCCTTGAGTACCTTCTCGTCTCCAAAATTGAAGAGGATGGGATGCCTAGGCTTTGGAGCCTGGGGATTACTTACGGAGAGGGACATTCGCAAGTCTTGCGTAGGTCTACATGGCATATTTCAACTGCCCGAACTGACTTTGTAGAACCAATAACGAAGACAGTTAAAAAGCAGCTTTGGCTCGATACCCACACAATTTATGACCACTGGAACCCATCAACGGCCAGAACAATACTCACAGGGCATTATCTAGCAACAAGACATAAAAAGCTTTTTGATGGCTGGCATCGTGCGGGTAACTCAAAGACTGAATTAAAGGATGCTACGAATGAGTACTGGGACTCCCTCGCTCAGGAACTTGGCGGAATTACAAGGCTTACCATTTATATTAACGAAGAACTTCAGGCTTGGGGGGATTCATTCTCCTCCTCGCTTCTGGCACAACTTATGGGTGTGGGACCTAGAACCATCCATACTCGTTTATATGAAGCGAGCAAATTTGGACATCTTCATTCCGCAAATTCTAAGCCTTTACTTGGTTCACCAATAAACAAGAAATCTACTTCTTCTTAAACTTCTTTACTTGAGTATCTACAAGCTTGGTAAATTCTAAAATAGTAATCTCTTCTCCATCAACAGTTTCCGTGTGACCGCCTTGTGGCATTAAATTTGCTGAAAGATGCACTCCTAGATTTAATTTGATGCGAAGATGGCGCAATATTGCAGTTTCGCAATCACTGGCTTCGGCTCCAGTTCTAAACTTGTAGCTCTTATGAAGTTTCCAACCATTCCTCTTATGAGCCGCTATTCGGTTAGCACGAGCATCATCGTTTGATATTCCAACTTTTAGTGAACCAAATTCTTGATGAGACACTATGTAGAGATATGAGGGAGCTGAGTAATCCAGCCCCGATACACCGCACCATTTACAGCCACCTGTTCCACTAGCAATGTTCGCAAATGCAGGGCTTACGGTTCTTCCACATTTCTTGTGCGTGGACTTCCAGTGAGTCTTACTATTTACGTACGGCTCTAAAGGAATGTAACCAGCTTTCCTCATAATGCGTGCAGCTTCAATTGGCGAGACGTAAGTTGGCGCACAGTACCTGCATCCACCACGGCCTTGTCTGACTGATGAATATTGCGGAAAAACAATACGACCACACTTCAGGCATTTACATTTCCAAGGTGTTATTGAGTTTGTATAGGGTTCCTTTGGCTCAATGCCACTCTTAATCATGAGTTTTATTGCTTCTTTAGGGTCCACATACACCTTAGAACAATACTTACAAGCGCCCTGTCCTGATTGAACTGAGTTTAACTTTGGTGAAACAACCTTTCCGCAAGTCATACATCTGGATTTCCAAGGAGTAACAGCACTCTTATAAGGAACTAGGGGAGTTACACCGTATTTTTTCATTCTAGAAACGGCTTCTTCATGTTCTAAAAGAACGTTGTTTGCGCAGTGCTGGCATCCACGTCCTTGTCTAATACTTCCCAACTGAGGGGAAACGAGCTTCTTACATTTTAGACATCTAGATTTCCAAGCAATCCTTACGCCTCTAAAGTCTTCTAATGGTTCAAAACCTGCTGCTCGGAGTTCAGCAACTGCAACTTCAAATTTGGTTGTTCGCATGATGGCTGCTTCCTCAAGCCCACAATATCTACAACCATTCCCTCTTGACTTTACGTAATGAAAAGTTGGCCTAACACTTCTTCCACACTTCGTATGAACTGATTTCCAGGGACTGTCATAGCCTGGATACTTAACCAAGGGTTGGAGCCCTGCTTTCTTCATTATTTTTATAGCGTCAACTTCAGAGGTTGGTGCATTAGAAGCACAGTTTGCACAACTACCAAGCTTCGCTCTTGGGTTTCGGACTGAATTGAGAGTTATGTAAACAATTCCGCCACAATCTAAATGTTTGGCTTTCCACCGAACTTTTGCACCAGGGTAAGGGTCAACGGGGGAAAACCCTCTCTCCATTACTAGCTGAATAGCTTCTTCTGGTGAGTATCGTCTTGGCACGAGCTAATGGTATTCAGTTGGCGTGAAAGTTAACAGAAAGCTGACAACCTACTTAAGCCTTGCCAGCAGTTACCTTGTAATTTATGAATGTTTTGTCTGGGAAAAGAACCCTCATATCGCCAGTCAATACTGAAGTGCCATTTACCTCAAATAGATACGGCGTATCTTTAGGGCAGTTGTTCATAATTTTGAAGCCGTAAGTGGACCATGCTGTCATCCACTCTTTCCCCACTAAGAGTTGTACGGTCCCAGATTTGTCTGAGCTGCAAAAATTAAATGAGTAGTGCGGCTGGTGGTAACAGTCTTGTTTAAAGCCTGGTGAAGTAACGCAATTAAAACCCTTAGCCCCACTATTAATCTTTTCTACTGGGGTTCTCATTTCAGTCCAGGTACCACTATTTTGCCAATGGAATCCAATACTAGAAACCTTTGAATACTTGTCTCCAACTGGTGCCTCAAATTCCCTATATTCTTCAAAGTCGGTTTCTCTTCCACGAGGTTTTGCATAACCCCCGTGCCAAGAACATGTTCCGCTGCCCACCGAACTGGAAATGGAGCCATCTCCACAAATAGTTCCAGCCGCTGTAAATGGACTAAATCCATAATCCAAGTTATACAAAATGCTTTGAAGTAGCTCGTAGTCATATGTTGAATACTTTGCCGAACTGATTGTTGAAAGGTTAATTCCATAGTATGGATTCTCAAACACTTTTCCTTTTGAATTCTTCAGGCATAGCTTCCCCACAAGTGGAATATAGAAACGATTTACTGCATTACCTCGCTCGTCAGAGCGGGCTGCACCAACATTCTTAATTTTTGAATAACCAGAAATGTTGTAACAGTCCGAAGTGATTCTTTTATACGCTTGGACGGCATCCTTTTTCATTTGTTGTGCAGCCGCACTTCCATCCCAAGGCCATGCGAATGCGGAGCTTGTGCTTGAAACAAGGGGAATCGCAATAACAAATGTGATTAGTACCTTATAAGGAACTTTAAGGCTAAATATTTGCCATCTCTTCATGTTCAGAGGCTACTACCTGAGATACTCTTTTCATATGAAGCGTATTTTCCAACTTGGGATTGCTCCATTATTTCTCCTATCATTATTGACGGGCTGTGCCTCAGACCCATTTCAAAATGCTGGGAAATGTGATGAGGTTGCAGCAACCCAAGTAGTTGATGGAAATCTTGCGATTTGCTCGGGGTTTAAAGAAACTTATAAGTGGTACTTTGAAGGCGATAGCTACGAAGCCGTGAAGATGATTGGTTTCATAGAGTCTTCAAAAGCTAATTTTGGTCTAGAAAACGGTGACTATGAAGCCTTTTATAACGCAGTAATTGCAAAGAATAAGACAAAGGCTTCTGAACTCTTTGATTACATGCTAAGCCCTACAAATTTAGCGGCGGCCGTACAAAAAGTTGCAAACGGAGATGAGCGCTGGGACAAACTTGTGGCTACTGTTTCAGACTATGCAAGTAAAAGTACTCAAGAGAATGCAGCCTTTGCGGAGCAATTGAAAATCTCTAGTGACGCAATCAAGGCGAATAATTTCAAGGGAAAATTGCCCTACTCCCAGGAGTATGCAGATGCACATAAACGCTACTCGGATTTGGCGGCTGAATCATCCAGCCTTCAAAACGAAGCAGCCCCATTGTTGCAAGTATTTGAATCCTATCTACAGAATAAACTTGGTCTCTCAGACCCACTAAAGGCAGCAAAAGCTTTGGCAGCCGTGAAGCTTGCTGGCTAGGGTTTCTGCTTCTTCGCATTTTCTAGAATTGAGTCTGCTAATTCATTTGAGAATTTAGCCCTCTTTTCTAGGGACATTTCATCAATTGGTCTATCTGCCTTTACCCAATGCAAGTTGGGTCTTGGAGTCTTCTTTGGACGTGCAATTATTGATTTTCCTAACTCTAATGTTGCTTTAAGAAGGCGAATCATTAATCAATCATCCCACTAATAATCTGGAGTAATAAGGCTGTAGCAAATACAACCTGCCCCAGCTGAAACATTAATGCGGTGTTCTTAACGCCATTTAGTGAGTGCCCCTGCATGACATCTTCTACATGCTGAGGAATCACAGTGCAGAAAAGTGTCTTAAAAGCTTCATCTGTTGACTGAATCCTACGACCTTTTGAATTTTGGTCTTCCATGTAGAAATTAACCATATTCAACAAATCGTCTGCCATGTTTGACTTACTAAACACACCATTATTATCAATAGCGACTTGGTAACTACTTTCGGCAACAGACTCAGCCATTATCTTCAGCATTCGTTGCAACGAATCATTAAATGGTTCGTAGAAATCAATGTTCGGCCTATTGACCTCAGCTGAAATTGCAGAAGTCACTTTTTCTGTTTTTGATGAGTGCACGAAAAGTGCAGCCATGTCATCAGCTGGTTTAATTAATCTCGCCATTGCCGCAAGAAAAGGTGACCACAATTTTTGGGTGTCTTGGTCACTCATTTTCATTTCATTGGCCAGAAAATCTAAGGCTTGAACAACAGTCACTCCAACTGACGTAACGATTACTTCTTTTGAGAATTCAGGTGCTTGGGAATTAGCCATATTTATTTACCTTTTTTAACAAATCCTGGCGGGCATTTTGGATTGATTCCTGATATTGACTTTTTAATCTTTCCTTTTATGCAACTAATTGTTGTCTTCTTGGATAAGCCCGCTGCGGCTTTATCGGCTGCGGCTTTATCGGCTGCGGCTTTATCGGCTGCGGCTTTATCGGCTGCGGCTTTATCGGCTGCGGCTTTATCGGCTGCGGCTTTATCGGCTGCGGCTTTATCGGCTGCGGCTTTATC
>CANFOX010000027.1 GCA_947448845.1 Microbacteriaceae bacterium | reverse complement strand
TGCGCGGCAAGCACCTCTAGCTCAATCGGCAGAGCAACTGACTCTTAATCAGTGGGTTCCGGGTTCAAGTCCCGGGGGGTGCACGTAACACAAAAAAGACGCTGCCAGGCGTCTTTTTTGCTTCTAAAGCTCAAGCGTGAGCGAGACCTTGTCGCCAACCTCGATGCGGTTCGGCTTTCGCACCGCAGCTTTCAGGGGAATGTAAAAACTGCCGTTTTTGGGAATCAGCGATGTGGTCACTGAGATATCGCCGATGGTAACCCTCGCCGGAACTACGCCCCATCCATAGGTGATTGCGCTTTTGTGAGCCTCTATCTCGGCGGTGACTTCTGATGGCGTCGCCACAAAGTAAAACGGGGCAGGGCCGCGCCATTCGATTACGGTGCCGGTTATTGAGAAGTTCATCACAACTTAGACGCTATCAAGTGCGCTACTTTGTTGAGATGCTTTCATTTTTCTCTGGCTTGTTCGCGTCGCTTTCACTGATTATTGCAATCGGTGCGCAGAACGCGTTCGTGATTCGCCAGTGCCTCACCAAACAGCATGTTTTGCTAGTGGTGCTGATTTGCTCACTTGCCGACTCTTTGTTGATTTCGATAGGCATTGCAGGCCTCGGCGCCGTAATTAGTTCCCTCGCATGGCTGCTCGAGGCAATTCGCTGGTTTGGAGTGGCCTACCTGAGTTGGTTCGGCATCAAGTCGCTACGAAGTGCCATGAAACCGCAATTCTTGGATGCCGGAAGCGGCGAATCGGCAACTGGCAAGCAGGTTGCAGTTTCCCTTCTGGGGTTCACTTTTCTGAACCCTCACGTTTACCTCGACACGGTTGTGTTTCTCGGAGCGGTCGCTAACCAGTTTGAGGGCCAGCGCTGGATCTTCGGTGCCGGTGCCATTTTGGCCAGTTGGATTTGGTTCTTCAGCATTGGCTTCGGTGCCAGATTGGCCGCAAGGTTCATGAAGCGGCCGGTTTTTTGGCGAGTGCTCGATGTTGTAATTTCGGTGGTTATGTTTACCATCGCCGGCGTGCTGGTGTTCAGGGGTTTGTAACTTTCAACACGCCACCTGTGTATAACCCACGTTTTTGGCGGTGTGGGTGTTAGTTTCAACTCAAGAAAGTGCTTGAACACAGACTTGGCTTTCTTATGGTGCTAACAAAGGATACTTTCATGAAGAAATTTGCAGTTAAGGTCTTGCAGCGTTTGCAGAGCGAACGTGGCGCATCGGCCATTGAATATGCATTGCTAGTTGGTCTAATCGCGGTTGCAATCATTGCCTTGGTAATGGGCATCGGCGGTCAGCTGGTAAACGTATTCCAAAAGGTAAACACCGGCCTTTCGTCGGTTTCCTAACCAAAACGCCTAACCAGCTATTTAGCGCTTCACATGCGTAAGGCGTTGCGTGCGCTTAGGGCGAGCAGCAGCAGATCAGAGGCTGGTGCCGCGGCGGTTGAATTTGCCATCGTGGTTCCACTTCTGCTGTTGCTGCTCTTCGCTATTTTTGATTACGGCCGGTTCTTCTTAGTTCAGATGGCCTTGACTTCTGGCGCCCAGGAGGGCGTGCGGGCGAGCGTGTTGGGGCAATCGGACAGCACAGTTTCAACAACAGTTTTGAACGCCGTCCCTAACGAAATCATTGCTCTCGGAGTTTTGGGCGATATAGCGACGTGCAGCGCGGGAACAATGAACTACGCCGACTGCGTTGCGCGTTCAAGTGTCACGTGTTCATCAAACCCAGCATCGGGTGTAACCAGCGTCAACCTCACTCTTTCGTTCAACTGGATTACCTCGGGGGCACTCTGGTTCTTCAACAGCCCGATTCAACCTCAGACCGTTACCACCACAGCCAAAGCGAAGTGCAACGGATGATGAGGCGTTTGGCAGCTGAACGCGGAGCCGCCGCCATTATGGTTGCCATTTTGCTTGGCAGCGGATTCCTTATTCTTTCGGTTGGGCTGGTAATAGATGGCGGCAGGCTCTACCTCGAGCGCAGGGTGCTGCAAACCAACGCCGACACCGTTGCGGTTTCGGTTGCGCAGGCTTGCGCCAGCAAAGAGTTGAACCCAGCACTTACCGTTGCGGCCGATTGCCAAAACCCGCCGAGCAACATTGCCACCGCCATGGGTTTGACCACATCGGCCCGGGTGCCGAATGAACCTCAGCAAAGCGAGGCCTATTTGGCCTGCGGCACTACCGCAACTTTCACGACTTGCCCGACGACATCCATTGGAAATTACGACTGCAAGAGCCCAGTTGACTCGGTTAGTGGGTCAACCTTTGCCCATGCGGTTCGTGTTTACACCAGAACCACAGAAGCGGGGGCTACCGGTGGAACGGCGCTTTACCCGGTTTTTGCGCCCCTTCTGCAAGCGGCGCCGAATGGAACCCGCATGGCGGCTTGTTCGCAAACCGCATGGGTTTATCGCTCAATAGCCAAGGTGCCAAACTCTACCTACATGCCATTCGCGATTTCGCAGTGCGAATACGGTGAGACCGCTCACGTAATTGTTGGCTACTACGCCAGCACTGCAACCTGTGCCTCGGCCAAAGACCATTCCGGAAGTTTGATTTCGTGTGGTGTTGGTGGCTGCAGTGGCGGGGTAGTTGGCTTCAACTACAGTTTGATGGCCGGATGCGCCGTGGTGTCTGGCGGCAAACTTTCACTCTTTGGAACCACCAACACCATAGGTGCACCGTCTAGCAACATTTGCGTGAAATCAACCATCGGTTCGGCGCCATCGCCCGGCCTTGGTAACCTGCAGAGCGCAATCAATGGCACTTTTAGCAACACCGTTACCCCAGAAGGTGTTTACACGGTTCCCATTTACGACAAACTCACCACCGGAACCAATAACAAGATTCGCATCAGTGGCTTTGGCTACTTTCACCTGCTTGGATACAAGTTTCCCGGCTCAACATTCTTGAAGGCGGGGCAAAGCACCACCTGGCCAACCAGTTGCGGGCTCACTGGTGGCGCGGGTAACACCTGGTGCGTTTACGGTTACTTCGAACCGCACGTTTACTCGAATAGCCCGAACAGTGAGCTAACCGAAATTTCCAGACCAACTTTTTGGGATGGCACCTATGCCATCAAACGAATTCCATAAGAAAAAAGGATGAGCATGAAATCACGTCGTTTTACCCTGATTCTGGCGGTTCTCTTCGCGCTAATTGCCGGTGGTTCTGTTTACGCCTTCACCGCTTCGGTTGATCAGCGGGCACTGCTCTCGAAAGAACCCACCGAGGTTTTGGTGGCAGCGCTGCAGATTCCGGCTGGCGTAAGCCTTGCTAGCGCTCAGGCCGAGGGCATGGTGAAAACCGAGATCTTTCCGGCCAGTACCGTGCCGGCTGAGGCGCTGCGAAGCATTGACGCCAACAACCAGAACCTGATGGCAACCGCACCGATTCAGCCGGGCAGCCTGCTTCGCAGCACCGACTTTGCTGCCACGCTGAACTCGAGCAGCGCGCTGAATGTGCCTGCCGGAAATGTTGCCGTAAGCGTTGAACTTAAAGACGCCCAACGCCTCGGAACCTTCTTGGTGGCAGGCAGCAAAATTGCGCTGCTCGACAACTACACCCCAGCCAAGAGTCTTACCCAAACTCGCGTTCTGGTGCCGTCGGTGCTGGTGCTTGCCGTGGGTGGCACCACAACATCCACCGGGGCTGCCAGCGGAAACGCCAACCTGGTTACCGTTGCAGTGACCCCAGAAGACGCACTTCGCATAGTTCAGGCTCAGAGCACAGGCGCCCTCTGGGCGGTTATGGTTGGCGACGCCCTTCCGGCTGCAGGTGCCGGCGTTAGCGACTCGAGCCTCTTCGGCGGTGGCAAATGACGGTTCTCGTAGCACCTAACCTGCAAGCCACCACTCGTTTTCAGGTAACACTTGGGCGTGACCTCGCCACAGTGAAAAACTCTCGCGAGTTGCAAGATTATTTGCAAAAAAACCCTGCCGAGCTGCTGGTAGTTATTGCTCCAGAAATCGAGCTGGATGAAGCGCTTCAGATCGCCAAATTGGAACGCATCGACAAGGCCGTGAGCGTGATTTTGGTTCGCCAACGCCTTGAGGTTGCCATTTTGACCAAGGCCATGCAAGCCGGGGTGCGCGAGGTGGTGGCCGCCGACGATGCCGAAGAGCTTTTGGCCGCAGTGAAGCGGTCTCGCCTTGCCACCTCTGAGCAATACAAGAAGTCAAAGGCAGCCACCGAGGCTCCAACCACTCTCGCCAAAACTGCGCTTATTTTTGCCGCCAAGGGTGGTGTTGGTAAAACCACTTTGGCCATCAACCTGGCTGAAGCGCTTGCCCTTGAAGGCGACAAATCGGTTTGCCTCATAGACCTTGATTTACAGTTCGGCGACATTGCTGTTGCGCTGCAGCTTGAACCAACCAAAAACCTCTCGGCAGCCATTCGCATGAAGGGCAACCTTGACGATGCTGGCGTTCGCTCGCTTCTGGTGCAATACCGCCCAAACTTGCACATCTTGCTGGCACCCATGGAGCCTGCCGATGTTGAATTTATCTCTGCCGATTTGGTTGACAAGGTAATTCGTTCGCTTCGAAAGCAATTTGATTTCGTGGTGATTGACTCACCGCCGGCGATTACCGACTTTATTTTGAAGGCTTTCGATCAGGCAGACGAATATTTGTTGATGACCACCATGGAAGTGCCATCGGTGAAGAACTTGAAGGTGACTCTTGAAACACTGCAGGCGATTGGCATGCCCGAGCAAAAGGTGAACGTGATTGTTAATCGAAGCACCGCCAAAGTTGGCATGTCGATTGCCGACGTTCAAAGAACGGTGGGAACCCCAATTAGGGCAGCCATTCCCGAAAGCAACATCATTCCTAACCTGCTAAACCAAGGAAAAACTGCCGTGGGCGAAAATCAGCGTCACCCGGTGAGCAAGGCTTTCATTGGGTTGGCACACTTTTTGCGCGGCGAAGATGAACATGCCCATGAACATCGCGGCCTATTCGGCAGGAGGAGCAAGTGAGTCTTTCTGATCGTTTAGGGCTTAACGACTCGAATCAAGGCGCCTACCCGTCGACCAGCAGCCTGCGCGCCATTTCTGATGCCACCCAGAACGAAATCAACCACGCCAAGTTTAGGCAGCTGGTAAGCGATGAACTCAAGGCTCTGGTTGGGCAAAAACTCTACAGCGGCACCATCGAACCGACTGAGCTCGAAGAGACCGTTTATCGTGCCATTAGCAACGTTCTTGAAATTTCGGATGACGCACTCAGCACATTTGACCGTGCCAGCCTGGTGCAAGAGATTGTCGATGACATTCTTGGAAACGGGCCAATCGAGCAACTGGTTCGTGACCCAGAGGTGACCGAAATTATGGTGGCTCGCTTTGATCAGATTTACGTTGAGCGTCGCGGCAAGCTGACAATCACGGGGCTGACTTTTGAAAACGAAGACCATCTTCGCCGCGCTATAGATCGCATCGTTGGCAAGGTTGGAAGACGCATCGACGAGTCGAGCCCGCTGGTTGATGCCAGACTTTCAGACGGAAGCCGCGTGAATGCCGCCGTGCCACCGGTTGCTCTCGATGGTGCCAATCTCACCATCCGTAAGTTCTTCAAAGAGCCATTCACATCGCGTGACATGCTGGCCACCAAAACCCTGCCAGAAAAGGCACTTGAATTGCTCGAAGCCTGCGTGCGCGGGCGTCTCAACATTGTGATTTCGGGCGGAACCGGTTCGGGTAAAACCACAACACTCAACGTGCTGTCTGGGTTCATTCCAGACGACGAGCGAATCGTTACCATCGAAGATTCTGCCGAACTTCAGCTTTCGAAGCCACACGTGATTCGCCTAGAGTCGCGCCCGGCCAACATTGAGGGCAACGGCCTAGTTACCATTCGCGATCTGGTGCGCAACTCACTTCGCATGCGCCCAGACCGCATTGTGGTTGGCGAGGTGCGCGATGGGGCGGCCATGGACATGCTGCAGGCTATGAACACTGGGCACGATGGCTCGCTAACCACAGTGCACGCCAACAGCCCAGTTGACGCTGTGTCAAGACTTGAGACCATGGGGTTGATGGCAGGCATGGAACTTCCGGTTACCGTGATTCGCGACCAAATCTCGCGCGCCATCGACGTTATTGTGCAACAAGCCAGACTTCGCGATGGCAGCCGCAAAATAGTAGCCATTAGCCAGACCGTTCGAGGCAAGCATGGTGAACTCGAATTAGAAGATCTGTATCGCTTTGAGTATCACGAGAAAGCTGGAGCAGAAGACCTTGGCGAACTCAAGGCAACGGGAATTAAACCGCACTTTCTTGGCCGTCTTGCCGACAGCGGAGTGATTTTCTCACCGGAAGCTGGCGCAAAATAATGCCAAGCCTGATTCCGGTAGCCCTCGGGCTGGTGGCGGGCTTCGCCACCTTCGTATTGGTGATTGTCGTGATACGCGGTCTCAACGCCGCTGCAGAGTCTGGCCGCCGCGAGCAAGCTCTAGCAGATTATGGCAAAGTTGAGCAGCAAACTGCCGCCCTCACCACAAAGTCAGAATCTGCCATTGGCGTCGCACTTGACCGCTACCGAAATAGCCTTCAGCAGCAGTTGAACACTGCATCTATCGCTATTTCACCGGTGAACTGGATGGCGTTGCAGGTTACCATCACCGTTCTTGGAACGGTGCTTCTTGGCCAGCGCCTGCAGAGCCCAATTGTTGCCCTGCTGGTTTCAGCCTTGATTGCATTCTTCGGCACGCGCCTGGTTGTGAACTCTCGCACCGAAAAACGAATTGCCGACTTTGAAACAAATCTGCCGCAAACCCTTCAGTTGCTCGCAAGTGGAATTCGTTCTGGCCTTACTTTCGACCAGGCCATTGAGTCGTCATCTACTCAAGACCGTTCTGAAGTAGGGCGGCAGTTTCGCCTAGCGGTCGCTGAAGCCCAACTTGACAACGAACTTGAGGCGGCGCTGCTTCGGGTTGCCAAGCGAATGAAGAGCGACGACCTGAAGTGGCTGGTTTCCGCACTTCAGATTCAACGCGAAATTGGTGGTTCGCTGTCTGGAATTCTCGACACCGTGGCCGACACCATTCGAGCCAGGGCTGACATTCGACGCGAGGTTCGGGTGCTCTCGGCAGAAGGCAAACTTTCTGGCTATGTGCTGATTGCCATGCCGTTCGTGGTGTTGCTGGCCCTCATGGTGATTCGCCCGACCTACGTTGCATTCTTTTGGAGTGACCCAATGGGCATTCTGATGGGCGTGATCTTTTTGACACTGGTAGGCGTTGGCTGGTTCTGGCTGCAGCGCATCGTGAAAGTGAAGGCGTAAAGTGAACATTCTTTGGCCGACCCTACTTGGCATAGTTGCCGCGGTCGCTGCATTCTTGCTCGCCTATCTGGTCTTTGCGTTGCTTTCAGACCGAGAGCGCAAACAGTCATTCCGCACCCTTTCCAAATATGTGAACCAGCGGGGTGAAACCACCGCCGCTTCCGAGAAGGTTGAGGAATCCACCACCTTACTGAAACTTGGAAATCGGTTCGTAACCGGCTCTTATGCCAAAAGTTTGACCCTAAAACTGCAACAGGCAGGGCAATTCGGCGCTCTGGCGCTCGACTCACTCGTGGTGCGCAAGGTGCTTTTCGCTGGCGTTGGGTTTGGGGTAGGGCTACTAATGTTCGGGCGAGGCTTGAGTGTTGGTTTGGCATCCGTCTTAATTTTGTCGTTGGTTGGGTTCTTTGTGCCCGATTTGCTGCTGGTTAGCACCGGTCAAAATCGAGTGGTAGCAATCGATCAGGGCTTGCCAGACGCCATCGACCTGCTTGCACTGTGTGTTGAGTCTGGCCTGAGTTTTGAAGCCGCCGCCTCTCGAGTGTCGATCAACTTGGATGGCCCTGTTGCCGAAGAATTTGGCGCACTGCTGGGTGAGATTCAGCTTGGCAAATCGCGCGGCGAAGCTTTGGCTGCCATGGCAGATAGAACCAAAAGCGTTGGGCTCGGAAGGTTCACATCGGCACTGTTGCAGGTTGACCGACTGGGCATTCCGGTGGCAACGGTGTTGCAAGAGCAGGCACGTGAAATGCGAAAGACTCGCAAAGATTTGGCTCGCGAACAGGCCCAAAAAGTTACCGTGAAGATTTTGGCACCGCTTATGGTGTGCCTACTTCCCGCGGTATTTATCGTGGTGATTGGCCCGGCGCTGGTTAGCCTGTTCAGCGGCTTGGGTAGTCTTTCGTAGGTGAGTTTCGTACTTCTAGGCATCTGTGCCGTTAGCGTTTGGCTTGCTGTCATAGATGCCCGCACCCAGCGAATTCCAAACAAAATAGTTATTCCAGCTTTTTTTGTGGCGGTGTTACTTATGGCGAGCCTCGAGTGGAATGCGGTTGGTCAACCGTTACTGGCCGCCGGCGCATCCTTTTTATTGTTCTTGATTCTTAATTTGGTTTCGCGCAGCCAAATCGGCATGGGTGATGTGAAGTTAGCCGCACTGCTTGGCCTTGGTCTGGGGGCTTTGGGCTGGGGTTACTGGCTACTCGGCGTGAGCCTTGGCTTTGTGTTTGGGGGCATTGGCGCTTTTGTGCTCTTGTTACGGGCCCGGGGCCGTGGCCTTAGGTCTTACTTTGCCTACGGGCCCTATCTGGTTGCCGGGGCACTAGTTTCTGGCGCACTCTTCGTGGCGCAGCTTAACCGGTTTTAGTCTTCGCCGATGTCTTCGTTCCAGAGTGCTGGGTTTTGCTCAATAAAATCGCCCATCAACTGAACCAGCGCGGGGTGATTCATAACGTGAACTTCAGCGCCGTGCTCGGCGACCCAATCTTGGCCGCCCATGAAGTTGATGTCGTCGCCAACCAGCACGCGCCCGATTCCGAACTGACGAATCAGACCAGAGCAGTACCAGCACGGCGAGAGGCTCGTGGCTAGCGTTACCTTGCGGTAGCTGCGCTGGCGGCCTGCGTTTCGAAACGCGCTGGTTTCACCATGCATCGAGGCGTCGCCTTCTTGCACGCGTAGGTTGTGGCCGCTGCCAAGCAGGCGACCTTCCTCGTCGAAAAGGGCGGCTCCGATAGGAATGCCACCTTCGGCGAGGCCGAGGTGCGCCTCGGCAATGGCTACTTCTAGTTTTTCTTCGTCAGTTGCAAAAACTTGACCAACTTTGAATTCCATTGCCGAGGCTCCTCTACTTATTTTGTTCTCAGTTACTTCTTTGCTGGCTTTTCAATCTTGTGGAATACCAAGAAAAGAACTGCAGCCAACACGAAACCAACCGCTGCGGTTAGGTCTGGAACGTCCACAACCACACCGCCGTCAAGGGTTACGTGGTGAATCGCGTATCCGATTGGACCAGTGTAGGCAACCTGGCTAGCAAAACCCCAGATTGAGAACGCGGTGGCAATGACGAATGCGGTAACGCCCGACCAACTATTTACAGGCGCCAAAGCGCGAGCTCCGGCATCTTTGCCCTTCGTTAGGTAGCGCTCGGTGACAATGATGGCAATCCATGGAGCAACCCAGTAAGAAACAACCAGCAAGAAGTTCTCGAGCTGGTGAGCAACGTCACCGTTCTCAACGCCAGCGAATGCGGTTAAACCACCGATAGCACCGGCGAGAACCACCATGATGGCACGGCGGGTCTTGAAGCCAAGCTTGAAGCCCATCGCTAAGAAGCTCATGGCGCCCGAGTAAACGTTCAAAACGTTTGCCGAGATCGAACCAATGGCAATGGCAAGAAGGGTGATTGCCGACCAGCCACCAAGGGTTTTGGTGAAGTCTGCGGTTGGGTTGGCACCGAAAACTGAGCCAGCACCCAAAACGTTGAAAGCGGTTGCTCCAACAATCATTAGCAAGCTGGTGCTCACAAAGTTACCCAAACCAGCGAACCAACCAAGGGCAACCTTGTTGGTGTTGGCAGGTAGGTAGCGAGTGTAGTCGGTTGCGAAAGCGGTCCATCCGGCGGTGTAACCGTAAGCGGCACCGGCGGTCAGAGTGAAACCTGCCCAAGGAAAGTCGCCGCTAGCGGCAGCAGCCACGTTCCAAGCATGAGGGGTGGAGAAAACCAGCACGGTAACAATCAACCAAACTACTGCCAAGAAATAGCTCATGTAGCGTTCCCAAACCTGAATCAGATTGTGGCCAACGAATGCAATGCCAACCTGGGCAACAATCACGATTAGTAGTGACACTAGCGGTGAAAGGTTGGTTAGGGCAGCCAAAGCCAGGGTGCCCGAAACCGAGTTAACTGCGAACCAACCGATTCCGGCAACCAAGGTTGACAAACCAGAGGGAACAAGGTTTCCGAGTTTTCCGAAGGCGTTGCGACTCAAAACCATCTGAGGCAGACCAGCTTCTGGGCCCCAGGTGTTGATGATTCCGTGAGTGATTCCGGCGAGGCCGTTACCAACCACAATGGCAAGAATTGCCTGCCAAATGTTCAGACCAAAACCGATGGCAAGTGCGCCAACGAAGACGGTTGCGAATTCTAGGTTTGGGGCAGACCAGACTGTAAATAGATGCCAGGCCTTGCCGTGACGTTCGGCTGCCGGAATCGGCGCGACGTCATTGATTTCAATGGTTGATGCCAAGGTTAATCCTCTCAATGAAGGTTACTTTTGAATGTGTGTGTGGTTCTCGTGTGTAATCTATTGGCAATTTCAACTGTGTAAATCTATTTCTTGGGTGTTTCTGTGAAGATTTACATGCATGCAACAAACGCCCGCTAACGCGAAAGGAATTCCGTGCCAAAAACCGCACTCAAGGTGGTGGAATTCCCATACGAGAAGGCTTTTGATGGCTTTGAAAGTTTGCGTGACTGGTTCATAGCCGCATTCGAGTCGCGCGAAGTAGACGAGTTTCGCACGGTGGTTGCGCTAACCGAGGCAGCCGCTCGCGAGCAACTAAGCGAACTGGGGTTTCGCGCTGGGCGTGAGTTAACCGTGAAGGGCGAGCGGTGCGTGCGACTGCGGCTGCAGCGCCACGAGCTAGTGCAGGCTCTGGCGCTAATCACCATGGCAGATCACCTTGACCTCAAAGTCTGGAAGTTTCGACTCGATTCGGCCAAACGCCGCGCCGGAGCTTGCCATCACGGCACTAAAACCCTTAGTCTCTCGGCCTATTTGGCTGAGCACTACAGTTTCGAGCGAATGAACCAAACCATGCTGCACGAGGTTGCCCACGCGCTGGCAGGCCACAAGGCTGGTCACGGTGCTAAGTGGAAAGCCATTGCAACTGGTATTGGCTACAACCATGAGCGTTTTAGCGACGATTTAATAGCGGATGCCGTGGCACCAATCGAGGGCGCTTGCCCGGCTGGTCATGTGTTCTACAGGTATCGCTGGCCAAAGCGTCAGCTTTATTGCTTGAAATGCTCAAGCCAGCTCAGCGCTTCGAACCTAATAACCTTTAGAGCGCGCGAAGGTGATCACAATTAGCGTTACAACCGAGCCGGCAAAGAAGTTCAGCCATATAAACAGCCGCCAACCTCGATTTGCCGTTTCACAGCTATCGTCTGTGATGTTCCAAAACCGAGCCACCACGAAAACGTATAGCAATCCGGGCACAACCGCTTGGGCGGCTGGCCCACCGGCTAGCAAGACCAAGGCACTGGCTGCTAGGTAAACAAGCACTGCCAGTCTCGTGGTTGCTTTAGCACCAATCACGGTGGCGATGCTTTTTATGCCCGCAGTTCGATCGGCGAGCACGTCTTGCACCGCGCCAAAAGCATGTGAGGCAGCACCCCAACAGGTGAAGGCACCAATCAGTGCCAACAGGCTTGGGTTTGACAGGTCGCCGCCGGCAAGCGAAACACCAAACACCATTGGGCCAACGAAGTGACTGGCAGAGGTGAGCGAGTCGAGCACCGGAATCTCTTTGAATCGCAGGCCTTTGATGCTGTAAGCCACCACGGTGAACAAAAATAATGCCAACCAAAAATCAGATGCCAGCGACCCAACTGCCACCAGATAAATCACAAAAGGCACACAAAATAAGAAGGATGCCCAAAGCGTGAGTCGATGATATTTCGGATTCAACAACGCCCCTTCGATGCCTCCTTTACGAGGGTTTCGCAGGTCGCTTTCGTAGTCGAACACATCGTTTACGCCATACATGAGCAAGTTGTAGGGAATCAAGAAAAACAAAGTTCCGATAACCAGCGCGATGTTCAATTTGCCACTATTAAGCCAGTAAGCAACGGCGAATGGGTATGCGGTATTCACCCAAGAAACCGGTCGAGAGGAAACCATAAGCTGCTTGAGTGCGCCCATAGGCTAACCCTTTAACTTTTGGCGGCCAAGAAATGTGTAAACCGAAGGAACAATGAGCACAGCGGCCACAGTGTAGAAGAAGTCTTCGATTGGGGCGGCACCAATCATGATTCCGCTGATCTTGCTCGAGTCGTAGCCCACAATGCCGCACAAGATAATCACATTGTCGAAAACCGCGGTGAGAATCAGCATTGGAATCATGGCGATTGGGTAGGCGCCCCACCGAGTTCGCGGCACCAAAATGAACATGCAGGCAAGCGCGAACGCAATGAAGTTTAGATTCACCGAAAGATACATCAGCGCGCCGCCCTTTTATCGCGTGCTCGGTGAACGAGTCGGCCGAGCCCTAAAAAGCTGAGCAAAGTGCTGTAACTAAGCAGTGTCAAAAAGAACAGCTCTTCAACTGGAAACTGCGGGGCGATTTCAAAACCGAGAAGGAACGGCGATTCACCCCGAAAGAAGATGCCGGCTTGAATGCCAACCATGTCCCAGATCACAAAAAACAGAACGCCAGAGGCAACCGATAGCAGGGTGCGCCTAGTTTGCACAGCAATCGCAAGCTTCAAACGGATGTCGGCTGCGAGGCATCCGGCAAGTGAAACCAGAAGACCGAGCAGGTAAAGCGCACTCAAACTAGAGGCCCTTCCAGGTGGTAACCGGCTTGATTTCGTGGGGGATTGGCCCCGAGCTCTTGTCGCCGGTGAGGCGCTTGTAAACAAGCTCGGCACCAATCAAACACATTGGAAGGCCAATGCCGGGCACGCTGTGATGCCCTGCGTAGTAGAGGTTCTTCACCTTGGAACTCTTGTTCTTCGGGCGAAAAAATGCGCTCTGTTTCAGGGTGTGCGCCATGCCGAGAGCGGTGCCAGACCAGGCATTGAGCTCACTCACGAAATCACGAGGACCCATGGTTTTACGAACCACGATGCGTTCCTTCAAATCTGGAATTTGGCACCAGGTGGCGATTTGGTCGATGGCTTTATCGGCTGCCGCTTCGAACTCTGGGTCACCGGAACCACCAAGGCGAGGGTCTGGTGCAATCGGCACCAGCACGAAAATGTTCTCGAAGCCAGCCGGAGCCACGCTTGGGTCGGTTTTAGAGGCTGCGCAAATGTAAAGCGATGCTGGCGAAGGAATCTGATTGGCGACACCCGAGTGCAGTTGTTTTGGAGTGCGAAAAACCTTTTTGAAGTTGGCCCGCCAGTTATTTGTGTAGAGCAGGGTGTGGTGTTCGAGTTGCGGAATCTGGCCCTTCACGCCTAGGTAGAGCATCATGGCAGACGGCCCGGGAAGGCGCTGGTTCCACCACCGCTGCGGGTAGGTCTGGTGCTTTGCATCGAGCAGCTTGGTTTCAACGTGGTGCAGGTCGGCACAGGCAACCACGAGGTCGGCTTCGTGGGTGGCGGCGCCTACGGTAACCGACTTCGCGTTTCCACTGGAATCCACGTTGATTGAGGTAACCGGGCTCGAGGTGTGAATTTCAACCCCGTGCTTTACGGCAAGGTCACGAATTGCTTCGATGATTTCGTAGAAGCCGCCCATTGGGTAAAAGACGCCAACATTCATGTCGATGTGGGTCATTAAGTGGTACATCGATGGCGTTTCATAGGGGGATGCCCCGAGAAACACTGCGGGAAAGTCGAGAATCTTCTTCAACTTGTCGCTCTTTACATATTTGCCGGCGAAGCCGTCAAGTGAGGTGAGCAGGTGCTTTACAAAGGTGCCCGCTTTTTTGAGAACATCTGGGTGGGTAAACGACTTGGCGTTTTCGAAGTTTGTATAGAGAAAATGCTCGAGGGCTAGTTTGTAGGTTTCTTCAGCCGAATTCAGGTATCGCTGCAGCGCCTCTGCCGACCCGGGCTCTTCTGCTTCAAAGGCAGCTTTGGTTTTGGCAAGATCGCCGTGAACCACAATGGCCTGCGGTGAATCTTGATTAACAGTTTTATAGGCAGGATCGAGGCGCACCAGGTTCAACTGTTCGGCAGCGGTGGTGCCCATCAGTTTGAAGAATTGATTAAAGGCGTCTGGCATCAGATACCAACTTGGGCCGAGGTCAAACTTGAAACCATCTTGCTCGTAGGTA
>CANFOX010000026.1 GCA_947448845.1 Microbacteriaceae bacterium | reverse complement strand
GCAGAAACATCGGCAACCGAGCGGTTGAGGTCATATCCCCACTCGGCGCCCATGGTTGGGTCAATGCCGAAGCCCAAGAAACCAAGACCAGCCAGGGTGAGAATGGCTTCTGAGGCGTTTAGTGTCATGATGAGTGGCAAAGTTCGGGTTGCGTTTCTAAAGATGTGACGAAACATGATGCGCCAGTGACCCGCACCAATAACCCTGGCCGATTCAACAAAGGCTTCGGTTTTGCAACGCAGGGTTTCGGCGCGAACCACCCTGAAGTACTGCGGAATGTAAACCACGGTGATGCTGGCGGCGGTAGCCAAAATGCCGCTGAAAAGGCCGCTTCTGCCGCCGCTAATCACAATGGAAAGCGCGATTGCCAGCAACAGCGAAGGAAAAGCAAAAACCGCATCGGCAACAACAACCAACACGCGATCTAGCCAGCCGCCAAAGTATCCAGAAATGAGGCCTAGCAAAACTCCAGCGAAAATCGACATCACAACGGCAAACACAATCACAAGAAGCGCGGTCTGGCTTCCCCAAATAACGCGACTCATAACATCCATGCCGCCAACCGTGGTGCCGAACCAGTGGCTAGCCGAAGGTGGCTGCTGGGCGTTGAAATAGCCGTTACCGTCTTGCAGCTGGGCGAAACCATAAGGTGCAATCAGTGGCGCAAGCAATGCAAGCAGCAAGAAGATCGCGGTCAAAACCAAACCGAACATGAGCATGAAGCGCTGAACGCCTCGGCTTCGGTTGGCAGCGTTTAGAACGCCGCTGAAGCGCCTCTTCTTACCGGCCATTAGAACTTGATCCTCGGGTCAATCAACGCGGCAATTACGTCAACAATGAAGTTGGTCACCGCAACGATGACCGCAAGTAGGGCAACAATTCCCTGCACCGCAACGAAATCGCGGGCGTTCAAGAAGGCGGCCAACTCGAAGCCGAGACCCTTCCATTCGAAGGTGGTTTCGGTTAGCACCGCACCACTTAGCAGCACGGCTATTTGCATGCCAATCACGGTGATTACTGGAATCAGTGCTGGGCGGTAGGCGTGCTTTGTGGTGAGGCGGTATTCAGTAACTCCGCGCGACCTGGCGGCATCCACATATTCATTGTTGAGCGTGCCAATCATGTTGGCACGCACTAGGCGCAAGAAGATGCCGGCGGTCAGCAGCCCCAGTGCCAGCGAAGGAAGCACAGCGTGACGAAGAACATCCAAAATCAGACCGCCATCGCCGGTGCGCAGAGCATCGATCAGAAAGAAGCCGCTCGGGTTGGGCACTGTTTGCAGCAGCAACTCGTTGCTGACGCCTGCTCGCCCCGCAATCGGCAAGATTGGCAGTGCAACGCCGAATGCGAGCTTTAGAAGAAGGCCCACGAAGAACACCGGTGTGGCATAAGCCAGAATGCCGAAGAAGCGGGCAACGGCATCGCTAACAGTGTCACGGTATTTGGCCGCTAACATTCCAGCGGGAATGCCGACCGCGAGGGCAATGATCACCGCATAGGTGGTGAGTTCAACGGTTGCCATGCCATAGGTGGCAAGTAGATCGCCAATGGTTTGGTTGGTTGAAAGCGTTGTACCAAAATCGCCGCGGGCTATTTTGCCGAGGTATTCCAGGTATTGCACGAACACCGGGCGGTCATAGCCGGCGGCGTGAATTCGTTTGTGAAGTTCAACCTGGGTGAGACGGCCACCAAGGGCCGCTGTGATTGGGTCACCAATGGCGCGCATCACAAAGAAAACCATCGAAACCAAAATGAAAACGGTTGGAATGATCAGCAGAAATCGAATGGCCAGATAGCGCAATAGTGGCGACCTTAAGACGCCAAGCACCGTTGCTTTTTCCCTTGCCATTTACCCAAGTCTAGGGCTTTCGGGCATGAAAAAAGGGTGGCCGATTCGAAAACCAGCCACCCTTTTTAGGTGGTGCTATTACTTAGTTAGCGATGCGTAACGGAACTTGAACGAAGGGTCAAGAGTTACACCCTTTACGCTCTTGCCCGAAACCACAACCTGTGAACCCTGCAGCAATGGCAAGGTCGAAAGGTCTTTAGCAACGGTTAGCTGAATCGCTTCGATGTCTTGCTTACGCTTTGCAGCGTCTGGCTCAACACCCTGGGCTTCAATCAACTTGTCAACAGCTGCGTTGTCATAGTGGTTACCCAAGAAGCCACCCTTCAAGAAGAATGGGGTCAACCAGTTGTCGGCATCTGAGTAGTCAGGGAACCAACCAAGCTGGTAAAGCGGGTAAGCATCTGCGGTGCGCTCTTTGGTGTAGGTAACCCATTCGGTCGACTGAATGTTTACCTTGAACAAGCCGCTTGCCTCAAGTTGGCTCTTGATCAGGGCATATTCGTCGCCCGATGAAGGGCCGTAGTGATCAGGTGCCCACTGAATGTTTAGGGTTACCGGCGAGGTGATGCCGGCTGCCTTCAGCACTGCCGCCGCTGCGGCTAGGTCTGGCGCGCCATCTTTGCCGTATAGGTCTTTCAGCGGGGTAACTGCGCCAGGAATACCGGTTGGAACATAGCTGTAAAGCGGGGTGTATGTGCCTTTGTAAACCTGGGTGCTTAGTGCCTGACGGTCAACAATGTTGGCAACAGCTTGGCGAACTGCAAGCGCTTTGGCAGGGTTTGCATCAGCGGTCTTGGCGCCAAATGGCTGAGTGTTGAAGTTGAACACAATGTAGCGAATCTCGCCACCAGGGCCCTTGTTGATTACAACGTTGCTGTCTTTGGCTAGCGACTCAATGTCGGTTGCCGAAAGGCTGCGGGCTGCAACATCAATGTTGCCCTTTTGAACGTCGAGCTTTAGGTTGCTGGCATCGGTGTAGTACTTCAGGTTTACAACTGAGTTCTTAACCTCGCCGGCGTTGCCCTTGTAGCCATCAAACTTCTTGAAGCTAACCAGTTCGTTCTTCTTGTAAGAAGTGATGTCATATTGACCAGCAAAAGCATGCGCCTTTACTACAGCTTCATCAGACAGAATTTTGTCGGCTGGGAACGATTCTTCGTCAACAATCGGGCCAGCCGGGCTCGAAAGGGTTGCGGCGAAGGTTTGGTCGTTGGCGTTTTTTAGGTGGAACACAACGGTTAGGTCGTCTTTTGCCTCGGTTGAGTCAAGGTTCCACAAAAGTGAAGAAGGGCCGTTTGGGTCGGCAATTTTTACCACGCGGTCGAAGCTGAACTTCACGTCAGATGCCGTCAGGTCGTGGCCGTTGGCAAACTTCAGGCCGCTCTTTAGAACTACGGTGTAGTCCTTCGGTGCGGTGAACTTTGCTGACTCAGCGATGTCTGGGGTTACCTCAGCCGTGCCAGGAACCGAGTTCAGCAGGAACGGGAACGACTGGTTGATAACGGCAAACGAGCCGTTGTCATATTCAGCAGCTGGGTCAATAGAAACTACCTGGTCGGTGGTTCCAACGGTAATTGCAGCCGAGCCACTCACCGATGCACAGCCGGCTAGGCCGGCAACACCGAGCGAGGCAACAGCAGCAAAACCAAGCACCCGAAGTGCCAGTTTGTTTGTGCTCATTTGGTTCCTCTTTCTTTTTCGATGACTCTTTACCACCGAGATTTATTCGAGTCTAGCCAAGGTCAAATAGGCGATAGGCACCTGATTGCCTTTTGTTACGGCTAAAGTGTGGCTACTTTCTAACGATTGAACCGCCGGTGCGAAGGCGAGCCAGTGCGTCGATGGTTGCTGCCAAAAGAAGCACACCACCTTCAACCAAGAAGTTAACTCCGGCGGGCATCTGAAGCAAACCAAGACCGTTGTCGATCATGGTGATTACAAGTGCACCGATTGAGGCGTTCAGAACCTTTCCGCGACCGCCGAAGAGGCTTACGCCACCAACTACCGCTGCAGCTACACCGCTAAGAACAATGGTGTGGCCGGCCGAGCCGTCTACGTTACCAATGCGGCTGGCGTGAAAAATGCCCGACACTACGGCCAAGAAAGCACAAATCATAAAGGCAAATATGCGTATTCTGGCAACTTTGATTCCGGCTCGACGGGCAGCTTCTGGGTTACCGCCCACGGCATAAAGGTGACGGCCGAATTTGGTGCGTTCAAGCACGAAGGTGCAGATGAACAAAATAACAACCGTGATCGGAATGACAATTGGCACACCCTCGATGGGAATTGAACCCTGGCTTCGGTTTTGGTTCATAATCAAAACCGCTAGCCCGCCAAGAATCAAGAGTGCGAAGGTTCGAATAATCAAGATCGAGAACGGCTTATTTACCAGTGAATACTTGGCCCTTCGAGCGCGATCCCAAACACCAAGAGCAAACATGGTGACTGCCATAACAATAATTAGCGCCCAACCAGCCCAGTCAGGCATGTTGTTGTTCATGATGGCAATAACTTCTGGAACCTCGATGCGGTAAACGCCACCCTCGCCCAAAAGAATCAACTGCATTCCTTGAAAGCCCAAGAAGAATGCCAATGTAACCACGAACGATGGCACTCCAATTTTTGCCACGAAGAAACCAATTACCCAGCCAATCGCAAGACCAACAATGAAGCCTGCGATAAGAGCCAGAATCCAGTTCAGAGCTAAGAACTTGACCAAAACAATGAATACTGCCATTGCAACACCGGCGGTGACACCGGCGGCAAGGTCGATTTCAGCCAAAAGGATGACGAAAACCAGTGCGCTAGCAAGCATGGTGAGTTCGGCAGCTTGCACAAACAGGTTGGTGAAGTTAATTCGACTCAAGAAAACGGGGCTAAGCATTGCAAAAAGACCCGTAAGCACGAGCACTGCGCCAACTGCAGGAAGCGAGCCCATCTCACCGTTTTTGAGTCTGCTGATGTATGCCGAGAACTGATCTCTAAGCGTGCCTTCGTGGCCGCTTGCAAGTGATGGTTGGTTTGCGTTTGACATTAGTTGGTTCCATCCTGAGTCTTGGTTCCGGTGATGTAGGCAACCACGTCGCTGTGGTTGGTTTCACTTGTCTTTAGTTGAGCAACCATGCGGCCGAGGTACAAAACCGCAATGTCGTCGCAAACTTTGAATACGTCGCTCAGGTTGTGGCTAATCATTACAACTGCAATGCCAGCGTCGGCTAGGCGTCGAACTAGATTCAGAACCTGCTCTGTTTGGGCAACACCGAGTGCGGCGGTCGGTTCGTCAAGAATTACCACCTTGGCATCGCGAAGCACTGAGCGAGCAATAGCAACGGTCTGCCTCTGACCACCAGATAGCGATGAAACTTTTTGGCGAACCGATTTAACGGTCTTCACCGAAAGGCTCGCCAATGCCTTCGTGGCCTGCAATTCCATGTCAGCTTCATTCAGGGTTCCCTGAAGAAGTTCTTCGCGGCCCAAAAACATGTTTTGAACAATGTCTAGGTTTTCGCAGAGGGCTAGGTCTTGATATACAACTTCGATGCCATAAGCGCTGGCTTCGCGTGGAGTGTGAAGGTTAACTTCTTCGCCGAAGAACCTAACAACACCCGAATCGTATGGCTGAACACCAGAAAGCCCCTTAATTAGGGTTGATTTTCCTGCTCCGTTGTCACCCACTAAGGCGGTTACTTTTCCCGGGTAAGCCTTGAAGTTGACACCTTTTAGAACATCTACTGGGCCAAAGCTTTTTAAGACCGCTGAAAGTTCAATAGCCGGAACCGACACGTTTTCTCCTCGTTGAAAAATCTAAAAAAAGAAGAGGTCCTGCGCCTGCTTTGCAGTAGGCGCAGGACCTCTTACTCAGTTAGTTGTTACTTTACGCCGTACTTGGCACAAGCAGCAGCAACGGCAGCAGTACATAGGTCTGCAACCTTTGCATCGCCTGCGGCAACTACCTTAACTACATCTGCAGCCTTGACGTTGATTGGGGTCAGAGCGATGAATGGAACTCCATCGTTCATCTTGTCAGCCTTTGGCTTCTTGCCGCCTAGAATCGCGATTGCAAGGTCGCTTGCAGCCTTAGCTTCTACGCTGAATGGCTTGTAAACGGTTGCGGTCTGCTTTCCAAGAAGCACGTTCTGAAGACCTGCGATCGATGCGTCTTGACCTGATACAGGAACAGTCATGTGGTTCTTGTCAAGAATTGCGATGATTGCAGCTGCGTTGTTGTCGTTTGGCGACAAAACAGCGTCAACCTTGCCCTTTAGAGCGGTGAAAGCCTGCTCGAACTCGGTTCCAGCAGTTGGGCCGTCCCAGGTGCCCTTCATGGTGAAGGCTGCCTTTGCGCCAGCTGCGTCTAGAACCGAAAGAGCTCCGTCAAGGAACATCTTTGCGTTACCGTCGGTTGGGTCGCCCGAACCGTAAACGATGCTTGCAGTCTTAGGGTCTTTACCAGCAGCGGCTAGACCATCAAGAACAGCCTGACCTTCTAGTTGACCAACAACACTGTTGTCAAACGATACGTAGTAGTCAGCGCCAGCGATTGGACGGTCGTAGGCAATAACAGGAATGCCCTGCTTCTGTGCCTTTGCGGTTACAGCAACAGCTGCACCCTTCAAGTCAACCAAAAGCATTACACCACAGCCCTTTGCAAGCTGTGCGTCTGCAAGGGTGGCGTACTTGCTGGTGTCGTTCTGGGCGTTCTGGATGTCAGCTTCGTAGCCAGCAGCCTTTAGAGCCTTCTCGAGAGCTGGCTGGTCGCCTGGCACCCAGCGAGTTCCGCTGTCAGCGTCTGGCAAAATTACACAGGCACGCTTCGAGCTTGCGCTGTCGGTGGTGCTGCTTGAGCAACCGGTCAAAGCTAGCGCCGAAACAGCCGCGATAGCAATGATTGAGATCAATGAAGATTTCTTCACTTCTCACCTTTCAATTGAATTTTTCTCTAAGGGTTCCTAGAGATTGGCGACCATAAGATCTAGTCACCCTCTACATACTTCTCTCATGCTTTGGCAAGTGCAACTTACAAAGATTACGTATTGTTAACGATTTGAAGTTTGGCGCCTAGTCGATGTCGCGACGGTTCGTGGTTAGCAAGGCAGCCAGCACGAAAACCGCACCGTATGCAACGAGCAAGCCGGTTGCCGGCCACGGCTCGAGGTAATCGCCGGTGTTTACGCTGACCACCGGCCCGGTGTAGTTGAACTTGAGGTTCATGAGCGAGGTAACCAAACCGGTTGGCAAGTATTTGCCAACATCAACGAACAACACAGCCAGAATGCGGTCAATGAGAAACAACCACACAAAACTGATGCTGACTGCCGCATTCTGGTTGCGAATGAGCGCGCCAATGCCTACGCCAATTAGCGACAAAACCGCGCCCGTCAACAGGGCAACTAGCGAAAAGTCGAGCCATACATTGCTTGCCGGGGCTACGGCCTCGGGGTAGAAAGTTAGAGCGTAGGCGGCGCTACCCATGCCAACGAGCGTGGCAACCAAGTTGAGCAGTGCGCCACCAATGGCGGCCACGATTATCTTTGCCAGCATCGGCTGCCAGCGCTTTGGCGCCGCCAAGTAGGTTGCAATTGCGGTGTGGTTGTTGAACTCTGAGGTAACCGTTAGCACGCCAATAATCACTGCAAAGATGTAACCCGCGAGCGCCTTTGAATAGACACTATCGATAGCAGCGGCATTGGTTAGCGGCATTGCCATGCCAGAACCAATCTTGCTAAGCGCATACGGCGTAAACGCAGCACCAAGCACCGAAATAGCAATGGCGGCAAGCAAAATGCCATAGGTGCGGCGTGGGTAAAAGAGTTTCAGAAACTCTGCCTTGATCAAATTCATTTGCCAGCCCCAACCAAACTTAAAAAGGTGTCTTCCAGTGACCGGCCTTGAGTGACCTGCGCAATCGGCCCGTCGGCAATCAGCTTGCCCTGGTTAATAATCAGCACGTCATCCACTGTGTGTTGCATCTCGGCTAGCTGGTGAGAAGAAACCAAAATCGTTTTTCCCTGGTTGGCTAGGTCGCGAAGCATCTGACGAAGCCAGGCGATGCCTATCGGGTCGAGGCCGTTGGCAGGCTCATCGAGCACCAGAATCTGCGGGTCGCCAAGTAGAGCGGCTGCCAGTGAAAGGCGCTGACGCATGCCAAGTGAGTATCCCTTGGTGCGCTTATTAGCCGCAGGCGTTAGCTCAACCATTTCTAGTAGCGGCGCAATGCGATCGGTGTTGATGCCACCGGCGGCGCACATAATCTTGAGGTTTTGGCGCCCGGTGAGCGAGCGGTTGAAGCCAGAGGTGTCAAGCACCGCCCCGACCTCGCGGCTTGGGTGCGAGAGCTGGGTGTATTTCTTGCCGTCTAACAAAGCCGAACCGCTTGTTGGCGTGGCTAATCCGAGCAAGCACCTGAGTGCGGTGCTCTTACCGGCGCCGTTGGGCCCGAGAAACCCCGTAATGCGCCCTGCCTCGATGTTGGCCGAAAGGCCGTCAACCGCTTGAAACTTGCCGTATTGCTTATGCAGATCTTGAAACACTATTGAGGTCACAAGCCAAACCCTACTCCTATAATCTGTGAGCCTAACCTCGGCTTTAGACTTGAAACATGACGGCAACCCTGATTTTTGACGGTGACTGCAGCTTCTGCACCACCACCGCGAACTATGTTGCGAAGCACACCAAGGCACCGCTCGAGGTTGTGCCTTGGCAGTTTGCCGAGTTAGGCAAGTTTGGCCTCACTGCAGAGATGACAGCCAAGCGAGTTTATTTAGTGGATGATGGCGCTCTTTTCGCCGGCCACAAGGCGTTCTCGCGCATCCTTAGGTTGCAACCTCGCTGGTATTTCAAGTTTCTCGGGGCGCTAATGACTGCGCCACTATTGACCTGGGTTTTTGCACTGGGTTACTCGCTGGTTGCGCGCTACCGCCACAAGTTGCCTGGTGGAACGCCGGCTTGCCAAATGCCTAGGGCAAAGTAATTCGTTTGTGTTTAGCGGCGCGAAGCTCCATTAGATCAAAAACCACACCAGACTCAATCAGTTCGTCATACTTTTCAAAGCCCGACTTGAGATAGCTGCGAATGGCTCGCTGATTGTGAGGCAAAACATCTAGCGTTAGCCGCTCTAAACCGAGCACCTCAAAAGCAAAGTCTGAAACCAGCTTGACTGCCTGAGAGCCGAAACCTTTCGAGCTTTGGCTTGGCAATAGAGCAATTCGCAAATTCATAGTCTGGGATTTGGCATCAAACTCATTTAGAACGATTTCACCGACAAAGACCTGCGACTGGAATATTGCCCAATCGAGTCGATTGGGCGAGCCAGCCCTAGTGGTCAACCAATCGAGCAGTTGCTCGCGCGTGTAAGTTGCCGTGCTTGAAGTCCACATGGCAACATCTGGGTCGCCCACAAGTTCTTCGTAAACGTCAAGCACCAACTCGTCAAGCTGCCTAAGAACAACTGAACTTCCGACTAGCGTTGGAGCGCGTTGGGGAAAATCAATAGCCATAGCTAGTGAGTGCTAGGCACAGCCTCAACCTCGGAGCGATCGCCCGACCAAAGGGTGTGGAAGGTGCCTGGCATGTCTACGCGCTGGTAGGTGTGGGCACCGAAGAAGTCGCGCTGGCCCTGAACTAAAGCGGCCGGTAGGCGCTCGGAACGAAGCCCGTCGTAGTAAGAAAGGCTTGAGGCGTAAGCCGGAACCGGAATGCCGGCAAGCGATGCCTTAGCAACCACCTGACGCCAAGACGAAACCGCACCGGCAACCGCCTTCTTGAAGTATGGGTCGAACAATAGCGATGGCAGCTGCGGGTTGGTCTTGTAGGCATCTGCAATGCGGTTTAGAAACTGCGCACGAATGATGCAGCCGCCGCGCCAGATCTTCGAAACAGCACCCAGGTCGATGCTCCAGCCATACTCTGCGGCACCGGCACGAATGGCATCGAAGCCCTGAGCATAGGCAACCAGCTTTGATGCGTAAAGGGCGCGGCGCACGTCTTCAACGAATTCCGTGCGGTCTTCAACCGACCACTTGACGGCGTCGGCAGGTAGGCCATCGACCGCGGCACGCTGGGCGGCTTGCGAAGAGAGCGAGCGAGCGAATACTGCTTCGGCGATGCCAGAAACCGGAACGCCTAGATTCAATGATGTCTGAACCGTCCACACGCCAGTGCCCTTGCTGCCAGCCTGGTCGAGAATCACGTCAACCAGCGGCTTGCCGGTCTTGGCGTCAACCTGCTTTAGCACCTCTGCGGTGATTTCAATAAGGAACGACTCGAGTTCGCCGCCGTTCCACTCGGTGAAGATATCGGCGATTTCGGCAGGTGTGTAGCCACCGGCCTGGCGCAAAATGTCGTATGCCTCGGCAATAAGTTGCATGTCGGCATATTCAATGCCGTTGTGAATCATCTTCACAAAGTGGCCAGCGCCGTCGGTGCCAACGTGGGTAACACATGGTTCACCCTCGGCAATGGCGGCAATCGAAGACAGAATCGGCCCAAGGGTTTTGTATGCCTCAGCAGACCCACCAGGCATGATGCTAGGGCCCTTCAGCGCACCCTCTTCGCCACCAGATATGCCAGCGCCAACAAAGTTGATGCCGTGTGAGCTGACCTCTTTTTCACGACGAATGGTGTCGGTGAACAGTGCGTTTCCGCCATCCACAATGATGTCGCCGGGTTCGAAGCGCTCAGTTAGCTGTGAGATAACCGCATCGGTACCCTTACCGGCCTGCACCATAATGATTGCGGTGCGCGGCTTGGCAAGCGATGCCACAAACTGGTCGATAGTTTCGCTGGCAATAAAACCGGCTTCTGGGTGCTCGCTGATTAGCAACTCGGTGCGCTCATAAGAGCGGTTGTAAACGGCAACGGTGTTGCCCTCGCGGCTGGCAAGGTTGCGGGCTAAGTTCGAACCCATTACGGCGAGTCCGACGACTCCGATGTTTGCAGCAGCTGTGGTCATGATGTTCCTAAAATGAAAGGGATGCGGGCAACAGCATCTAATTTACCCTGCACTTTGTGAGTTCACGGTTTCGAGCGTGGCTAAACTGAACCGAGTGAGCCCCAAGACCATAAATCGCGGTAAAGCCATTGCCATTATCGGCTCGGTGCAAATGCTGCAGCCGTTTGCTCTTGACCCTTTTTTGCCGTCAACCAATGTGATTGCCCAAGGGTTTGCAGTTAGCCCATCTTTAATTCAACTCACGCTGAGCGCAGTTAGTTTGGGTTTTGCAATTGGAATGCTTATTACCGGGCCGCTGAGCGACAGTCTTGGGCGTCGCCGCCCGCTTTTGATGGCAATGGCGATTTACCTTGGCGCTACCGTGCTCTGCGCGTTTTCAAACTCGGTTGAATTGTTTTTCGCCATGCGATTGCTGCAGGGGCTAAGTGCCGCCTCGGTGATGGTGGTTGGAAATGCCATGATTCGCGACATGTATGAGGGCATTCACCTAATTAAGGCACTGAGCCGTGCCTTGCTGCTTCAGGCGGCCTCTTGGTTCATTGGCCCATTCATGGGTTCGCTCTTTTTGTATTTCACCAACTGGCGAGGAATTGCGCTAATTATCGCAGCCATCTCAAGCCTGCTTATGCTCTTGGCGTGGCGCCTTCTGCCCGAAACTCTGAACGTGAGCGACCGTAAAGACCAGATTTTCAAAGGGATGTTGCACCGCTTTAGAGCTGTGCTTCGCGATCGCCAATATGCCGGCTTGGTTGGCATTGCACTTTGCTTTAGCCTTGCGATTTATGCCTATCTGAGCGTGGTTCCGTTTATTTATGGCCAAGAGTTTGCTATTGCCAGCACATCAATCGGTCTATTCATGGGGCTCAACTCAATGGGCTCTTACGTTGGCGTGCAGCTTTCTTCAAAACTTTCTCAATATGTTCCAGCGCAATGGGTGCTCAGCTGGGTGATTGGTTTATCAGCCGCGCTTGGCCTCGTAATGCTTTTGATTTCTAAGAGCAACCCGCCGCAGTGGTTGGCAGTTGGGCTGATTCTGGCGTTTGTGTTTGCGTTTGGAGCATCGGTAACCCCCAACTCGGCGTTAGCTATGGCTCCGCATGGGCAAGAAGCTGGAACCGCGGCAGCACTAATGAGCGTGACTGGTTACCTGGCAACTGCCGCGGCTGGCCCCTTTTACACATCACTTAACAAATCAGACCTGAGCGGCGTCGGGGCTACCATTTTCGGCATCATGATTTTTGCGATGGCGCTAATGATCTTCGTGGTTCGGCCGCGTCAGGTTGCCGCGCTAACCAGGTAGTTACATGGTGCTTGCGTCAATAACGAATCGGTAGCGCACATCGCTTGCCACAACTCGGTCGTATGCCGCGTCGATGGCTTTGGCCTTGGTGGCATCTACAAGTTCATATTTGGCAACAATGTCGTAAACGGCAGCAAAGTCGAGCATTAGCTGAGTTTCTTCGATGCCACCGGTGTTTGAACCAGCGATTGACTTAAGGCCCGTTACCAAACCGAATGGGTTGTAGCTTTGGCTTTCGCCAGGCAAACCAACGTTCACCAGCGATCCGCCTACGTGTAGCAGGCGAAGTAGCGAATCAACCGGAATGTTTGCCGAGGTGGTGTTCAAGATTATGTCGAAGAAGTTGGTGTGACTCTTTTGGGCATCGTCAACGCTTAGGTAATCAAGCGCGCCAAACTTCTTGGCATCTGCCTTCTTGGTTTTGGTGTGGCCAAGCACGTAAACCTCGGCGCCCATGGCGGCAGCGAACCTCACCGCAAGGTGACCTAGGCCACCGAAACCAAGAATGGCAACTCGCTTGCCTGGGCCGGCCTGCCAGTGGCGAAGCGGCGAGAACACCGTGATTCCGGCGCAAAGTAGCGGGGCTGCGCCGGCTGGGTCAAGGGTTTCTGGCACCCGAAGCACATAGTTTTCATCAACCACAATCTGCTTGGCGTAACCGCCGTAGGTAGGTGTGCCGTCGTAGTGGCGGCCGTTATAGGTTTGCACGTTGCCGGCGAGGCAGTAGTTCTCGCGGCCGTCCAAGCAATATTCGCACTTGCGGCACGAGTCAACGAAGGTGCCGACGCCAACCCGGTCGCCAAGTGCGAAGCGAGTTACCTTCGGGCCAACCTCAACCACGCGGCCAACAATCTCGTGACCAGGCACCATCGGAAAGATGCCTTCGAACCATTCGTTTCGAGCTTGGTGAATGTCGCTGTGACAGATTCCCGAATACTCGATCTCGATGCGAAGACGGTATCCCTTCACTGGCAATAACTCAACATCTTGCGATGCAAACTTTGCGCCAGGAGCGGTAACTACAAGAGAGCGAGTGGTTGCCATAAGACTTCTTTGCTCGGCCGAACTAACGTTCGGGTTGGGTGATTGGTTTCAGTTCTTTGGTCTCTAGTTCAGCACGAAATGCTTCTATTAGTTTACGTAGCGAAGTTGGACCTATTCCCAACGCTAGCTTTGTTGCCTTATTGTCTAGCGATGAGTCGATCGGAATTGGCGCCGGAAAGCGCTCTTCAACCGGCGGTTCACCTTCGAACAGAAGCGAGGAATCCAACTGGAATACATCGCAAACCAGTTGGCCAAGCTCGAGGCGGCCAATAGCATCGTCGCCAACCAGGTGAAAGGTGCCTGCTGCACGTCGCGAAATCACTCGCTCAACCTGTGCGCCAATTTCGGCGGCTAGTGATGGGGTGGTGATTTTATTCACGAAATCGCCGCTGTAAATCAAGAATGGCTTGCCTTCGCGCAGGGTTCTAACCAGAGAGTCAACGAAATAGCCGAAGCCAACATCCTGACTTCTTGGGTTCTGATCGGCAGCTCGGTGAGCCCCCATAACACCCGCGATTCGGCAGATGGCTGCGCTATTTGGGGCGAGGTCACGAATTACCTGCTCGCTCAAGGCTTTCAAATACCCGTAGTAGTTGAGCGGGTTGCCGATACTGGATTCTGGCTCAAGGTGCCCTTTACCGTCCATAATCCAGTCAGTCGAGATGTAAATAACCTGCGTGCCAACGCGATTTGCCGCTCTGGTGACCCGTTGGGTCATACCCACATAAGAGTCGTACGCAAATTCACGATCAACTAGCAAGCGATTAAAGTCATTCGCGATGGCGCAGTGAACCACCGAATCGAACCCCCCGAGCGCCTCTGCCAGAGAGTCTTCACTCGCGAAATCAACTTGGCTGTAGCCCCAAAGCAGCCGGCGGCCTGGTTCGCGGCGCACTAAGCCAAGAACTTCATGGCCTGCCCTGGTCAGAACCTCGGCAATGTTACTTCCAACGAATCCGGTTGAACCGGTAACTGCAATGCGCACTACATGCTTCGCTTTCTAAAATGGCAAACCCAAATCACGAAAGCCAAATACCAAGTTTGAGTGACAGCAATCACTCGCTCCCAAACCCCAACATTGGCAGCCGATGGGTCTGTCCAGGTGGCTAAGAATGAAATTGAAAGGATGCTGAATGCCACGGTTGCCAAAATTGCTCCGACTGGGCGAACCACCCACGGATAACTGCGATCGAATCGCATCGACAGCAGCGGCCATGCCGACATCAGCACGAATGACGTGATGGCGAACCAGCGATGCGGCCACGAGTAGCCAACCTGACTTGGGGTGGCAAAAATTGTGAATCCGTAGGTGGCTAACCCAGAAATGAAAATGGCGATGCGGCCAGGAAGCGCCAGGGTCTTGGCACCGATCGCAGCCAAAATGGCAAGGGTTCCGCCAAGCACAAAAAAGCTAGACATCACCCATTTGACGGGAGAATCATC
>CANFOX010000025.1 GCA_947448845.1 Microbacteriaceae bacterium | reverse complement strand
CGCTTCACACGGTCAACCTCGGCTGCCTGCTGGTCGAGTGACAGGTTTCGGTGCAAAATGCCGATGCCGCCCTGACGCGCCATCGCAACGGCAAGGCGTGACTCGGTCACGGTATCCATGGCCGAAGAGAGCAGTGGCACATTGATGGCCACGCGCTTGGTTATAAAGGTCGAGGTGTTTACCGCGCTCGGAACAATGTTCGACTCGCCAGGCAGCAAAAGCACGTCATCGTAGGTGAGTCCGACAAAGCCAAACGGGTCATTTTGCGTCATGGGTGAGGTTCCTCGCGGCGTTATGTAACAAGTGCGTTAAGTCTAACCCGCAAGCCGATTGCGCATTATTTTTGGGGTAGTGTTCAAGAGTTAAAGCAATGTTGCTTAAAAGTTAACGGAGGTTGGTTTGAGCCAGCTATTGAAAGTAGCCCGACCGGGTAATCGTTTCATTCCAAGCTTGGTGCTATTCGCCATGCTGGCAGTGGCGTTCTCGGCCCTATTTGGCGCCACTTCGGCACAGGCGGCCACCGCCGAATGTAAGCCTCATGATGTGTCTGCCGCGTTCATGGTTGAGGGCACGCTGATTGACAACGACAAGCCTGTGGTGGGTGCCAAGATTCTCATCACCGGTGAAGGCTTCAACGCATGTGGCATCACCGACGATTCCGGTTACTTCATTATTGATGCACCGAAGGCCGGCAAATATGTGGCTTCGATTGACACCACCACGCTGCCTGCCGGAGTAAAGATTTCAACCGAAGGCAACCAGCAGGCTGTTGACTTGATTTCAACCAACGATCAGTCGGTGCTTTTTCCTCTCGGGGCCGGAGCATCCACCGCCACCAGCTTTCTCGACCAGCTCACCGGTTATGCCTTTCAGGGGCTGAACTTTGGTTTAATGCTGGCAATTTGTTCGCTCGGTGTTTCGCTAATCTTCGGCACCACCGGCTTCAGCAACTTCGCCCACGGTGAGACCGTGACCCTTGGCGCACTGCTCACTTGGTTCCTTTCGGTGGCTCTGCACTGGCCGATTCTGATTGCCGCCGCAGTGACCATTGTGCTGGTGGCAGGCTATGGAATTGGGCAGAACAAGTACATTTGGCGCCCACTAAGAAAGCGCCGACTTGGCCTAAACCAAACCATGATTGTTTCCATTGGCTTTGCCATGGCACTTCGCTACCTGTTCTTGATTCTTTTCAACGGTGACACGAAAGACCTCTCGGGTAACACGCAGCAGATTACATTTGGTGCCATTCACACCACCAACATTGCCCTCATCTCGATGGTTATCTGTGTAATCACACTGGCTGCAATTGCCTTCTTCCTAACCAGAACGCGCATCGGCAAGGCAACCCGGGCCGTTAGTGATAACGCAGCCCTCGCCTCGGCTACCGGAATCGACATCGAGAGCATCATCAGCATAGTTTGGTTGATTGCCGCCGGAACCACCGCCGTGGCTGGCATTCTCTTTGGTCTTCAATACCAGGCTAACTATCTCACCGGTGCCAACATCCTGCTATTGATGTTTGCCGCCACAACTCTCGGTGGCCTTGGAACCGCAATGGGAACCACCGTTGGTGCACTGGTTATTGGAATGGTGGTGCAGGTTTCGGCCATTTGGATTCCGACCGACCTTACCTTTGCCACCGCACTTGTGATTCTGATTCT
The DNA here is from genome assembly GCA_947448845.1 of Microbacteriaceae bacterium. Classification (GTDB taxonomy): domain Bacteria; phylum Actinomycetota; class Actinomycetes; order Actinomycetales; family Microbacteriaceae; genus Rhodoluna. Next base: position 12,982 of record CANFOX010000025.1, on the reverse strand, counting down.
CACCCTGCTGGTTCGCCCTCAGGGAATTCTCGGCAAGAAGCAAAGGTTGGGCTAGTCGCATGGATCTCGTACAGATACTTTCACTTCCGCTAATTCAGTTCTTTTCAGCCACGACAGCCGCCTACGTGCTTTGTGCACTCGGCATTGCAATGCAGTTTGGTTTCACCGGCCTTCTGAACTTCGGGCAGGCTGCCTTTGCCGCGGTTGGTGCCTATGCCTACGCAATCGGTGACCTGTTTTTGCACTTCGGCCCAATTGGGTCGCTGGCGTTTGCAGTAATTTGCGCCACCGGCTTCTCGTTCGTGCTTGGTATTCCAACCCTGCGACTTCGTGCCGACTACTTGGCGATTGTGACCATCGCTGCTTCAGAGACCTTTCGCCTGCTCATGACTTCTGGGCAGCTTGGCCCCTGGACGGGCGGCACCGAGGGTCTAGACAGCGTTGGTAATGCCTACTACAAAATGAACCCAATTCCGCAGGGCATTTATAACGTGCTTGGCATTCCGCTTACCGAGAAGCAACTCTGGTCTGATTTGACCGGATGGTCAACTGTGGTGGTCTGTGCACTCATAATGTTGGTGCTCACTCGAAGCCCTTGGGGCCGTGCACTAAAGGGCATTCGCGAAGACGAAGACGCCCTCAAGTCGCTTGGCAAAAACACCTTTGCCTACAAGATGCAGGCGCTCACCATTGGTGGCATCTTCGGTGCCTTCGGTGGCATTGTGTTCTCAATTGACAGCCAAACCGTGCAGCCAACAGTTTTCGGAACCAACTTCACCTTCATGTGTTGGACCCTACTTCTTCTTGGTGGAGCCGCCACCGTGCTTGGCCCAATCGCCGGCGGAATGGTTTTCTTCGTGGTTTTCTTGTTCTTGCAGCACCTACTTCAGGGTCTGCAGGGTGTTGGAATTTTGCCGTTCATGACTCAAGACCAAGCCAGCCAGATTCCATTCGTAGTCATGGGTGTCACTCTCATGCTGCTGGTGATATTCAAACCACAAGGCTTCTTTGGAAACAAGAAGGAGACTCAGATCAATGGCTGATTTAATCGCAAAAGGCACCATCGAACCAGGTTGCCAAAAAGTCGACCCAATTCTGATTGCAGATAGCGTCTCGCGAAGTTTCGGTGGAAACAAGGCGGTTGACGTTGCCCACCTTGAGATTCCACGTGGCAAAATCACCGCGCTGATTGGGCCAAACGGAGCGGGTAAAACCACCCTGTTCAACCTGCTCACCGGCTTCGACAAACCAGACACCGGCACCTGGAACTTTGAGGGGCGCAACTTGGCAGGTGTAGCCCCATACAAGGTGGCTCGCATCGGCATGATTCGCACCTTTCAGCTCACCAAGGCACTCAGCCTGCTTACCGTGCTAGACAACATGCGCCTCGGTGCACAAACCAACCCCGGCGAGAAGATCTTCGCGTCGCTCATTCGCCCAATTTGGGCAAAACAAGAGGCTGAGATTACCGAACGTGCTGAAACCCTGTTGAAGCGCTTCAAGCTCGACACCAAGGCGGCCGACTATGCGGCCGCACTATCGGGTGGGCAGCGCAAGCTGCTCGAAATGGCACGCGCGCTTATGGGTAACCCCAAGTTGGTAATGCTTGACGAGCCAATGGCCGGCGTTAACCCCGCGCTCACGCAGAGCTTGCTCGACCACATTAAGGGTCTCAAAGCCAACGGCACCACCGTTTTATTCGTGGAACACGACATGCACATGGTGCGTCACATCAGCGACTGGGTGGTTGTTATGGCCGAGGGCAAAATCGTGGCAGAAGGCCCACCCGCTGACGTTATGAAAAACCCAGCCGTGATTGACGCCTATTTGGGCGCTCACGCCGACTCAGACCTAGGAGACGTTCGCTAATGTCAAAGTTTGATGAAGCCTCATCGGCGCTGGCTCGAAAAGACGCGGTTGTTTACGTAGACGCCGTTGATGCTGGCTACCTGCCTGGCATCAACATTTTGAACGAATGCTCGATGGTGGCTCGAAAAGGTGAACTCATCGGCATTATCGGCCCAAACGGCGCCGGTAAGAGCACCCTGTTGAAAGCGGTCTTTGGGTTGGTAAACGTGCGCCAGGGCAGCATTTGGCTTAACGGTGAAGAAATCACCAACCTAAAGGCCAACAAGCTGGTTAGCAAGGGCGTGGCCTTTGTGCCACAGACCAACAACGTGTTCCCATCGCTGACCATTCAAGAGAACCTTGAGATGGGTGTTTTTCAAACCCCGAAGCGATTCAACGAACGTTTTGAGTTTGTAACCTCGGTGTTCCCCGACCTTGGTAAGCGCAAAGCCCAGAAGGCTGGTTCGCTTTCTGGTGGTGAGCGCCAGATGGTGGCAATGGGTCGTGCGCTAATGCTTGACCCCTCGGTGCTACTTCTTGACGAACCATCGGCTGGCCTATCGCCGGTGCGCCAAGATGAGGCCTTCTTGCACGTGAAAGATGTGAATAAGGCCGGCGTTACGGTAATCATGGTTGAGCAGAACGCTCGTCGCTGCCTACAGATTTGCGACCGTGCCTACGTGCTCGATCAGGGCACCGACGCCCACACCGGCACCGGTCGCGACCTACTGAACGACCCTCAAATGATTGAGCTCTACCTGGGAAACCTAGCCGACCTCAAGTAAGTTTCGACTCTTTCGTAAAAAAAACAACTCCCCAAGCCGAGGCTTGGGGAGTTGTTTAGTTTGACTTAGTGGTTACTTCACAGCGTTAGCTGCGATTACCTTGGTCAGGGTGCTTAGACCGGCGTTACCGTACTTGAAGACACCGATGGTTCCACCAGCTGGGTCACCATTCTTGTCGAAGTCGATAGGGCCTGAGAATCCAAAGTAGTGGATCTTCTTGCCGGCCTTTAGAGCCTTCACACCAGCTACGAACGACTTCACAGCGGTCTTACCAGCGGTGATTCCGGTTAGCTTGCCCTTGATGGCAACACCGGTGTTCTTACCAGCAGCGGTAGCAGCAAGTGCTGCCACGATAGCTGCGTCGTAAGCCTGGGTCGAGTAGGTGAAGTCGGTTAGCTTCTTGCCAGTGGTCTTCTTCCATAGAGCAGCAACGCGCTTCTGGAACTTGGTGTTTACACCAGCGGTTGGCTCGGTAGCGGTTGCACCGTTTAGGTATGAAGCAAAGGTGTTGCTCGAGTAATCCTTGTGGTTACCGTCAACTAGGTAAATCTTGCTTCCACCAACAAAGCCAGCGGTCTTCAGAGCAGGAATGATCTGAAGTGACTCGTCGTAAGAAACGATTGCAACTGCGTCTGGGCCACCCGAAAGTGCCTGAGTTACAACCGAGCTGAAGTCGCTCGCACCGGTAGAGAACTTAACCGAAGCAGTGATGCTTCCACCCTTTGCCTTTACAGCCTTCTCTAGCGAAGCGTCAAGACCTACACCGTAGGCGCTGTCTTGGTAGATAACTGCAACCTTCTTGTTACCGCTAGCAATGATCTGGTTTCCAAGAATTGCACCCTGGAAAAGGTCGCTAGGAGCGGTGCGGAAGTAGTAACCGTTGTCTGGCCAGTCGGTAAGCGAAGGCGAGGTGTTCGACGGAGAAATCTGAACTACCTTGTGAGCAACGATGTTGTCGATTGCGTTCTTGGTGTTCGAAGAAGATGCTGCACCGAGGATTACGTTAGCGCCCCAGGTTAGCAAGCTGCTTGCTGAGTCTTTTACAACCTGTGGGGTGCTCGAGTCTGCTTCGTCAGCGTACTTGATCTGAACTTTCTGACCGTTTACTCCACCAGCTGCGTTGATGTCGCTTACTGCAAGTGCGTAGCCAGCCTTGATAGGGGCTCCGAGGAATGCAAGTGCGCCGGTGATTGGAATCAATGCACCGAACTTGAGTGGCTTCTGCGCTGCCTGAGCAGGCGCAGCACCGAGTGCTACAAGCGAAATCGAGGCTACAGCCGCGACAGTCGCCAAAGTGCGCTTGAATGCGCTCATATGGTTCTCCTTGTTAATGAAATAGTGGCGACCAAACACATGATCGTTATCAAAAGCATAACCAGATTCAAAGTCAGAATGAACCCTTTCGTAACATGAAGCAACAGATGTTACACACTTGAAACCTAAGCGGTCTTGGTTCGATTTGTTCGCGAAGATCGAAATACATCAATTGAAAGTAAAACCAACCCCGCCCACACCAAGCCGAAGCCCACCCAGCGCGCCAGCGGCATTGGCTCACCGAACACCGTGAGTGCCAGAGTGAACTGCAAAACCGGTGTCAGATATTGCATAAAGCCGATGTAGCGCAGGGGCACGTGCTTGGCGGCGGCCCCAAACATAATCAACGGAACCGCTGTCATGAAGCCGAATAACACCAAGCCGGCGCTGCCCCAAAAACCAACAGCGCCAAACTCAAGCCCTTGGTTCAGCTGCGCCACCAATAACCCCTGCACCAGCGCCAGCGGCAACAAAAAGCCAGACTCGAGTGCGAAGCTGTTAAGCGCCGAAACCTTGCCCGCGAGTTTGTTCTTGGCGAGGCCGTAAAGGCCAAACGAGCAAGCTAGCGTGAGGGCAATCCACGGAAGGCGGCCATAGTCGAAGGTGAGCAGAGTCACGGCACTAAACCCAAATGCAACGGCACCCCACTGCAAACGACTGAGGCGCTCGCCCAAGAACACGACCGCAAGCAAAATGGTGACCAGCGGGTTGATGAAATACCCAAGAGCGGTTTCAACTATCTGGTGCGAGTTCACGCCAAAAACGTAGGCCTGCCAGTTCACATAGATGAGAATTGCTGCAACCAGAATCCAAATCACCGACTTGCGATCTTTGAAAACATTTCGAACGGATGCCCAACCGCGCATGACAGAAATGATTGCTGCGGCGAGTAAGAAACCGAAGACGATTCGCCAAACCACAACTTCAAACGGGCTGGCAAATGCCAGCATGCGAATGATTAGCGGAAAGCTTCCCCAAATCAGATAGGCGCCAAGGCCAAGGCTCAAGCCCCTGCCGAATCGTTTCTCTGACATTCATCCAGCCTAGCGAGGGTGCCGATGACAGCCGGGCCGTCTGCCTGCCAGTTCACTCATCCCAAAGATATCTGACTATACAAAAGGTGCGAAAATGAGTCTTTTTCGTATCTGAAATTGCACCTTTGAGCTACGAAAATCTTTACTTTTCGCACATCTCGTATAGGCATTTTCGGGTGACCAGTTAGCGGCGACGCAGAAAGAGAAAGACCCCGAGCCGAAGCCCGGGGTCTTTTGTAAAAACTGGTTTAGCGAACCACGATTGCAAGTACATCGCGGGCCGAGAGCACTAGGTACTCTTCGCCGTTGTACTTGAGTTCGGTGCCGCCATACTTCGAGAAGATAACCTTATCGCCAACGGCTACGTCAACCGGAATACGGGTTCCCTTTTCGTCTACGCGACCTGGGCCTACGGCAATAACCTCGGCCTCTTGTGGCTTCTCTTTTGCGGTGTCTGGAATAACCAGACCCGATGCGGTTACCTGCTCGGCCTCTAGTGGGCGAACAACAATGCGATCTTCAAGTGGCTTGATCGAAACCGACATGCTTGACCTCTTCTTTTCAGTGAATTTTTTAGCAAACTCGGGTGGTGAGTGCTAATAAAACTATAAGGCACAGTTAGCACTCAATCAAGGCGAGTGCTAGTTTTTCAACATGGATGTCAACGAGTTCGTGCTGCTTGCCACGCCGGCGGCGCAGACGCTGCTGCGCGAAACCGAGTTCGACGCCAAGGCCGACGTGGTGGCACAGGTAGCGCGAATGCGGGCGACCGGGCACGACGCCGCTCTCGTGGCGGCGGTGCTAACCCAAGCCAAACTGCGCCGACGAGCTCGCGCAAAGTTCGGCGACTTTGCCGGCCGCATGCTTTTCACCGAGGCCGGGCTCGAGCAAGCCAGCCGGCTTTCGGTAGCCGCCCTGCATGCCCAAAGATTTCGTGCGGCCGGCGTAAACCAAGTTGCCGACCTGGGTTGCGGCATTGGCGCCGAGGCCATGAGTTTTGCAGCCCTCGATTTGGCAGTGAAAGCTTACGAAATAGACCCGGTTACCGCAGCGGTTGCCACCTATAACCTTGGCCCGTTCGAAAATGCCGAGGTGCTTAGCGAAGATGTGACCAAGCTCGACCTCAACCAATTCGATGGGCTCTTCTTCGACCCGGCTCGGCGTGAAGCCGGCAGCTCGGGAAAAACCCGCGGTACCCGCAAGTTCAACCCCAAAGAATTCAGCCCGCCGCTCGACTGGGTTTTTGAGAACATTGGGTCGCACCCAACCGGCATCAAGCTCGGCCCGGGGCACCCGCACGACGGCATTCCAGAAAACGCCGAGGCCCAGTGGGTATCAGTTGACGGTGATTTAGTTGAGTGTTCGCTCTGGTTCAATCAGGTGGCCAGAACCAATGTGAAGCGGTCGGCAATGCTGATTCGGTCATCCACTCGCTTTGAACTCACTGCAGAAACTCACGAATTCGAGCCTGCCGAAGTTGGCGCACTGGGCAAATACCTTTACGAGCCAGATAACGCAGTGATTCGTTCGCACCTAATTGGTTTGCTAGCCGGGCAAACCAACACGCACCTGATTAGCCGCGAAATTGCCTACCTCACCGGCGATGCCGAGCTTGATTCACCATGGATGCGCGGCTTCAAGATTCTGGATGACCTGCCATTCGATCGCAAGAACCTGCGCGGTTACCTGCGTGAACGAAATGTTGGCACGCTCGAGATTAAGAAGCGTGGCTCAGATGTGGTTCCAGAGCAACTGCGTAAAGAGCTGGCGCCAAAGGGTGACAACTCGCTAACGCTAATCATCACTCGGGTTGGGCAAGCGCATCGAGCCCTTGTTGCCGAGCCGCTCGCGAAACCTTAGCTATTTTGAAGCTGCTGAAACTGGTCTAGCTGGTTCTGCCAGTCTGGGTTCTCTTGCTGAAGACGGTGCAGGGCTTCAACCATTAAGCCGAAGAATAGTGCGGTGAAAGCAATGGCGCTAACTATGGTTAGGTAGCCAAACACCAAACCGAGAATGGCCAGAACGCGGCCGCGTTCGCCACTTTTCTTAATGTCGCTGAGCGCGAAGTGACCAATGATTACGGCTGGAATACCCAAGGCGCTCAACAGGCTCAGCGCAAAAGAGACCACGGCAAGGGTGTTGAACCTGGCTTTTTCTGGTGTGGTTGGGGTCGCGAGTGGGGTTGCCTGAGGGGCCACCACAGCGCCTGAGGCAATTGGGGTGGTTGAGTTTGGGTCGTATTCGTAGGTCATGATTTGAGTTTAGCTTTGAACCGTGGTGACCGGCAGAGTTGAGCTGGTGGCGAAATCGAGGTTCGATGGTGCGCGGCCGGCCATCACAAGTTGTGCACCAAGCGCGGCAATCATGGCCCCGTTGTCGGTGCAAAGTTTGAAATCGGGAATGCGAAGGTCAATGCCGGCCGCCTCGCAACGAGCCTTCGCCACCTCGCGCAACCTGGCGTTGGCAACCACACCCCCGCCAAGTAATAGGCGTGGCACATTGTGCTCTTGACAGGCAGCAACGGCTTTGGTCAACAGAACGTCGACCACGGCCTCGCGAAAACCCGCGGCAACATCGGCCAGATTTACGTTTTCGCCTCTGCCCCTCGCCTGCTCAACGTGTCGAGCCACGGCCGTCTTGAGCCCGCTAAAACTGAAGTCGTAGCGGTGCTCTGCCATGTCTTTCGGCTGCGATAACCCGCGTGGAAACCGAATGGCGTTTGGGTCGCCTTCGGCCGCCAGTCGATCAATCTCTGGCCCACCAGGGTATTTCAGGCTGAGCACTCGGGCCACCTTGTCGAACGCCTCACCGGCGGCATCGTCGACGGTTTCGCCGAGAAGCACCACATCATCAAGTAGGTCTTTTACAAGCAATAGCGATGTGTGACCACCGCTCACCAGCAGCGCCACCGTTGGAGATTCCACCTGACCGCGCTCGAGCACATCGGCCCCAACGTGGCCAACCAGGTGGTTCACGGCATAGATGGGCTTTTCGAGCGCCACCGCAAGCGACTTGGCAGCACCGGTGCCCACCATGAGCGCGCCGGCCAAACCTGGCCCATTGGCAACCGCAATAGCGTCTAGTTCTTGCAACGAGACCTTAGCCTCGGCGAGCGCCTGCTGAATGGCCGGCTGCAGCGCCTCAAGATGGGCGCGGGCCGCAACCTCTGGCACTACCCCGCCGAAGCGCGCGTGCAGTTCCATCGAAGATGAAATCACATTGGCAAGCAAGGTGGTGCCTCGCACAATTCCAATGCCGGTTTCATCGCAGGTGCTTTCGATGCCGAGCACCAGCGGTTCTGCCACTCGCGCCTTGATGGGCCTGCGCATCACCACCGCATCCACATTGTCTGGTTGGTAATAACCCTTGCGAATCTTAAGTTGCTCAAAACCAAACTTTTCATAGAGCGCTCGGGCCGCTTCATTGTCGGCACGAACATCGAGAAACATTTCACTTGCGCCAAGGCCACCCGCGGTGTCGATGGCGTGCTGCAGCAGAGCTTCGCCGAAACCTTGGCGGCGAGCTTTCGGCGCAACCGCAATGGTGTTGATGTCGGCTTGACCGCTGCCGGCAACCACCGCAACCCCGGCGTATGCAAGCAGCTCGTCGCCGTCGTGGGCCACAAAGTAGTGGGTGTGGTGCGAGAGCAGTTCGGTGAGCATGGTTGCCTCTGGCCAGGCATCGGTGCCGAAGCACTCGTTTTCAATGCGCATGATGGCCGCGAGGTCTGCCTCGGTGGCTGGGCGAATTGGCAAACTCATTAGTTCACCGGCTTACCAAACTGGGTTCCAGCGGCGGGTGCGGCGGCATCAGCTTCACGTAGGTAAAGCGGGGTTACCTCGCGCGACTCAACCCCGTCGGCCAGCTGCGCCTCGAAAACTTTGCCCAGCCAAGCGGCGGTAACCGGTGCTGAAGCGCCGCGGTAGTGCAAACCAGCCGCCTCAAGTTCTTCGAGAACCGCTGCCTGCTTGCCAACACTCGGGCCACGAACGGCTCTTGGCGGCATTGCACCCGCGGCATAGAGCGCCCAGTAAACCTCACCGCGGCGGGCATCGGTGGTTACCAATAGCTCCTCAGAAGATTCGCTCGCCCGCTCTGCCATGGCAACGGCGTCGAGACTAACCACGCCAAACAGCGGCACGCCTCGCCCGAGGGCAAACGCGGTTGCCGCCGCAATGCCAATTCGAAGGCCGGTAAAGGGTGCGGGGCCACGCCCAACCACTACCGAACCAATTTCTTTCGGCGTGATTTTGGCATCAGCCAACACCTGTTGAATGGCAACTCCAATGGTTTCGGCGTGTTTCATGGTGTCGGTTTGATTTATTTCGGCAACGCATTCACCGTCAACAAAAACTGCAACGGATGTTCCACCAGAGGTGTCAATAACCAATCGGTGGCGATTCACTGCAGCCAACTTTCCACCGGCCAGGCACTTTGAGCCCAGCGCTCACCGAAGCCGGTAGCGGCCAACTCACGAACTTCGCTCTCGCCGGTTTCGTCGCGGCTGATCGCAATTTCGAGCAGCGGCTGGTCGGCAGGGTCGAAGAAACCCTGCCCCCACTCCACCACGACTATTGAGTTTTCGAAGTCGATGTCTAGGTCATCTAACTCGAATGGGCTGCCGAGACGATAGGCGTCAACGTGCACGAGGTCGGGCTGGCCTGCTTCGCGCTGGTGGGTTCTGGCAATCACAAAGGTTGGGCTGGTAACCGCGCTGGTAACTTCAAGACCGGCACCGATGCCCTGAGTGAGCGCGGTTTTACCGGCGCCAAGCGGGCCTGCCAGCACAAGTAAATCACCGGCGCGCAGGTGGCTCGCCAGGCCAACGCCAAAGCGGTGCATGGCTTCTGGGGTGGCTATGGTTGCCCGGGCAAGTTCTGCCCGAATCAACTGCCGCCCGCCTCGCCAAGGTAGCTGCGCTCTAGGCGCCCGCCCATGCGGGTAACAATCTCGTAGTTAATGCTTCTGGCTGCGTTCGCCAGCTCATCGGCGCTTGGCGCCCCGGCTGCCGGGTTTCCGAAGATCAGCACCTCATCGCCAATTTTCACGTCGTCGTCACCAACATCCACAACAAACTGATCCATGGCAATGCGAGAGCTGATGCGGTAGGTGCGGCCGTTGATTTTTACCTTGGCGCGCGGGCTGGCATTTCTTGGAAGACCCTCGGCATAACCAATTGGAACCAGAGCCAGTGAACTTTCGCCAACGGTGCGGTGTTCGTAGCCATAGCCAACCGGAGTGTTGTCTGGCACGCGTTTCACGTGCACAACCTCTGATTTCACAGTCATGGCGGGAATCAAGTCGTAGTCGGCAGCGCGGTTGTCGCTGAACGGTGAAAGACCATAAAGGGCAATGCCGATGCGCACCATTTCGTAGGCCGCGTGCGGGTAATTGAAGGTTCCATCGCTTGCGGTGAGGTGGCGCATCTCGAACTCAAGCCCCATCACTCGGGCCAGCGATGTGGCCATTTCGAAGCGAACAATTTGCTGAGCGTCGTCGGTGGTTGAGGTGCTCGATAGGTGGCTGAAAACCCCTGCGATCACAACGTGGCCGGTTTCGGCAGCCGACTTTGCCGCACTTACCAAACCGGGCCATTCGTCAACGCTCGCTCCGTTGCGGTTGAGGCCGGTGTCTACCTTGAGGTGCAGTCGAAGCGGCTTGCCCTGCACCGCCGCCGTGGTTAGAGCGGTGTTGAGCTGCGCCTCGCTGTTAATGCCAACTTCGACGTTGAATTCGGTGGCGCGGCGAAAATCTTCATCGGCGGCGTGAAGCCAAGCCAGAATCGGGGTGCTAATTCCAGCTTGACGAAGTTCAACCGCTTCGCCCAAATCGGCAACGCCGAAATAATCGACGCCTTCTTGCTCGAGGCGCTTGGCTACCGGAATCATGCCGTGACCGTAGGCATCGGCCTTCACCACTGCCATGACCTTGGCGCCGTGAACTCGCTCGCGAATGGCACCCAAGTTATGGGCAACCGCATTTAGGTCAACAATCAACTGGCGCATCATTTGCCCTCAGCCACCACGAACGCGCAGGCCATGCCGCCATCGTGCGTAATCGAAAGGTGCAAGTTATTGATTCCCTGAGCCTCGAGGCGGCTCTTGGTTGCCCCACTGGTTTCAAGACTTGGCTTGCCAAGTTCATCTGCCACTACTCGCACCTCTTGCCAACGCAACCCACGAGGGTCACCAAGAGCCTTGATAAACGCCTCTTTGGCGGCAAAACGGCCTGCCAGAGTTCGCACTGGCGCATGCCGCTCGCTCTCGGCAAACAGGCGCTCAACCAGGCGCGGCGCGCGGGTAAGAGCACGCTCGAACCGCTGCAACTGCACCAGATCTACACCGATTCCGCGAATCATTGTTATTCCACCGTCACCGATTTGGCAAGATTGCGTGGCTGGTCAACATCTAGGCCTTTGGCCGTAGCCAAAGACATGGCGAAAACCTGAAGTGGAATTACTGCTAACACCGGGGTTAATAGCGGTTCAGTTGCGGGCAAATAAATAACGGTTTCAGCCTGTGAGGCAACTTGAGAATCGCCTTCTTCTGCAATGGCAATCACACGAGCACCACGAGCACGAATCTCTTGGATGTTCGAAATTACCTTGGCGTTTAGATGGTCGGCAGCGTGTGGGCTAGGCACAATCACAATCACCGGTTGCCCCTGCTCGATAAGAGCAATCGGGCCGTGCTTGAGTTCACCAGCTGCAAAGCCCTCGGCGTGAATATAGGCCAGTTCCTTTAGCTTGAGGGCGCCTTCCATGGCTACTGGGAAGCCAACGTTTCGCCCCAAAAAGAGCACCGATCGGGCATTGGCGAAGTCTTTGCCAAGTTGAACTGAAGCCTCAGCAATCTTTAGGGTTTCGGTTACCTTGGCCGGCAACTTGAGTAGTTCGCGACCAATGCGCTGAAGTTCCGCGACCGGTTGCGATGAGCGAGCCTGGGCTAGGTAAAGGCCAATCAACAAACCGGCCGAAATCTGGGCAACCAGCGCCTTGGTCGAAGCCACGGCAACCTCTGGGCCGGCGTGGGTGTAGAGCACGGCATCGGCTTCTCTTGCCAGCGTGGCACCCTGCGTGTTGCAAACCGAAAGAACTTTAGCCCCGTGCTCTTTGGCATAGCGAGTTGCCATCAGGGTGTCCATGGTTTCACCCGATTGACTAAAAGCAATGACAAGTTCTGTTTTGTCGATCACCGGGTCGCGATAGCGAAACTCATGTGCCAACTCAACCGAAACTGGAATTCGCGCCCATTTCTCAATGGCATATCGGGCAATGTCACCGGCATAAGCTGCCGTTCCGCAAGCCACGATGGTGACGCGGCTGATGGCGCCGTTGGCGGCTGCCCCGATGGCATCCAGTTCTGGCAAGGTAACCGAACCATCGCTGGCCAATCTACCCATCAAGGTGTCAGCGACCGCCTGTGGCTGATCGGCAATCTCTTTGGCCATGAAACTCGGCCAGCCGCCCTTGCTGGCAGCCGAGGCATCCCAGTCAACTGTAAATTCTTCAGCTTTCGCAGGTGAACCATCGAAACCGATGATGCTCACCTCGTTAGCCTTCAAGATTACGATTTGATCTTGCCCAACCGAAATGGCTCGCTTGGTGTGCTCAACGAAGGCTGCCACGTCTGAACCTAAAAAGTTTTCGCCAACACCCAGACCAACCACAAGCGGAGCATTTCGGCGGGCGGCCAAAATTACGTCTGGGCGGTCTTGGTCGACAACCAAAATGGTGAAGGCACCCTGCAAGCGATTCACCACCGCCTTGAACGCGTCGAGCAAATCATCAGTCTTCTCGAACTCAGTGCCCACAAGTTGCGCGGCAACCTCGGTGTCGGTTTCACTTTCTAATTTTGTGCCAGCGGCCAGAAGCTCAGCTTTGAGTTCTGCAAAGTTTTCAATAATGCCGTTGTGAATCAAATAAATTATGTTCCGCCTACCACCGAGATGCGGGTGGGCGTTCTGATCAGTAGGTGCTCCGTGCGTTGCCCAACGAGTGTG